>NZ_JAENRY010000749.1 GCF_016612545.1 Streptomyces sp. MBT65 | reverse complement strand
GCGGGGAGCCATTCGTAGGCGGCCATGTCCAGGGCGCGGTCGCGCAGGTGGCGCAGCAGCCGGGACACCGGGCCGGCCGGGTCGACCTCGAGGGACACCGGCAGCAGGTTGCGCAGCGGGCCCGGCAGCCAGGCCGCGCCGTCCAGCGGGATGCCCCGGCCCGGGACGGTCACCGCGAAGCACACCGGGGCCGGTCCGGTGGCGCCGGACGCGCGGTGGATCAGCATCGCCCAGACGGCCTGCAGCACGCTGCTCTCCGCGGTGCCCCGGGCGGCGGCCCAGCGGGCGAGGCGGACGGTCTCGGCGGCGTCCAGACGCAGCCGGGCCCGGCCGACCCCGCTCAGGCCGGTGGGAGCGCCCGGGCGGCCCGGGCGGGAGGCGGCGGGGGCGGCGCCGGGCGGTGTCCAGCGCGCCCACAGGGCCCGGGCGGGCCGCGGGTCCTGGGCGGCGGTCCAGGCGGTGTAGTCGCGCAGGTCGGGACGGCGTTCGCCGCCGGGCAGGGTGCCGCCG
>NZ_JAENRY010000748.1 GCF_016612545.1 Streptomyces sp. MBT65 | reverse complement strand
GGGGGAGTTGGAGTGGTGGCACGGGGGCGGACACCCGGGGCGCGGGGACGGCCGCGGTGTGTGCGGTACGACGACCGCTGCCCGCGCTGATGAGTTGGGCGGCCGTCCCCGCGCCCCGGGTGTCCGCCCCCGTGCCACCACTCCAACTCCCCCCTCCCGTACGGGAATGGGAGACCACGGTCCATGTCTCCCCCGAGTCCATGCCCTACCTCATGGACCACTGCTTCTTCCCGCAACGGGCCGACTGGCCGGATGTGGCGGACCGTTGGCCGGTGGTCCCCGCCACCACGATCGTCCAGCACATCATCGAGGCGGCGGAGCGGGCCGCCCCCGGCAGGCGCGCGGTCGCCGTGCACGAGGCCCGGTTCGACCGGTGGCTGACGGCGACGCCCTCGGTCGACGTACCGGTGCGGGTGGTCACGGAGACCCCCGACCGGCTCGCGGTCTCCTTCGGCCCGCACGCCCGCGGTGTGGTCGAACTGGCCCCCGCCCACGCCCCGTCACCCCCGCCGCAC
>NZ_JAENRY010000747.1 GCF_016612545.1 Streptomyces sp. MBT65 | reverse complement strand
CGGTGCGGGTGCGGGTGCGGGTGCCGGTGCCGGTGTGGATGCCCCGGCCCGGAACACGGGCGGACACCCGCACCCGCACCCGCACCGGTGCCGGCACCGGCCGGCTGGCCGCAGAGTCTTCCGGCACGGCGCGGCACGGCGCGGCACGGCGCGGCGCGGCACGGCGCGGCACGGCGCGGCACGGCGCGGCACGGCACGGCACGGCACCGTACGGCACGGCGCGGCGCGGTGTGGTTCCCGGGGGTGCGGGGTGATCCGGCGGCTTCCGGCGGTGCGGGGTGCCCGGGTGAGGGCGGGGGGTGCTGTCCGTGGTCCGGTGCCGGGTGGTGGCGCGGCGGGTGCGTGTGGTCCGTCCGGCCCGGCGGACCATGCCCGGTGCGGTGCGGTGCGGTGCGGTGCGGTGCGGTGCGGTGCGGTGCGGTGCGGTGCGGTGCTGGTCGTGCGTGGTCCTGGCGGTGTGGGTGTGTGTGCTGGGCCGGCCGGGTTGCGGCTGCGTGTCGCCGAGGGCTCCCGCTGGTGGCGGTGGCGGAGTGGAGGCCTGTCCGGGTCGGGCCCGGGGTTGGCCCGCCGGTGCTGCTGGGTGCTGGTGTTGTCCGGCCGTGGTGTCCGGCCTGCCGGGTGTGCTGTGTGTCGGCCTGCCGTGCGGCGCGCGGGGTCTGCCCGTGGGGTGGCCGCGTGCCGCGGTGCCCGAGCACCGGATGCCGGGTGTCCGAGCGGCGGGGTGTCCAGGAGCTGGTGTCCGGCGTGTCGTGGTGGCGGGGTGTGGTCTGTCCGGTGCTGTCACCGGTTCCGCCGCTGTCCGTACGGCGTCTGTTCTCTCTGTCGTGCGTGTGCGGTCTGTCTGTCTTCTGCCGGGTGTCCGGTGTCCGGCGGCGTGTGCACCCCGCGGGGTG
>NZ_JAENRY010000746.1 GCF_016612545.1 Streptomyces sp. MBT65 | reverse complement strand
GGGGCGAGCAGGTCGGCCGGGGCCGGGGCTGTGGTGACACGGGGGTCGTAGTCGTAGGTGTCCTGGTCGGCGACCTGCGGGTGTTCGGCATGCTCGGCGCGGTCGGCGGTGGCAGGGGTGGTGTCGGTGTGTTGGCCGGCGGCCGGGCGGTACTCGTCGCGAGCGGCGGCAGCATGGACGTCGGCGGGGTCCTGGCCGACGGCCGGCAGCTCCTCGTCACGGGCGGCCTCGACACGAACGTCGCCGGCGCCGGGGCCCGCATCCGGGCGGAACCCGTAGTCCGTGGCGGCGACACGGGCGTCGCCGGCCTCCGGGCCGACAGCCGCCAGATCCTCGTTCCGGGTCGCTACGACACGGACGTCACGGGTGCCCTGGCCGGCGGCCGGGCTGAACTCGTCGCTCGTGTCGGCAGTATGGGCGTCGCCGATGCTCTGGCCGATAGCCGGCAGCTCCTCATCCCCGCTGCCCCCGACACGGACGACACCGGCGCCCTGGCCCGCAGCCCCCCGCTCCAGGTTCTCCT
>NZ_JAENRY010000745.1 GCF_016612545.1 Streptomyces sp. MBT65 | reverse complement strand
GCGCCGCCCCCGACGCCCGCACCTTCCCCCTCACCACTCGCATCCACGACGGCCCCGACTCCTACACGGCCGGCGGCGGCCCCGGCACCTGGTATCTCGACCTCACCAACACCACCACCCGCCGCTGCACCGCGATCCACCCGGTCGTCGTCCTCGTCGACCGGCAGCGCGCGCTGAAACCGTCCCAGCCCGGACTCGAGTTCTACGACGGCGTCGACCCCCGCCCCCACCCCGTCCGCTTCGAAAGGACCGACGAGGCCGAACTCGTCGGCGCCTTCGACGACGGCTTCCCCGGTTTCACCGTCGACCCCGGCAAGACCCTCACGGTGAAGGTCCGCCTCGCCCTCGCCCCGGACACCGTGGCGAACGAGATCACCGCCGACGCGGCCGTCGTCCAACGTCATGCCGACGACGGGGACTGGATCGGCCAGTCGAACGACTACCGCTTCGACGTCCAGGCCGCGGCCCCCGTCGACCCGGCCGACCCCGAGGCCACCTCCCCGGCGGCCTCCTTCCCCTCCCCGA
>NZ_JAENRY010000744.1 GCF_016612545.1 Streptomyces sp. MBT65 | reverse complement strand
CTCGGCGCCCCACCCGGCGCCCGCGCCCCGCGCGAGCCTCGTCCGATCCGAGCGGTCCGCGCCCGACACCCACCCCGCGTCCGGTGCCTCGTCCGGGCGGTCCTCCCGTACCGCACCCCTGCTCTGCGTTCCTGTCCTGCCCGCGTTCTGGCGGGTGCCGGGTTGGCCGGATCTGTGCGCTCCGTGGGGCGGTATGTCCCCCGCGCATTGACAAACCGTCCGTGCTGTTTTTTTATCGAGGGGTTCGGGTGCTGTGCCGGCCCGGGCGTCTGGCGGTCCCGGAGTGCGGGGCCGTGTGCCTGCTGTCGTGGCGGCCTCGTGGGGGAGTTGAGTGTGGACATCGAAGTGCTGGGTGCGCTGGCGGTGCGTGAGAACGGTGTGTCGGTCGTGCCGACGGCGCCGAAGCCGCGGCGGGTGCTGGGCCTGCTGGCCCTGCGTGCCGATCAGGTGGTGCCGGTGGCCGCGCTGGTCGAGGAGCTGTGGGGGGCGGTGCCGCCGCGCAGTGCGCGCACCACCCTGCAGACCTACGT
>NZ_JAENRY010000743.1 GCF_016612545.1 Streptomyces sp. MBT65 | reverse complement strand
GGGGTACAGGGGCGGCGGCGGGGCGGGACGCCTTCGCTCACCTGTCCCTGACCCGGACCGTCCCCAAGGAGTTCGTCCACCGCGCCTCCGTCGCCGAGGTCCTCCTCACCGACTGGCACCGCACCGGCCAGGACCGCTTCACCGTCAGCGCCCAGTGGCCCCGCGCCCACTCCTTCTTCACCCCCATCAACGGCCGCCACGACCCCCTCATCGCCGCAGAAACCATCCGCCAGAGCGGACTCCTCCTCGCCCACACCGAATACGGCGTCCCCCTCGACCACAACTTCGTCATGCACGACCTCACCCTCACCCTCGACCCCGCACACCTCCACGTCGGTACCGCACCCGCCGCCCTCACCATCGACGTCACCTGCTCCGACATCACCCGCCGCCGCGGCCGCACCGCCGCCCTGCGCTACACCAGCACCCTGCGCCGCGACGGCCACACCCTCGCCCGCGCCGACGCCTCCTGCACCTGCACACCCCCCGCCGTCTACCGGCGCCTGCGCGGCAACCGCACCCACACCACCC
>NZ_JAENRY010000742.1 GCF_016612545.1 Streptomyces sp. MBT65 | reverse complement strand
CAGGTGGCCCGCATGATGGCCACCACCCGGCCGGAAGACCTCGACCCGGTCCTGGCCGCCATCGAACGCGCCTCGACCGAGGCCCTGGCCTCCATGCGCCGCACGGTCGGCGTGCTGCGCGACGCCGGACCGGACGCGGCCGACCGCCGCCCGGTCGGCGACCTGGCGGCCGTCGCGGAACTCGTCGACGGTTTCGCGAGCCCCGCCCAGAAGGTCACCCTGCGCCGCGACCCCACCCTGCCCGACGACCTCCCGCACGAGGTGCAGGCCGCCGCCTTCCGCGTCGTACAGGAAGCCCTGACGAACGTACGACGGCACGCGGCCGACGCCGCCGAGGTCACCGTGGGCCTGCGCCGCACCGGCCGCCGCCTGGAGGTCACGGTCACCGACGACGGCCACGGCGGCACCCAACTCCCGCCCGCCGCCCACGGCGGAGGCTTCGGGCTCGTCGGCCTCACGGAACGGGTGACGGCGCTCGGCGGTGAACTCCGGGCCGGTCCGCGCGAGGGCGCGGACCGGCCCGGAGTTCACCGC
>NZ_JAENRY010000741.1 GCF_016612545.1 Streptomyces sp. MBT65 | reverse complement strand
GGACGGCGGCTCGTAGGACTGGGCCATGGTCGGAGCGCCGTACATGTCGACGGGCGGCGGAGGCGCACCGGGCGACGGCGGCTCACCGTCCGCACGAGCGCCATCGGCCGACGACGAGCCTCCGGGATACGGCCCGACTCCACCCGGCCCTACGCCTCCGGGTGCCGGGCGCGCCCCGAACTGCCCTGCGTTTCCCGGCGGTTGAGGGGGACCGGAGGACCGTGGGCCTCGGGCCGGCGGCCGACCGCCCTCCTGAGGTGAGCGTGCACCAGGCGGCCAGACGCCTTCCGTCGGCGGACCGGTGTCCGGCGGCCTCGCTGGTCCGCGGGACCGGTTCCTGCCGCCTGGACCCGCGTCTTCCGGCGACCGCGAGGCATCGGAGGAAGGCACCCTTCCACCGGGCGGCCGGCCACCCACCTGAGATGACCGCGCACCCGATCCCCACGCACCTTCCCGAGGCGCCCCCGAGTCCGGTGGCCACCCCGGTCCACGGGACCGAGCCCCACCGTCGGGCCCTGCATCACCAGCCCCCGAAC
>NZ_JAENRY010000740.1 GCF_016612545.1 Streptomyces sp. MBT65 | reverse complement strand
CCCGAGTCCCCCTCGGAGAGCGCCGATCGGCTCCGGACGGATGCCCCTTGGCGAGGCGAGTCGTTCACGGATCCGACAGGCGGCGCGCCCACCCGTGGTGCGTGGTCGCCCGCCGGTGCCAACGCGCCCTATCCCACCGACACCCACCCCGCTGCGCCGTACCGCCCCGGCACCCGTCCGGCGGACCCCACCACATCCGACCTCGGCACCTCCGGATCCGCCGCACAGAGCTCCACCGCCGACGACACGGACACCCGTGCCTGGCCATCAGCCGCGTCCGGCAAGCCGGTTGAGGCCACAGTCGACGGCTCCGACACCCGTGCCTGGTCAACAGCGGCCCCCAGCAAGCCAGTCGGACCCGCGGCCGACGACGCCAGCACCCGTGCTTGGTCGTCAGCTGCTCCCAGCAAGCCCGTCGGGCCCATCGCCGACGAGCCCGCCGCCTGGTCATCGGCCGCCCCGAGCAAGCCAGTTGGACCGACCGCCGACGACGCCGACACCCGCGCCTGGTCGACACCCACCCCCACCGAACCACCC
>NZ_JAENRY010000073.1 GCF_016612545.1 Streptomyces sp. MBT65 | reverse complement strand
GCGCTCGGGGTGTGGGGCGCGGTCAGCGGCGGTGCCGCGGCGGTCGGGCCGGTGCTGGGCGGGGCACTCACCGAGGGGCCGGGCTGGCGGTGGATCTTCTTCGTGAACCTGCCGGTGAGCGTGGCCGCGGTGTGGCTGACGCTGCGGGTGGTGCCGGAGTCGCGGGGGACGCGCGGGATGCGCGTCGACTGGCTGGGGACGGTCGCGTTCGCGGGGTTCGCGGGCGGGGTGACGTACGCGGTGGTGCGGGCCGGTGAGGACGGCTGGGGCGCGACGCCGACGCTCGTGTCCTTCGCGCTCGCGGCGCTCGCGCTGGTCTGCTTCGTGCTGGTGGAGCGGCGGGTGGCGCATCCGCTGCTCGATCTGTCGCTGCTGCGCAAGCCCGCTTTCGTGGGGGTGATGGCGGGCGGACTGGCCTTCAACGGGGTGGCGTTCGGCGGGATGCCGTATCTGTCGATCTGGCTGCAGACGGTGCTGGGGATGAGCCCGGTGCGCGGTGGGCTGACGCTGCTGCCGCTGACGGGGGCGGCGGTCGTGGTGTCGGTGCTCGCGGGGAAGCTGCTGCACGGGGTGCCGGCGCGGCTGACCATCGGCGGCGGCCTGCTGTTGATCGGTACGGGGTGTTTCTGCCAGGCCGTCCTGGGCGCCGGTTCGGACTGGACGACGCTGGTGCCGGGGCTCGTCCTGGTGGGTGTCGGTACGGGGCTGGTGGCGCCCGGGATCGCGGGGGCCGCGCTCGCGGCGGTGCCGGCGGAGCGGGCGGGCATGGCGGGCGGCGCGGTCAACACCGTACGGCAGCTGGGGTTCGCGCTCGGTGTCGCCGTGTCCGGGACCGTCCTGACCTCGCGGATGCGGGACACGCTCCCGGCGGACGCGGCGCACACGCTGGCGGGCGGTGGGGCCGGGGCGCTGCGCGGGACGTTCTCCGAGCACGCGCTGCGGGCCGCGTTCGCGTCGGGGCTCGACGCGGCGCTCGTGACGGCCGGCCTCGTCGGGACGGCGGCGGGCGCGCTGGTGCTCGCCCTGGTCGGGGCGGGTCGCGCGGAGCGGACGGGCGGACCGGCGGGAGTGACGGAATCGGGCGCGCGGACGCTGAGCGGGGAGGAGACGGCGTCGCACGGATGACGTCCGGCGACCGGGACGCGGGGGGTGACCGGGTCGTACAGATTCAGTGGAGATTACGGGGCCGAAACCTACGGAACCGTAAGGATTTCTGTCCGACCCTTCCCCTTGTGAGGGCATTTTCCGCCGCTGACCAGTGCGGACGTGAGGATCGCTCGTTTTCCCGCCCTCTCCCGCCCTTCCGTCCGGTGGGGTAGCTTTCACGGCGCTGTCAAGGGAGTGCCAACAGGAGCGGGGAGCGGGGTTTGCGCGAGTTCAACAACCCTCCGTTGGCGTTGGCACCGCCGGTGGGCGGTCTGGCCGACGTCGTGTTCGAGCGCGCCCAGGACGACCCCCTCCATGTCTCCCTCGGCCGCAAGGACGAGCGGGGCGAGTGGCGGGACGTGACCGCCGCCGAGTTCCGCGACGAGGTCCTCGCCCTCGCCAAGGGCCTGCTCGCGCAGGGCATCCGCTTCGGCGACCGGGTCGCGATCATGTCCCGTACCCGCTACGAGTGGACGCTGTTCGACTTCGCGCTGTGGACGATCGGCGCCCAGGTGGTGCCGGTCTACCCCACGTCGTCGGCCGAGCAGTGCTTCTGGATGCTGCACGACGCGCAGGTCTCGGCGGCGATGGTCGAGCACGAGGACCACGCGATGACCATCGCCACCGTCATCGACCGGCTCCCCGCGCTGCACCAGCTGTGGCAGCTCGACACGGGCGCCGTGCAGGAGCTGTACGACGCCGGCGCGCATCTGGAGGACGAGGTGGTGCACCGGCACCGCCAGGCCGTCACCCCGGACTCGACCGCGACGATCATCTACACCTCGGGGACCACGGGCCGTCCCAAGGGCTGTGTCATCTCGCACGGCAACTTCATGTACGAGGCGGACACGGTCATCGACCGCTGGGAGTCCGTCTTCCACTCGAAGAAGGGCGACGAGGCGGCGACCCTGCTGTTCCTGCCGCTCGCGCATGTCTTCGGGCGGATGGTGCAGGTCGCGGCGATCCGCGGCGGGGTGCGCTTCGGCCACCAGCCGCAGCTCAACGCGGCCGCGCTGCTGCCCGACCTGGTCGCGTTCAGACCGACGTTCATCCTGGCCGTGCCGTACATCTTCGAGAAGGTCTTCAACGCGGCCCGCCGCAAGGCCGAGAAGGACGGCAAGTCGGGGCCGTTCGAGAAGGCCGTGGAGATCGCGGTGAAGTACGCGGACGCGATCGAGGAGAAGGCCTGGGGCATCGGCCCCGGCCCCTCCGCCGGGCTGCGCATGCAGCACCAGCTCTTCGACAAACTCGTCTACTCCAAGGTGCGGGCCGCGATGGGCGGCCGGATCCGCAACGCCATGTCCGGCGGGTCGGCCATGGACCGGCGGCTCGGACTGTTCTTCGCCGGGGCGGGCGTGCAGATCTACGAGGGTTACGGTCTCACCGAGTCGACGGCCGCCGCGACCGCCAACCCGCCCGAGCGCACCCGCTACGGCACGGTCGGCCAGGCCATCCCGGGGGTCACCGTGCACATCGCGGACGACGGCGAGATCTGGCTGAACGGCCCCAACATCTTCCAGGGCTACCTCAACAACCAGAAGGCCACCGACGAGACCCTGCACGACGGCTGGCTCGCCACCGGCGACCTGGGCTCCCTCGACGAGGACGGCTATCTGACCATCACCGGGCGCAAGAAGGAGATCCTGGTGACCTCCGGCGGCAAGAGCGTCGCGCCCGGGCTCCTGGAGGAGCGGGTGCGGGACCATCCGCTGGTCTCGCAGTGCATCGTCGTCGGCAACGACCGCCCCTACATCGCGGCGCTCGTCACCCTCGACCACGAGGCCGTCGAGCACTGGCTCACCATGCGCGGCAAACCGCGGATGTCCCCGGCCCAGTTGGTGCGGGACGCCGACCTGGAGGCCGAGGTGCGGCGCGCGGTGGTGGCCGCCAACACCCTGGTCTCGCAGGCCGAGTCGATCCGCACCTTCCGGATACTGGCCCAGCCCTTCACCGAGGAACACGGGCTGCTGACCCCGTCCCTGAAGCTCAAGCGCAAGGCCATCGAGAACACGTACGCGAACGAGGTCGAGGCGCTCTACCGGGCCTGAACTCCCCCTCCCCTAGCCGATGTTGACACGGAAGATCTTGTCGGAGCCGTCCGCCTGGTTGCCGTTGTTGTCGCAGTTGGTCGTCGACAGCCACAGCTGGTCGGCGCCGGGGACCTTGGTGACCGTGCGCAGGCGTCCGTACGTTCCGACGTAGTACGCGGTCGGGGTGCCGACGTTCTCGGTGTCGCCGTTGATCGGGATGCGCCACAGGCGTTCGCCGCGCAGGGACGCCATGTAGACGACGTTGCGGACGATGGCGATCCCGCTGGGCGAGGCCTCGTTGACGTTCCAGGTGGCCTTCGGGTTGGTCATCCCGGCGACACTGCACGTCCCTTCGCAGGTGGGCCAGCCGTAGTTGGCGCCGGGCTTGATGAGGTTGAGTTCGTCCTTGGAGCTGTTGCCGAACTCCGCTTCCCACAGGCGGCCGTTGCGGTCGAAGGCGAGACCCTGCGGGTTGCGATGGCCGTACGAGTAGACGTAGTTGCCGAACGGGTTGCCGGGGGCCGGCTTGCCGTCCGTCGTCATGCGCAGGATCTTGCCGTTGAGGGAGGTCTTGTCCTGGGCCAGGTCGGGTGTCTGGGCCTCGCCGGTGGAGACGTAGAGGTAGCCGTCGGGGCCGAAGGCGAGGCGGCCGCCGTTGTGGTAGCGGTTCTTCTTGATGCCCTGGAGGAGGACCGTGTAGCCGCTGAGGGTGGTGCCGTTGTACGTCATGCGGACGACGCGGTTGCCCTCGGAGGCGGTGTGCATGAAGTAGACGTAGTGGTTGGTGGCCCACTTCGGGTCTACGGCGACGCCGAGCAGGCCGCCCTCGCCGTTGGTGGTGACCGCCTCGGGCACCGTGCCGACCTGGGTCCGGGTGCCGTCCTTGGCCGTCTTCCAGACCCGGAAGTCGTCCCGCTCGGTGACGAGAGCGCTCTGGCCGTCGGGCATCCAGTAGGTGCCCCACGGGATGGTCCAGCCGGTGGAGAGCGTGGCGATGGACGACGGGACACCGCCGTCGCTCGCGCACGCCTTCGTGGTGAAGGTGACCGTGTTGCTCGGCTCGGAGAGGTTGCCTGCCGCGTCGCGGGCGACGACGTTCAGCGTGTACGGGCTGTCGCAGGCCAGGCCGGTGAGGGTGGTCGCGGTGCCGGTGGCGACGGTTTTGTAGACGGTGTCCCCGCTGCGGATGTCGTATGCGACAACCGCGCGGTCGTCGGTGGACGCGCCCCAGGTGAGGTCGACGGTATTCGATGTGATGTCGGCGGTCGACAAAGTACCGGGCTCGGTGGGCGGGGTGGTGTCGGAGCTGGGTTTCGTCGTGCAGTCGACGACCGGGCTGGCGGGCGAGGTGTTCCCGGCCGCGTCCCGGGCGATGACGGTGAGGTCGTAGGTGGTGTTCGGGGCGAGCCCGGTGAGGGTCTTGCTGGTCGAACTCCCGGACGCCTCATCGATCTTGTTGCCGTGCTCGTAGAGGTCGTACGCCGTGACGCCCACGTTGTCGGTCGAGGCGCCCCAGTTCAGGGTGAGGCCGTCCTCGCCGATGTCCGAGCAACTCGGCTGGCCGGGGCGGGTCGGAGCCTGTGCGTCGGTCGCGGTGCCGACGCTGATGCGGTCGAGGTTGGGGCCGCCGTTCGCGGTGGTCGCGGTCGCCCGGATCTTGTCGGTGCCGGCCGTCAGCGGGACGTTCACGGTCTTCGTCGCCCAGGTGTTCCAGTCGGCGGTGGCCGGGAAGGAGACGGCGGACGCGACGACCGTGCCGTTGACGGAGATGTCCAACGGGCGGTCCACGGCGGTGCCGTTGGCGTAGCGCAGCGCGACCGACGCGGTGCCGGCGGCGGTGGCGTTCACCGTGAACTCCACATACGAACCAGTGACGTTGGTGTAGTCGACGAAGCCGGTGCCCGTGTAGCCGGTGTGGTTGGTGGCCACGGTGCCCTGGACGACGGTGGCGTCCTCGGCCTGGTAGTCGGTGCTCGCCGCGTGCGCGGCGGGGCCGGTGAGACCGGCGAGCGGCACGGCGAGGGCCAGGGTGAGGGCGAGGGAGAGAGCCGGGGAAAGGCCCCGCGTGGCCCGCGCCGATGTTCTGTCGCGTGTCATGAGTGCCCCCTCAGGGTGCTGTTGACCGGGTTCACACGGATCAGCCGGGTCTCCCCCGGCCGGAGCGTCGCGCTGTACGAGTCCGCGATCGTGCCCTTGTGGGAGCCGGACCACAGGTCGGTGACGTCGCCGGAGCCGGTGAAGCCGACCTGCGACCAGTCCACGGAGACCGTCGCGCTGCCGGACGTACCGGTGTTGAACAGCGCGACCACGTAGGCGCCGTTGCTCTCGCGCTTGCTCCAGGCCTGCTTCACACCGCTGTTCACCACGCGCTTCGCGGCGACGCCGTCCTGATCGACGCCGATGAGACGGTCGTTGGTGAGCATCGCCTTGTCGACGGGGTCGAGTTGGGTGACGTCGGTGCCGAGCAGCAGGGGCGAGCCCGCCATCGCCCACAGGGTGAAGTGCGAGCGCCGCTGGTCGGCCGTCAGGCCCACCTGGTCGCCGTTGCCGACCTCCAGCGAGTCAAGGTCGTTCCAGCCGCCGGGCCCGGCGTACGGCTGCCAGGACGCGGCGGTGTTGAAGCGCGCGGAGACGTGCGACCAGTCGGTCAGCGGATAGCCGCTGCCGTTGGCGCCGGGTCCGCAGTAGCACTCGACGTCGCCCTGGGTGCGCCAACTGTTGGCGTACTGCCGCCAGGTGGTGGCGTCGGCGATCGGAAGGTTGTTGGAGAGCGCGAAGTTGACGGGCCGTCCGCTCGCGCGCAGTGCCTTGTCCCAGGCCTGGACGTCGGGGATGTCGGCGCTGCCCACGCCGTCGATCTTCAGGTAGTCGACGCCCCAGGAAGCGAACTGTTTCGCCCACGAGTTCACGAACTCCTGCGCGCCCGGCTTCCCGTAGTCGATGTAGTACATGTTCTTGCAGTTGTAGTTCTTCTCCGTCTTCGACGTGTCCGCGATGTCCTTCGCGTGGTACGAGGTGCCCTCGATCGGGGTGTTCGCGGTGACCGCGTTCTTGGCGATGCCGGGGGTGACGTAGAAGCCGAACTTCAGTCCCTTGGAGTGGATGTAGTCGGCCAACGCCTTGATTCCGGAGGGGAACTTGGCCGTGTCGACGGCCCATCGGCCGTAGGAGTCGACGGTGAAGCCGTTGGCGTCGCACTTCTGCCAGAAGTCGTCGAGGTTGACGTACACGAAGCCGTGGTCCTTGAGGCCGCTCGACACGAGGGCGTCGGCCTGGGCCTTGATCTTGGCCTCGGTGGGGGTGCGGCGGACGTAGCTCCAACTGCTCCAGCCCATGGCGGGCCGGGCGGACTGGCCGTTGTCGGAGGCCGCGGCCGGGGTCGGGCCGCTCAGGAGGGGAAGCGCGGAGGCGGCCAGCAGCCCGGCGAGGGCCGCCACGAACGGTCTGGTTCCGATGTGTGTCATGACGATCCCCCGGGGGTCGCGTAGAAGGTGCCGATCCAGGCCTCGTCGATCCGCAGCCGCTTGTAGCGGGTGGTGTCGGTGGCGGCGGCCCAGGTGGAGTCGACTTCGAGGCGGACGTAGCGGGCACTGGCGGCGGTGAGGTCAATGCCCTGGATTCCGCGCCGACTTGGGAGCTCGCCGGTCTTGACCGCGCTCCCCCAGGTGGTGCCGTCGCTGCTCAGGAACACCTTGTACGCCTTGATCCGCGCCGACTGCTCGGTGTCGGAGCGGGCGTAGGCCACGGAGTCCTCGCGCTGGTTGAGGCCGATGTACTGCACCTTCTTCGAACTGCCCAGGTCGAAGGTGAGGTTGACGGGCAGGGTCTTGTTGTTGTCCCAGTAGGTGAGGTAACTCCCGTCCCCCGCGGCCGAACCCGCGTGCCCGCTCGCCGAGGTGCTCGCGCTCACGGTGACGCCGGAGAGGATGCCCTGGCGGCCGGCGGTGGTGACCTTGAAGACGGTGTCGTACGGGTCCCAGCCGCCGAGACCGGTGAGGGTGAGCACTCCGCCGGACTGGGACCACGAAATCGCCGCCCCGGTACGGAGGTTGGTGACGGAGGCGATGCGGTAGCCGTTGTCGCGGATGCGCAGGGTGCTGGTGCTGGGCGGGGTCAGGACGTGGACGAACTGGAGGTTCGGGTCGGTCCGGCTGATCGTGGTGACGCCGTGGGCGCCGTCGTTCCAGAAGCCGGGTTTGAGGCCGCCGTACATGTAGCCGCCGCCCTCGGTGCCGTGCAGGGATTCCCAGACGGGGTCGAGGTAGGAGTTCGCGAAATTGTTGAAGGCGGCCTGGTTGGCCGGGAACTTGCCGTTGACCTGGGCGGTCTCCGCCATCAGCGCCTTCACCGAGGAGCCCGCGTTGGTGACGAGGCGGCCGAGGGTGAGCATCCGGTCGACGGCCGGGTCGGAGCCGTCGTACCACCAGGCGCCGGTCGACGGGAGCTTGAAGTCGGCTTCCGTCAGGCGGGGTTGTGCGGTGTATACAGCCTGCGGGTAGTCGTATGCGGGCGACATTCCCGTCTTCTGCTCATTGCTGATCATGTCCATGATCGGGGTGTCTTCGTTGTTGTTGCTGAGCGTGTAGTTCGGGCGCTTCTGGTAGATCTGCTGGTAGAGGTCGTGGCTCTCCCAGTACGCGTTGTCGTTGTCGATCCAGAAGCCGCCGAGGTCGGGGTAGCGGTCCATGACCTCGAAGAAGTTGTCGTAGCTGAACTGCCCGAAGCCGTCACGGGTGGTCAGGTCGACGTTCGTGCCCTTGTAGGCGGAGTAGGCGGCCGAGTCGAGCCACTCGTGGCCGCCGTCGGCGTGCCACTGGGGGTCGTCGGTCATGTAGAGGATGACCTTCATGCCCTTGGCCTTGGCGGCGGTGATCAGCTCGCCGAGGAAGTCCCGCTGGGTGGAGCAGGAACCGGGGATCTTCGAGGGCCAGGGGCGGGCGTAGCCGAGGCGGCTGTGGAACGTAGCCAGTACGAGGTATTGCGTATGCAGTTTCTGCGCCTCGTTCACCCAGTAGTCGGGGGTCCAGCCGCCGTTCGTGACGTCGCTCTCCCACGCGCTGCAACTGGTGTGCGCGGGTGCGGTGCGCAGGCCCCAGTGCAGGAAGAGGCCACCGACGGAGCCTCGGAGGAAGGCCTGGCGGGGGTTCTCCAGATCCAGGGGGCGGGCGGCGACACCCGGAGTGCGGGGGCTCGTGGGCGCGCAGTTCTCGGTGGATCCGGTGCTGGACACGCGCGGCGCGCCGGCGCCGCTCACGCAGTAGCCGTTCACGTCCTGGAAGCCCAGGTCGTAGGGCGAGGCGGTGCCGCGCTGCGCGGTGAAGCCGGTGAAGCGGATGCCGCTCGCGGCGTTGGCGATGACCGCGGGGCGGCCGTCGTTCGTCGCGAACTTCACCGAGCTGTCGGTGAATTGGACGTTCTCGGCGTTGTGCAGATACCAGCCGTAGGCCGGCCGGGTGCCGATGGCCTTCGGGTTGTAGTCCTTGGGGTCGTTGCTGGGCACCCCGGTGGACATGGTGCCGTTGCCGCCGGGGACGGTGATGTCGACGTTCGTGAAGGTGATCCCGCTGATCCGGTGGCCGGTCTCGCCCCACAGAGTCGGGCTGAAGGAGGGGCTGTTGCCGGTGGCCGTGATGTTGTCGTAGGTGACATCACTGATCGAACCGACACCCGGACTGTTGCCGCAGCGCTTTCGGGTGCCGATCTTCTCCATGATCGGTGAGTGGACGCCGGTCATGGTGATGTCGCGGTAGTGGACGTCGGAGATCTTCGCGCCGTCCATGGAGACCATGCCGAGGCCGGACTTGTCGGCGCCCTCGATCCGGATCTTCTGGAACTGGTAGTCGGAGAAGTCGCCGCAGGTCTCGGAGCCGAACATGAGGGCGTTGCAGCACTTGGCCGACAGATACGAATCACTCACCCGCACATGGCCGTTGGGGAGTTTGGCGCCGAGCGCGTAGTCGCTCTTGAAGACGAGGGCGTCGTCGTTCGCCTTGATGCTGGCGTTGGTGACGGTCACGTTCGTCGTGGAGATGATGTTCCAGCCGTCGCGGTCGCTCGCGGTGTCGATGGTCAGGTGGTCCGAGGTGACGTTCGTGCAGCCGTTGATCAGCGCGGCGAAGTGGCCGCCCCGGCGCAGGGTGAGGCCGTCGCCGATGCGGAGTCCGTCGCAGCGTGTCAGCGACAGGATCTTGTCGGCCTGGCCCGACTTGGGGTTGCCGGTGATCAGGTTGCCGAGCCCGTCGATGACTCCGCCGCCGACGAAGCCGATGTTCGTGAGCCGGTCGCCGTAGATCATCGCGTTGTGGAAGTGGCTGTGCCCGTAGTCCTGGTACTGGTCGTACGGGTTGGCCTCGGGGGCGTCGTAGGTGTCCGCGGACGAGCCCTGGATCGTGGCGCCGGTGTCGACCTGGAGCGTCACGTCGCTCTTCATGTGGATGGTGTTCTTGGACTTGTAGGTGCCGGCGGGGAAGCGGACCGTGCCGCCGCCGGCCGAACTGGCCGCCGTGATGGCCTTGTTGACGGCCGGGGTGTCGTTGGCGGAGCCGTCGCCCTTGGCGCCGTAGTCGCGTACGTCGTACACGGCGGCGTGCGGTGCGGGCGGGGCGGCCGGAGCGGGGCTCGTGGCCGCGAGGGCCGAGGGGTGGGCGAGGCCGAGGACGACGGCGAACGCGAAGAACACGCTCGCCGCCCAACTCCGTTTGTACATGGGCGGTTTCAGCCGGGACTTCATACGGGACTTCGTGGGGGGTTTCACGGAACGGGCTCCTCACACGAGTTGGTAGCCGCGGAGATCGGTGAGCAGGAGGTAGGTGTCCTGAAGAGACCCGGAGGTGTCTCCGAGGGAGCGGTAGATGCCCCACTTGGGGCGCACGCGGTCGGCGAGGAAGGTGTCGACGCCGGTCCGCGACTTGTCGATCACGGTCGTGGAGCCGGACTTGAGGATCCAGCGGACCGACCCGGCCGTGCCGTCGCCGACCTTGATCTGGAAGTCGACGTCGGTCCAGCGGTCGTGCAGCGGATCGAGGTCGGTGCGGCCGACCAGGACACCGGCGATCGGCAGGTTCAACTCGATGGTCTGCACGCCGTTCACGCGCCGCAGGGACTGCACGACGATCGGCGAGGTCCCGCTGCCGGGCTGCTTCATCTGCATGATGTGCGTGAAGGTCGTGGTCGCCTTCAGGGAGCTGGGGATGTACATCGAGTACGTGATCCGCCAGGTCTGCCCCTGGGTCCACTTGAGGTAGCTGCTGCCGCCGGTGCGCAGACCGGTGACCTCCTGGCGCTGCCGGTCGGTCGACGTGTCGCGGTCGACCGTATGCATGGTGAAGCGCCAGTTGTCACCGGTGGTGTAGATGTGCGGGTGCCCGGCCGGGTGCGAGTCGGCACGGTCGTCCTCGACGGTCTCGAAGGCGCCGAGGCCGTCGCCGGTCGCGGTCGGCGCCCACTTCTGCTGCCAGGAGGCCGCGTACGCGGGGGTGACGGCAGACAGGCCGACCGCCGCGCCGGCGGCTCCGCCGAGAGCGGCTCCGAGAACCGCCCTTCTGGACGCGCTCATGACACTAATCACCTCGCAGTTGTTCGTTCATGATCAGGAAGGCGCCCAGGCCGTGGAAGTCGTTCACGGCCCTGGTGCGGGCGGCGTAGTACGCGTAGTCGCCGACGTTCGTGCCGACGGAGATGTCGGCGAGGTCGGTGCGGCCGTCGGCGCCGACCGAGAGCTTGGCGAGGACGCCCTCGTAGCCGCGCCGGGCGACGTCGGCGAAGTGCCGGTCCAGGTAGCCCTGTTGGGCGCCGCGCGAGAGGGCGTAGGTGAACATGCTGGAGCAGGATGTCTCGGGCCAGTTGTCGCTGCGGGCGCCCTTGTCCACGACCTGGAACCAGCGGCCGGTCGCCGGGTCCTGGTACTTCTCCAGTCCGGCCGCCAACCGGCGGAAGACGGCGAGGAGTTGGGGCCGTCGCGGGTGGTCGGCGGGGAGTGCGTCGAGGACGTTCGTGATGGCCATCGCGTACCAGCCGACCGCCCGGCACCAGTGTTCCGGCGCGAGTCCGGTCGCCGGATCGGCCCAGCTCGCGGTGCGCGACTCGTCGTAGGCGTGCCTCAACAGGCCGTTCGCGACCTGGAGATGGCTGCCGTAGACGTACAGCTGCTTCGACGCCTCGTCGTTCGTGTACGCGCTGTCGCCGAACTCCTTGCCGTACTCGACGAGGAACGGGTTCACCATGTAGACGCCGTCCGCCCAGAGTTGATGGGCGCGGCTGCTGCTGTCGGCGTGCCAGAAGCCGCCGTCGCTCGTGCGCGGGTAGGTGTCGAGGCGGTCGCGGATCTTCTTGGCCGCCTTGCGGTAGCGGTCCTGGCCGGTCTCGTGGTGCAGGATCACCAGGAGGCGGCCGGCCTGCATGCTGTCGAGGCTGTTGAAGGACTGGTCGATCGAGCCGTCGCTCTTCACGAAACGGTCGACGTAGCTCTTGATGTAGGTCAGGTAGCGGGCGTCGTGGGTGCGCTCGTACGTGAGGTACTGGCCGTAGAGGTAGAGGCCGACCGGGTACGACCAGCCGCCGATGGTGCTGGGTGTGTAGCGGGCCGTCGTGGAGTCGACCACGGCCACGGACCAGTCGGGCGCGGCGGCCGGACGGCTCGTCGCCGCGGGCGTCTCGTGCGGCGGGGCCGCCGCGGTCAGGGTGGCGGTGGCGAGGGCTGCCGCGGTCAGGGCCGTTCGCAGACGTCGGCGTCTCATGTTCCTCCCTTTCGGGTGCGGTTGGGTCGGGTGGGCAGGACGGGTTCGGCGGGCTCGGGGCCGACGCACGGGATCGCCGCGCCGCCCCCTCCCCTATTGACCGACCGATCAGTCGGTCAGGGCGGAGAAACACCCACGCTCCCCAGCTGGTCGGTTCGCCATGCCGGCCCGTGGTCAACGAGGCCTTCACCACACCTTTTCATCCGATGTTTCATGCATACGATGTGCTGCCCACCGGATCCTCGGCAGCATCCCGCTCGTGTGCGCATACCTGGTCTCCTGCGGGGTGGGGGGTCTCAGAGCGCAGACAGGTGCGAGTGTTCACATGGGCGTATCGTGTTCACGGACACGTCCGACGGCGTGCTTCAGCGTTGCGGCATGACGGTCCGCGGTCAATGGTCCGGACCGAAAAAGGTCGGATGCATTTCTCGCCATTCTTCGGCTGACGGCACCGATCCGCCGGTGGGTCCGGCCGGATCTCGCGGTCAGGAATGCGGCACGGTCCGTGATCGTTGACGATGTGAGTACCAACCGACGACTGAAGGATCGAGAGCTCGTGAGCAGCAAGGTCCCCCCGATCATCCTCAACAACGGTGTCGAGATGCCCCAGCTGGGCTTCGGCGTCTGGCAGGTGCCGGACGACGAGGCGGAGCGGGCGGTGGCCACCGCGCTCGAGGCCGGGTACCGCAGCATCGACACCGCTGCGATCTACGGCAACGAAGAGGGCACCGGAAAGGCCATCGCAGCATCCGGCGTACCGCGCGAGGACCTCTTCGTCACCACCAAGCTCTGGAACGCCGACCAGGGGTACGACGCCACCCTGCGCGCGTTCGACGTGTCGCTGGAGAAGCTCGGCCTGGAGTACCTGGATCTGTATCTGATCCACTGGCCCACCCCGGCCCGGGACAAGTACGTCGACAGCTACAAGGCGTTCGAGAAGCTGCACGCGGACGGCCGCGTGCGGGCCATCGGCGTCTCCAACTTCGAGCCCGACCATCTGGCCCGGCTGATCGCGGAGACCTCGGTCATCCCGGCCGTCGACCAGATCGAACTGCACCCGCAGCTCCAGCAGCGGGCAGGGCGCGAGTACCAGGCGGAGCAGGGCATCGCGACCGAGGCCTGGTCGCCGCTCGGCTCGGGCAAGGGCCTCCTGGAGGTCCCGGCGATCGTCGCCATCGCCCAGAAGCACGGCCGCACCCCGGCCCAGGTGGTGCTGCGCTGGCACATCCAGCTCGGCAACGTGGTGATCCCCAAGTCCGTGACGCCGTCGCGGATCAAGGAGAACATCGAGGTCTTCGACTTCAGCCTGGACACCGAGGACCTCGCGGCGATCAGCGCGCTGAACGAGGACCGCCGGCTGGGTCCCGACCCGTCGACGTTCAACGCGGCCTGAAACCAAGGCACTTGGCCTGAACCCCAGGTGGTGCGGGCGCCCCGGAGCTGCATGGCTCCGGGGCGCTTCGTTTTTCCGTACCCGTGACCCACTTGGTTCGTACCAGGGTCTTGACGCGGGCATGCGGACGGGGCACCTTGTTGCGCACCCGGTAAGGAAACTTTCCTAACAGAAGGGTCCCCCACAGTGCGCATGCGAACACTGACCCTCGCCGCGGCCTCAGGTGCCGCCCTCCTCGCCGCCGGAGTACTCCCCGCGAGTGCCTCCGGCGCCACCCCCAAGTCGGCTCAGGAGGGCACGGTCAGCGCGGCCGACCTGCTCTCCAAGGTGACGTCCTGCTCGCAGATATCGAACGGCAAGTACCGCACCGACGACGAGACTTCGGCCACCATTCCGGTCTGCGGCAAGAACGGTGCCGTGTTCTGGAAGGCCGACATGGACATCGACTGCGACGGCCAGCGCACCTCGAAGTGCAACGAGAACGCCGACCCCTGGTACCAGGACGACACGGCGTTCCACCAGTCCAACGGCCAGCCCCTGAAGGCGGATTCACTCCCGTACATCGTGGTACCCAGCTCCAGCAGCATCTGGAAGTACTCCAGCTACGGCATCAAGGGCGGCGGTGTGGTCGCCGTGATCTACAACAACAAGGTCGAGTACGCGGTCGTCGGCGACACCGGCCCCACCAACATCATCGGCGAGGCCTCCTACGCCACCGCCAAGGCCCTCGGCATCGACCCCGACCCGGCGACCGGCGGCGCCGACTCCGGCGTGACATACATCCTGTTCAAGAACTCGACGGTCTCCCCCATCGAGAGCCACAGCGCGGCGGTCTCGCTGGGCGACACGCTCGCGAAGCAGTTCCTGCAGAACAACTGACCGCAAACGAGAAGGAGTTGGCCCGTTGTCGCGAGCGGTCGCGACAACGGGCCTTCCCCGTGGGCGAGTTGGGTCGGGTACGTCAGTTGGGCTGCCCGATCGGTCGTACGACGACGGTGTTGATGTCGACGCCGGCGGGCTGCCGGATCGACCACAGGATCGTGTCGGCGATCTGGTCGGCGGTGAGCAGATGGCCGGGCGGCAGGCTGCCGTTGCCGTCCCAGAACGGGGTCTCCACCCGGCCCGGGGCGACCAGGGTCACCCCGATGCCGAACTCCGTGACCTGGCGCCGGGTGTTCTCGGCGAGACCGGTCATCGCCCACTTGGTGGCGCCGTAGATGTTGCCCGGCGTGTGCACGAACCCGGCGACGCTGCCGATCAGCACGATCCGGCCGTGCGTCTGCTTCAGCGCGTCGACGGACGCCCGGATGAGCAGGGCCGGACCGAGGACGTTGGTCAGCACCATCTCGGTCCACCCCTCCGGGTCACCGTCGGCGACCGCGTCGTGGGTGGCGACCCCGGCGTTGGCGACGACCGCGTCCAGCCGCCCGAACCGTTTCAACGTCGTCTCCACGGCGGCCTGCACCTCGACGTACTCCGCGGCACTCCCGGGGATCGTCAACAGGCCCTCGGGGTGGCCCAGTTGGGCGGAGAAGGCGTACAGCCGCTGCTCGCTGCGGCCGGTGACGGCCACCCGGCCCCCGGCGCTGAGGAGTTGGCGGGCGACGGCGGCGCCGATTCCGCTGCCGCCGCCGGTTATGAGCGCGACGTGAGAGTTGTCGTTCATGATGATGGTGCCCCCGTGGGTCGGTGAACTCCGCACATTTGGAGGTGCAGTTCATCATCTTGAGCACTCTCGAAGTCAAGCCGCCGAGATCACAGGCCCTTTCAGCTCGTCCGCACCGCCGTGTGCACGGTGTGCGCGGCGAGCACGAACACATCGGCGCGCCGGTGCACACTCGCCGCGTCCTCGGGGTCGACGAGCCGGTCCAGGGCGGCCCGGTCCTCGGCGTCCAGGGCCTCGCCGTAGACGTCCCGGACGCGGGTCAGCCAGGTCGCGACATACGCGCGGACACGGTCCGGGGCCGGGGCGGGCAGGTCGAGGAGGAAGCTGCGGCTGCCGGTGTGCTTGAGGCCTGCGGAGGCCAGGAGGGCGGGCCAGTCCTCGGTCTCGGTGACGGCGCCGGGCAGGTCGGCACGCATCTGCGCGAACCACTCGGCCTCGATCGCGTCGATCCGCGCCTCCAGGCCCGGGCGGCCGATGCGGAAGTCGCGCGGCAGGAACCGCGAGGGCAGGCCGCCCTCCATGATGGCGAGGGTGCCGCCGGGCGCGAGCCGCTGCGCGAACGCGGCGAGACCGGCACGCTGGTCACCGAGGTGGTGCAGGCTGCGACTGGCCCACATGAGGTCGGCCGGGTACTCCAACTCGGCCAGCACCTCGGGCAGTTCACCGGCGAGCGTGCCGAACCGGTCACCGAAGCCCTGCCGTTCGGCGCGGGCACGGGCCCGCTCCAGGAGGGGTTCGGAGAAGTCCACCGCGACGACCCGGGCACCGGGGAACGTCTCCGCGAACAGACACGCGACCACACCGGGTCCACTGCCCACGTCGACGATCAGCCCCGGATCGGTCCGCTCCTTCGCGAGCCACGCCATCGCCCGCTCGTACAGCGGCGCGAACAACTCCGCCTGGGTCTCCAGCAGGGGGCCCATGACCGCCCAGTCGATGTCGGTGTGGTCGTGGTGACGGGTCTGCTTCTCGTCGTAATGGGCGTGCTTGTCGTCGTGGTGGGCGTGCTTCTCGTCGTGCTCGTGCGCCATGGTGGTCAGCCTCTCGTCCGCGTGCCGCCAGCCTGCGCCGACGCACCGTCCGGCGGCCACTCACCTTGCCGAAGCGGCAAAAAATGAGGTGCGTCGGAGGGCGTCCGTCGCCGACCATGCCCGCATGGACGACGCGATGGTGGAACGCTTTCTCGAAGACGGGTTCGTGAAGATCGAGGGCGCCTTCCCGCCACGCGTCGCCGCGGACTGCGCGCGACTGCTGTGGCGGGAGACGGGCTACGACGCGGAGGACCCCGGCACCTGGAAGGATCCCGTGGTGTGGGTACCGGGCATGGGGCAGGGCCCGTTCGCCGCGGCCGCCAACTCCCCCGCCCTGCACGACGCGTTCGACCTCCTGGTCGGCGAAGGACGCTGGGCGACGCGCTACGGCCTGGGCGCCTTCCCGCTCCGCTTCCCGCACGAAGACGAACCCGACGACGCCGGCTGGCACATCGACGGGAGCTACACCCCCGAGGGCGAGACCTGGCCGTACGCCAATCTGCGGTCGCGGGACCGGGCGCTGCTGATGCTGTTCCTGTTCACCGAGGTGACCGAGGACAACGCCCCGACCCGTATCCGCGTCGGCTCGCACCTCGACGTACCGCCGCTCCTGGAGCCGTACGGCGAGGCGGGGGTGTCCTTCATGGCGATCGCCCCTCGGCTGGTCGAGGCCACCGCCCACCGCCCGCTCGCGTACGCCACCGGCCGCCCCGGTGACGTGTACCTGTGCCACCCCTTCCTGGTCCACGCGGCCCAGCCGAACCACGGCACCGCCCCGCGCTTCCTGGCACAACCTCCACTGGACCCGGCGGTCCCCTTCGAGCTGGACCGCCCCGACGGCGACTACTCGGCGGTGGAGTTCTCGATCCGCCGGGGTCTGGCCGGCGAGGGCTGACCCCCACGCCCCAAAGGGACGGGGCGCGGGGGCGGGGGGCTGAGAGGTGTATGCCATGTGCGGTGCAGTATCCGATTACTGTCGGCGCTTTCTGTAGACGCCCTCTGTATCCGATCTACAGGGGCGGGTACGCGTTCGCCATCAGCTGCTGGAACTGTGCCGAGAACCAGTGCCCGGACAGCGGAGCGTTCGGCAGCGCGCCCGACATGTTGTTGCCGTTGCGGGCGTTGCCCGTGTACGTCGGGTCGCACATGCGGTCGAAGCCCTTGCCCTCGTCGTTGGCGATGGCGGTGCTGGAGCCGTCGGACTCACCCGGCGGCTTCATCCACACATAGGCGTCGATCCCGGTCGCGGGGGCGGCCTGCGGGCGCTCGCCGAGGCCGGCACCGGACTGGTTGCACCAGTTGCCGACCTGGATCCGGCGGTCGTAGCGGCCACCGTCGACGTACGTGTCCACACTGGTCGTCGCACCCGGACCGGTGGGCCGGGCCGAGCCGCCCCAGCCGTTCCTCGACGTGTCGATCAGCATGCCGATACCGGAGTTGAAGCCCACGGACACCAACTGGTTGCGGAACGCCTGGGCGTACGACAGCTCGTCCACGTAGCGGTTCCAGTCGACCCACTTGGACTGGCGCACGGAGACACCGTTGACGCTGTCGTTGATCGTGAAGTTGTTCTCCTTCAGGGCGCTGTAGTTGGCGGTGTTGGTGATGAAGCCGGCCACGTCGTTGACGGTCGCGCCCTCGGCGTTGGCGGCCTGGTAGAAGAGGTTCGCGGAGGGGGCGAAGTTGTCGTCCCAGCCGAGCCAGCCGTGGTGTCCGGCGTCGATGTAGTTGTAGACGTTGGGGATCGCGCCGAGCTTGTTCAGCGCGTAGCCGACGCCCTTCACGTAGTTGCCGTTGGCGAGCATCGTGTCGCACTGCGGGGTGGCGGTGGCCTTGCTGCCGGTGTTGGTCACGAGGTTGGGCAGCGAGTCGATCTCGATCGTGGTGACGATCCGCAGCGAGCTGTACTTGGTGTCGGCGAGGATCGCGGCGATCGGGTCGATGAACTCGGTCTCGTAGCGGCCGATTTCGGTCGGGCCGAGCTCTCCGTTCGAGGCGAGGGCCGCGCAGTCGCGTCCGGGCAGGTCGTAGACGACGAGTTGGACGACCTCTTGGCCGGTGCCCTTCTGGGCGAGCGCCGCGTCGAGGTGGGCGCGCAGGCCCATCCCGCCGTTGACACCGTTGATGGCGGCGATGCGGTCGAGCCAGACTCCGGTGGGCTGGCTGGAGATCCGGCTGCCACCGGTCTCGGCGGCGGCCTTCGCGGACCACTCCGGGTTCACGTACACCTTGGCGCCCGCGTACGGGTTGTCGACCCGGGTGCCGGGATCGGTGCCGCCACCGCCTCCCCCGCCGCTGCCGTCGTCGACGTTGCAGGTCACGCCGTCGAGGGTGAAGGTGGTGGGGAGCGCGTTGGTGCCGCTGTAGGAGGCGTTGAAGCCGAAGCTCACCGAACTCCCGGTCGCCAGGCTCCCGTTGTAGGTCTCGTTGGCCGCCGTGACGGCGGTCCCGCTCTGGCTGATCTTCGCGTTCCAGCCGCTGGTGACCTTCTGATTGCCGGCGTACGACCACTTCACGGCCCAACTCGACTTGGCGGCCGAGTTGTTGGTGACCGTGACGGCGGCGGTGAAGCCGGTGTCCCACTGGTTCTGCACCTTGTAGTCGACGCTGCAGGGGATCGCGGCGATGCCGACGTCCGCCGAGGGGGCGGCGGCGACCGCCGTCCCCGAGGCCCCGGCGACGAGCACCAAGGCAGCGAGCAACGCTGTTCTGGTACGGCTCATGAGTGCGGGTTTCCTTGTCTGGTAAGGAAGTTGGATGCGGGTGCTGCGGTGTGCGCTGTTCGATGTGTGCCGTTGAAGTGCGCTGTTGATGTGCGCTGTCGGTGTGCGGGGGCGCCTATCCGTTGAGGGCGCGCAGATGGTCGCGCAGCCCGATGCCGTACGCCGTGGGCGTACCGGCGTAGTCGGAGATCAGGGACGGACCGGCGGAACAGTCCCAGGTGTTCCAGGTCCAGCCGAGATACGAGAGCCCGCGGTCGTCGAACCACTTCATGACCTGGTCGACGAAGGCGTGCGAGCAGGTGTTCTCGCCGATCTCCCCTGCCACCAGCGGTACTTGGGCCGCGACGGGGGCGAGTGTGGAGTTCCAGCAGCTCTCGCTCGCGCAGGTGTTGAAGTTGTACACGTGGTACGCGGCGACGAGATTGCCGGTCGGATCGGTCGGCTTGTAGGCCAGCCACTGGCTCAGGTCGTTCGAGTACGCGAGCCCGCCGGCCATGATCACGTTCGTGGCTCCGGTCGACCGTACGGCGTCGACGAGATCTTGCATACCGGCGACTTCATACCCGATGCCGGGGCAGGTGCCGCCGTCCCGCCAGCACTGCCAGGCCTGCGTGGTCGTGGAGGTGGCGCGGTCCGGATACGGCTCGTTGAACAGGTCGAACGCGACGGCCTGGTCGCCCTTGAAGGTGCTGGCGACCGAGGACCAGAACGACGGGGTGTACTGCGCGTCCGGCATCGGCTTCTGGCAGGTGGCGTGCACGTCGGAGCAGCCCGCCGAGTTGCCGGTGTACTGGCCGTAGGTCCAGTGCAGTTCGACGATCGGGGTCATGCCGTGCGCCTCGACCTTCGCCACCAGGTCCTTGACGGCGGCGATGTAGTTGGCGCCCGCGTACTCGGGCTTGATGTTCGAAAGGCCCAGCCAGCACTCCTCGTTGAGCGGAATGCGGACCACGTTCGCCTTCCAGTCGGCGATCGCCGCGACGGCCGCGTCGTCCGCCGGGCCGTCCCAAATGCCGTAGCCCTGCACGCACATGAACTCGCCGCCGGAGCGATTGACGCCGAGCAGGCGGCGGTTGGTGCCGCCGGCGTCCACCAGCTTGTTCCCGGAGACGTGCAGTGCGGGCGCGGTGCCGCTGGGCGGCGGTGAGGTCGGAGGCGGCGACGTGGGTGGTGTCGGCTCCGAATCGACGTTGCAGGTCGTGCCGTTGAGCTTGAACGCGGACGGTACGGCGTTGCTCCCGGACCAGTTGGCGAGGAAGCCGGCGCCGACGCTCGCGCCGGTGCCGAGCGAGCCGTTCCAGCTCTCGTTGGTGGCGGTGACCGTCGTGGCGGACTGGGACCACTTGGCGTTCCAGCCCTGGGTGACCTTCTGGCCGCCGGTGAACTCGAAGCTCAGGCTCCAACTGCTCACCGGTGCCATGTTGTTGGTGATCTGCACTGCACCTTGGAATCCGGTGTCCCACTGGCTGGTGACCGAGTAGGTCACCGTGCACGCGGGAGTGGCACCGGACGCCGTGACCACCGGAACGACCATCGCCCCGACAAGGGCGGTCGCGCCGGCCACGGCTAAAAGCATTGAACGCGGGGGGTGTCGCATGAGCGACTCCTTGCAGCTCGGGCGCGTCGCAAGGACGCGTCGACTGACGGAATCGCTCCCACTGGTGTCCAGGAAGGTAGCGCCAAGTGACGGTAAAGGACAGGGGAGTCACAGACTTTCGCTGACTTTCCCTCAACCCACGGCTGTCGAATCTTTTCGACTGCGTAAGCACCTTGACGGCTCTCACCCCCGTCCCCACGATGGGAGCGCTCCCACTGGTTCAAGGCTTGTTGCTGCTCCGCCCCCACCCCTCCGAGCCGCAAGGAGGAACCAGCACATGCACCCCAGAAGGAGACGCCGTTTGACGCGGCGACTGTGGACCGCTGTCGTGGCGGCCTTCGCGCTTCCCGTCTCGATGCTCGCGACGGGCACAACTCCCGCTCAGGCGGCGACAGTTCAGTGCAGCGTGGACTACAAGACCAATGACTGGGGCTCCGGCTTCACCGCGGATCTGATCCTCACCAACCGGGGTACGGACGCGATCAACGGCTGGACCCTGACCTACGCCTACACGGGCAACCAGAAGCTCAGCAACGGCTGGAACGGCACCTGGTCCCAGTCCGGCAGCGCCGTCACGGTGACGAACGCGTCGTACAACGGCACGATCGCCGCGGGCGCCGCCGTCTCCACCGGCGCGCAGTTCAGCTACAGCGGGACCAACACCGCGCCCACCTCGTTCGCGATCAACGGCACGACCTGCGTCGGCGCGCATCAGCCGCCGATCACCGTGCTGACCAGCCCGAGCGCGGGCGCGATCTACACACAGGGGGCCGCGGTCCCGCTCGCGGCGACCGCGGCGGCGGCCGACAACGCGACGATCAGCAAGGTCGAGTTCTACGACGACACCACGCTGCTCGGCACGGACACGAGCTCGCCGTACTCGCTCTCGGCTTCCAGTTTGTCCGTGGGCAGTCATTCGCTGGTCGCGAAGGCGTACGACAGCCTGGGCGCGTCCGGTGCGTCCACGCCGGTCGGCATCACGGTCGCATCGGGACCGGCGATCGTGGCCTCGCCCACCCAACTGGGCGTCCAGCAGGGGAAGTCGGGCACGTACGCGGTGTCGCTGTCCTCGCAGCCGTCGTCGAACGTGACCGTGACGACAGCTCGCGCGAGCGGCAACACGGGGTTGTCGGTCACCGGCGGCGCGTCGCTCACCTTCACGCCGTCGAGCTGGAACACCGCGCAGACGGTGACCCTCACCGCCGACGCGACCGGTACCGGTTCGGCGTCCTTCGATTCGACGGCGACGGGGTTCACCAAGGCGACGGTCACGGTGACGGAGCTGGCGGCGGCGAACGCGTACGACGCCCGCTTCCTGGACCTCTACGGGAAGATCACCAACCCCGCGAACGGCTACTTCTCGCCCCAGGGCATCCCCTACCACTCGGTGGAGACCCTGATCGTCGAAGCGCCGGACCAGGGGCACGAGACGACGTCGGAGGCGTACAGCTATCTGCTGTGGCTGCAGGCGATGTACGGCAAGGTGACGGGCGACTGGTCGAAGTTCAACGGCGCCTGGGCCCTCATGGAGAAGTACATGATCCCGACCCACGCCGACCAGCCGACCAACTCCTTCTACAACGCTTCGAAGCCGGCGACGTACGCGCCCGAACTGGACACCCCGAACGAGTATCCGGCGAAGCTCGACACCTCGGTGCCGGTGGGATCGGATCCGATCGCCGGTGAACTGAAGACCGCATACGGGACGGACGACGTCTACGGTATGCACTGGCTGGAGGATGTCGACAACACCTACGGCTACGGCGACACGCCGGGCGGCGGGTGCGAGGCGGGGCCGACGGCGAGCGGGCCGTCGTACATCAACACCTTCCAGCGCGGAGCGCAGGAGTCGGTGTGGGAGACGGTGCCGCAGCCGACCTGTGACGCCTTCAAGTACGGCGGAACGAACGGGTACCTGGACCTCTTCACCGGTGACTCCTCGTACGCCAAGCAGTGGAAGTACACCGATGCTCCGGACGCCGACGCGCGGGCCGTGCAGGCCGCGTACTGGGCCGACGTGTGGGCCAAGGAGCAGGGCAAGGGCGGTGACGTCTCGGCGACCGTCGGCAAGGCGGCCAAGATGGGCGACTATCTGCGGTATGCCATGTACGACAAGTACTTCAAGAAAATCGGCAACTGCGTCGGACCGTCCACCTGCCCGGCCGGGACCGGCAAGGACGCCTCGGACTATCTGCTGTCCTGGTACTACGCGTGGGGCGGCGCCAACGACACCAGCGCGGGCTGGGCGTGGCGCATCGGGTCCAGCCATGTGCACGGCGGCTATCAAAACCCCTTGGCCGCCTACGCGTTGAGCTCGTACGCCGACCTGAAGCCCAAGTCCACGACGGGCGCGGCGGATTGGGGCACCTCGCTGTCCCGGCAGTTGGAGTTCTACCGGTGGCTGCAGTCGAGCGAGGGTGCCATCGCCGGTGGGGCGACCAACAGTTGGCAGGGGCGGTACGCGAGCCCGCCGGCCGGGACGTCGACGTTCTACGGCATGTACTACGACCAGCAGCCCGTCTATCACGACCCGCCGTCCAACCAGTGGTTCGGCTTCCAGGCGTGGTCGATGGAGCGGGTCGCCGAGTACTACCAGCAGACGGGGAACGCGAGTGCGAAGGCAGTTCTCGACAAGTGGGTGGCGTGGGCGCTGTCCAAGACCACGGTCAATCCGGACGGCACCTATCTGATCCCCTCCACGTTGCAGTGGTCGGGGCAGCCCGACACCTGGAACGCGTCAAGTCCCGGTGCGAACACGGGACTTCATGTCACCGTCGCCGACTACACCAATGACGTGGGTGTGGCGGCCGCATATGCCAAGACGCTGACGTACTACGCCGCCAAGTCCGGTTCCGCCGCCGCGAAGACGACGGCGAAGGCTCTGCTCGACGGTATGTGGGACCACTACCAGGACAGTCTGGGCATCGCCGTTCCGGAGACCCGCGCGGACTACAACCGCTTCGACGACAGCGTGTATGTGCCGAGCGGGTGGACCGGGACGATGCCGAACGGGGACGCGGTCAACTCCGCTTCCACGTTCGCCTCGTTGCGGTCCTTCTACAAGAACGATCCGGCGTGGTCGAAGATCCAGAGCTATCTGGCGGGCGGGGCCGCGCCTGTCTTCACGTATCACCGGTTCTGGGCCCAGGCGGACATCGCCTTGGCCATGGGGTCGTACGCGGAGCTTCTCGAATAGCCCCCGCGAGGCGCTCCGTGGGTTGGGCGGATTTCTGACTGCCGGTCCGTTGTGGCTGGTCGCGCAGTTCCCCGCGCCCCTGAAGGGGCGCTGCGGCCGCCCGAGTTCCCACGGAACCGCTTCGAAGCTCCGCGTGCGTGGCTCCGTCACCTGACGGCGGGGCCTACCCGCCGGGCGGCCCCCACCCGCACTGGGGGTCGCCCGGCACTCGTGCCTTGCTCCTCCCTCGGAGAGGAACCCACTGTGCGAAGAACCCGAATTCTCCTGGCCGTTCTGGCACTCGCGGCCGGCTTGCTTGCGGGCGCACCGTCCGCTCTCGCCGCCGACACCCCAAGCGTCGCTCTCGCGGCCGACACCTACACCTGGCACAACGCCCGGATCGACGGCGGCGGGTTCGTGCCCGGCATCGTCTTCAACCGGAAGGAGAAGAACCTCGCCTACGCCCGGACCGACATCGGCGGTGCCTACCGGTGGCAAGAGGCGACGAAGACCTGGACGCCGTTGCTGGACTCGGTCGGGTGGGACGACTGGGGGCACACCGGGGTGGTGAGTCTCGCGTCCGACCCGGTCGATCCGAACAAGGTGTACGCGGCCGTCGGTACGTATACGAACAGTTGGGATCCCACGAACGGGGCCGTGCTCAGGTCCGGTGACCGGGGCGCGAGTTGGCAGAAGACCGATCTGCCGTTCAAGCTCGGCGGGAACATGCCGGGGCGCGGCATGGGCGAGCGGCTGGCCGTCGATCCGAACAAGGACAGCGTGCTGTATCTGGGCGCGCCCAGCGGCAAGGGGCTGTGGCGGTCCACGGACTCCGGGGTCACCTGGTCGCAGGTGACGAACTTCCCCAACGTCGGCAATTACGTGCAGGATCCGACCGACACGAGCGGCTACGCCAACGACAACCAGGGCATCGTGTGGGTCACCTTCGACGAGTCGACGGGAACGTCCGGCAGCGCGACGAAGACGATCTATGTCGGTGTCGCCGACCAGGCCAACGCCGTGTACCGGTCGACGGACGCGGGCGCGACCTGGAGCCGGGTGGCCGGGCAGCCCACCGGGTATCTGGCGCACAAGGGTGTACTGGATGCGGTCAACGGTTATCTGTACATCGCATACAGCGACAAGGGTGGGCCGTACGACGGCGGCAAGGGGCAGGTGTGGCGGTACGCGACCGCGACCGGCGCATGGACGAACATCAGCCCGGTCGCGGAGGCCGACACCTACTACGGCTTCAGCGGGCTGACCGTCGACCGGCAGCATCCCGGGACCGTGATGGCGACGGCGTACAGCTCCTGGTGGCCGGACACGCAGATCTTCCGCTCCACGGACAGCGGCGGCACCTGGACGAAGGCCTGGGACTACACGTCGTATCCCAACCGGTCGAACCGCTACACGATCGACGTGTCCTCCTCCCCCTGGTTGACCTTCGGGGCGAATCCGTCGCCGCCCGAACAGGCCCCGAAACTCGGCTGGATGACCGAGTCGCTGGAGATCGACCCGTTCGACTCGAACCGCATGATGTACGGGACGGGCGCGACGCTCTACGGCACGGAGAACCTGACCAACTGGGACAGCGGCGGCCAGTTCACCGTGAAGCCGATGGTGCAGGGGCTGGAGGAGACGGCCGTCAACGACCTCGCCGCTCCCCCGTCCGGCGGGGCCCAACTCCTCAGCGCGCTCGGCGACATCGGCGGGTTCCGGCACACGGATCCGACCAAGGTCCCGTCGATGATGTTCACTTCGCCGAACTTCACGACGACCACGAGCCTCGACTTCGCGGAGACCAACCCCAACACCGTGGTGCGGGTGGGCAATGTGGACTCGGGTGCGCACATCGCGTTCTCGACGGACAACGGCGCCAACTGGTTCGCGGGGACGGATCCTTCGGGCGTGAGCGGTGGCGGGACGGTGGCCGCGGCGGCGGACGGGAGCCGGTTCGTGTGGAGTCCGGCGGGCGCCGGGGTGCAGTACACGGCCGGATTCGGTTCGTCGTGGTCGGCGTCGAGCGGTATCCCGGCAGGTGCGATCGTCGAGTCGGACCGGGTCGACGCGAAAACCTTCTACGGCTTCAAGTCGGGGAAGTTCTACGTCAGTTCGGACGGCGGAGCGACCTTCACGGCCTCGGCGGCGACCGGACTGCCCAGCGGTGACAGCGTGCGCTTCAAGGCGCTGCCCGGCGCGAAGGGGGACGTCTGGCTGGCGGGCGGGGCGAGCGACGGGGCGTACGGGCTGTGGCACTCCACGGACGGCGGCGCCGGCTTCACCAGGCTCGCGAACGTCGACCAGGCCGACACGATCGGCTTCGGGAAGGCGGCGACCGGTGCCTCGTACCAGACGCTCTACACCAGCGCGAAGATCGGCGGCGTACGCGGCATCTTCCGCTCGACCGACAAGGGCGCGAGCTGGACACGGATCAACGACGGTGCACACCAGTGGGGTTGGACCGGTGCGGCGATCACCGGGGACCCGCGGGTGTACGGCCGGGTGTATGTGTCGACGAACGGGCGCGGGGTCGTCTACGGCGACTCGTCCGACGCCGGTGACGGAGGGGGCGGAGGCGGGACCGATCCGACGCCGCCCACGGGTGCCTGCACGGTGACGTACAAGATCACGAACCAGTGGACCGGCGGCTTCCAGGCCGACGTGCAGGTGACGAACACCGGGTCGACCGCCTGGAACGGCTGGGTACTTGGCTGGTCCTTCGCCGACGGGCAGCAGATCGGGCAGTTGTGGAACGCCGACTGGGCCCAGTCGGGCGCGGCGGCGACGGCGAGGAACGTGAGCTGGAACGGGACGGTGGCGGCGGGATCGTCGGTGAGGTTCGGGTTCACGGGGAGCTGGTCGGGGGTGAACACGAAACCGGCGTCGTTCAAGGTGGGTGACCAGGTCTGCGCGGTCTCCTGAGCCGAGAGGGCGGCTGCGCGCACGCACGGGGGCGCGCAGCCGCCTGTCTCATGGTGTGTAGACAGTCGGCCGTGGTGCAGATGGCATACCGTCGCCGATGTAGAAGCTCGGGTGGGGCGGTTGGTTGTATGCGGTGTTCTGCCAGGCCAGGGCCGTGCGGTACTGGGTGTCGTGGAGCAGGGTCGTGATCCTGGTCGTCGTCTCGTACGGGGTCGAGTAGATCCGTAGCGCCGTGTTGTCCGTGGTGGGCCAGACGGCCTCCTCGCGCCAGTCGCCGAGGATGTCGCCGGACAGGGTCGGGGTCGCCTTGGTGCTGTTTTTGGAGTGGACGCCGGAGGCGGTCAGGAGGCGGGTGTCGGCGGTCGTGCCGTACTTGTCGATGTGGGTGGCGTCGAGGAGTTCGCGCACCGGGTCGCCGTCCCACCAGGACAGGAAGTTGGTGCTGGAGGGCTTGCGGCTGGACACCATCGTGCCCTTGGGGTCGCGGACGCCGCTCTCCGACGCGGACCAGGACTCGGCGCCGGCGCTGCCCGCCCAGATGTCACCGGAGACACCCCGGCCGTTGTCGCCGTTGGCCGGTGTGGACCAGATGATCGCGCCGGTCCTCGCGTCCGCCATCCACGAGGACGGTTTCGAGGAGTCCTCGTCGACCTTGAACTCCTCCAGGCCCGGGCGGGAGGGGTCCAGGTCGCCCACGTGCAGGGCGTCGCCGTGGCCGTTCTTGGTGGTCCACAGCCCGGAGCCGTTGTCGTCGACGGCCATCGAGCCGTAGACGATCTCGTCCTTGCCGTCCCCGTCGACGTCGGCGATCGCCAACTGGTGGTTGCCCTGGGCGTCGTAGCCCTTGCCGGTGTTGGTGGAGGAGTTGGTGTCGAAGGTCCAGCGGCGGGTGAAGGCGCCGCCGCGCCAGTCCCAGGCGGCGATGACCGTGCGCGTGTAGTAGCCGCGGGCCATGATCAGGGAGGGGCGGGAGCCGTCCAAGTAGGCGGTGCCGGCGAGGAATCGGTCGACGCGGTTTCCGTACGAGTCGCCCCAGGAGGAGACCGTGCCGCGTGCGGGGACGTAGTCGACGGTGCCCATCGCCTCGCCGGTCTGCCCGTTGAACATGGTCAGGTACTCGGGTCCGGACAGGACGTAGCCGCTCGCATTGCGGTAGTCCGCCGCCGAGTTGCCGATGACCGTGCCGGTTCCGTCGACCGTGGCGTCGGCCGTCTTCATGGCGACCTCGGCCTTGCCGTCGCCGTCGTAGTCGTAGACCTGGAACTGGGTGTAGTGCGCGCCGGAGCGGATGTTGCGGCCCAGGTCGATGCGCCACAGGCGGGTGCCGTCGAGGGTGATCCCGTCGAGGATCGTGTCGCCGGTGTAGCCGGACTGGGAGTTGTCCTTGGCGTTCGTGGGCTGCCACTTGAGGACGAAGTCGAGCCGGCCGTCGCCGTCGAGGTCGCCCACGGAGGCGTCGTTGGCCTCGTAGGTGTAGGCGACGCCGTCAGGGGTCGTGCCGCCGGCGGGCGGGGTGATCGGGACGTCCTTGTAGCCGGTGCGGAACTGGATCGCGTGGACGGAGTCGGCCTGCTCGACGCCGCCGACGATCGCGCGGACCGTGTAGTCGGCCTGGGCGGGCGCGCCGGCGTGGAAGTAGTTCGTGGAGCCGGTGATCGGGGACGGGTTGACCTTCGTACCGGCGCGGTAGACGTTGAAGGAGACGTCGTCGGGGTCGGTGCCGAGCCAGCGCCAACTCACCAGGTTTCCGGTGTCCGTGTGGACGCTGACGACGCCCCGGTCGAGGGCCTCGACCTGGCGGGCGGTGGCGGCCTCGGCGGTCCCGCCGGTGATGAGTCCGGC
>NZ_JAENRY010000739.1 GCF_016612545.1 Streptomyces sp. MBT65 | reverse complement strand
AGTGCCTCGGCCTCGCCGTCGAGCGCGGGGTGCGGATCGTCACCAACGCCGGGGGACTGAACCCCGCCGGACTCGCCGACGCCGTAAGGGAGTTGGCCGATCGGGTCGGGGTTCGGGCAAGGGTCGCCCATGTCGAGGGGGACGATCTCGCCGGACGGTATCCGGATGCCCTTGCCGCGCATGCCTATCTCGGTGGGTTCGGTATCGCCGCCTGTCTCGACGCGGGCGCCGACATCGTGGTCACCGGACGCGTCACCGATGCCGCTCTCGTCACGGGGCCGGCCGTCGCTCACTTCGGGTGGGGCGCGGACGACCACGACCGGCTCGCGGGGGCCGTGGTCGCCGGACATGTGCTGGAGTGCGGGACGCAGGCGACCGGCGGCAACTACGCCTTCTTCACCGAGCACACGCCGGAGAAGCTTCGGCGGCCCGGATTTCCGCTGGCCGAGATCCACGAAGACGGCTCCTGCGTCATCACCAAACACCCCGGCACCGGGGGAGTCGTGGACGTCGGCACCGTCACCGCGCAGCTCCTCTACGAGACGCACGGTGCCCGGTACGCCGGTCCCGACGTCACCGCCCGCCTCGACACCGTCCGGCTCACCGGGGACGGGCCCGACCGGGTCCGGATCGAGGGGGTCCGGGGTGAGGCTCCACCGCCGACCCTCAAGGTCGGGCTCAACCGGCTGGGGGGCTTCCGCAACGAGGTCACCTTCGTGCTCACGGGGCTCGACATCGAGCGCAAGGCCGCTCTCGTCCGGGAACAGATGGAGGCCGCGTTCGGCGAGGGGAACGCCAAGTCGCGGCCCGGTGAACTCCGTTGGGATCTCGCCCGTACCGACCACGCGGACGCCTCCACCGAGGAGACCGCCAGCGCACTGCTGCGGCTCGTCGTGCGGGATCCCGATCAGGAGACCGTCGGTCGGGCGTTGAGCGCGGCCGCCGTCGAACTCGCACTCGCCAGTTACCCCGGCTTCCATGTGCTGACCCCACCTGGAAAGGGAGCGCCCTATGGCGTCTTCGATGATGTGTATGTCCCCCACGGGGACGTCGACCATGTGGCCGTCCTCCACGACGGGCGCCGGGTTGCTGTGGCCCCGGCCCACGACACCCGCGTACTGGAAGACCTTCCACAGCCGGCCCTCCCCGAGCCTCCGCCGGACGGGCCCACGACGCGGGCGCCGCTCGCCGCCTGGGGCAGCGACTACGCGGTCGGCGCCTCGCTCGTCACCGGCATCGGGGTGGTGGAGGGCGTGGAGTGCCTGATCACCGCCAACGACCCCACCGTGCGCGGCGGAGCCAGCAATCCCTGGTCGCTGAAGAAGGCCCTGCGGGCGAACGACATCGCGCTCGCCAACCGGCTGCCCTGCATCAGCCTCGTGGAGTCGGGCGGTGCCGATCTGCCGTCCCAGAAGGAGATCTTCATCCCGGGCGGCGCCATCTTCCGTGATCTCACCCGCCTTTCGGCCGCCGGTATCCCCACGATCGCGGTCGTCTTCGGCAACTCGACTGCCGGTGGCGCGTACATCCCGGGCATGTCCGACCACGTGATCATGGTCAAGGAGCGGGCGAAGGTGTTCCTCGGCGGGCCGCCCCTCGTGAAGATGGCGACCGGCGAGGAGAGCGACGACGAGTCGCTCGGCGGCGCCGAGATGCACGCGCGCGTGTCGGGCCTCGCCGACCACTTCGCCGTCGACGAGCAGGACGCGCTCAGGCAGGCGCGCCGCGTCGTCGCCCGCCTCAACCACCGCAAGGCGTACGGCGATCCGGGGCCGGCCGCACCCCCCAAGTACGACGAGGACGAGCTGCTGGGCATCGTCCCGGGGGATCTCAAGACCCCCTTCGACCCGCGCGAGGTCGTTGCCCGCCTCGTCGACGGTTCCGACTTCGACGAGTTCAAGCCCCTCTACGGCGCGAGCCTGGTGACGGGGTGGGCCACCCTGCACGGCTATCCGGTCGGCATCCTCGCCAACGCCCAAGGGGTCCTCTTCAGCCAGGAGTCCCAAAAGGCCGCCCAGTTCATCCAGTTGGCCAACCAGCGCGACATCCCGCTCCTCTTCCTGCACAACACCACCGGCTACATGGTCGGCAAGGAGTACGAACAGGGCGGCATCATCAAGCACGGCGCGATGATGATCAACGCGGTGAGCAACAGCCGCGTACCGCATCTGTCGGTCCTCATGGGTGCCTCGTACGGTGCCGGGCACTACGGCATGTGCGGCCGCGCCTACGACCCCCGTTTCCTGTTCGCGTGGCCCAGCGCCAAGTCCGCCGTCATGGGCCCCCAGCAGCTCGCCGGGGTGCTCTCGATCGTCGCCCGCCAGTCGGCCGTGGCGAAGGGGCAGCCCTACGACGAGGACG
>NZ_JAENRY010000738.1 GCF_016612545.1 Streptomyces sp. MBT65 | reverse complement strand
ATACCGGTGCCGCCCGGCGGCCCGAGCCACCTCCACCACGGCTCGGGCCGCCGGGCGGCACCGGTATCTGCACGCCTTTCCGAGCGTCGACCACCACGCGTCGAACTCCGTATGCCGCAAAGCCGGGTTCACCCTGCTCGGTGAGGCGGAGTTCGAGTACCCCAAGGGGCACTGGATCACGTCCAACGACTGGCGGTTCGACCTCGAAGCGTGAGGCCGCGCCGGTCAGTTGGTGTGCGTGGTGTGCGGTATCGCGGTCGGCGCGCGAGACTGGACGCATGTGCCGCAGCATCAAGACTCTCCGACCGCCTGCCCAGCCCGACGAGGCCACGGAGGAGGAGATCCGTGCCGCCGCGTTGCAGTACGTGCGCAAGGTCTCCGGCTTCCGGGCACCGGCCGCGCACAACCGCGAGGTGTTCGACCGTGCGGTCGAGGTGATCGCGGAGGCTACGGCCGAGCTGCTGGCGGGGCTTGAGGTGCGGGGCGCTTCGCGGGGGGCGTAGTGGTCAAGGCGCGGGTCGGTGGGGGCTGGCCGCGCCCACGCGGCGGAGCCGCACATGCCACAACGCCGCGCCCGTGGAGGGCGATCGCCTGCGGCGCCCGACCCGTCGGGACGCACCCGCCGCTCCGGCGCCCCTGACACCTCCATGGCGCAGCGCCTCGGCACCCCGGCTGCTTCCGCATCACATTCAACTGCCCGGCGCCCAGGCACACTCGCCTCTGCGGCCCGGTCCCTAGGGTGCGACGGTCGCTCCTGCTGCCCTCGGCTGCTTCCGCATCACATCAGCTGCCCGGTGCCTGGGCACGCTCGCCTCCGCAGTCTGGCCCCTGGGGTGCGACGGTCACTCCCGCTGCCCTCGGCTGCCTCCGCATCACACACGCCGCCCGGCGCCCCGGCATGCTCGCCTCCGAGGCCTGGCCCCATGGCGTAACGGCTGCTGCTTCCCCCGCCCAGCCGCTCCGGCGCAGCCGTTACGC
>NZ_JAENRY010000737.1 GCF_016612545.1 Streptomyces sp. MBT65 | reverse complement strand
GGGGTGGAGGGCCTTCGGCTGGGGGTGCGGTGCCGCCGACTGGGGGTTCGGTGTCGTCCGGTGAGGGTGTGGTGTCGTCGTCGGCTGGAGGCGCGGTGCCGTCTGCCGGGGGTGAAGTGTCCCCGGTCGAGAGGGCAGCGCCGGCGAGTGAGGGTGCGGAGCCGTCGACCGAGGGGCAGGCCCAGTCGGCCGAGGGTGTTCGTGCCCCCGCAGTGCCGCCTGCTGGGCCGCGCCGGGCGCGTAGCGCGAGCGAGGGTTCGGCGAGTCAACAGGGGACGGGTGCGGCAACGCCTCGCCGGTCCCGCAGCGCGAGCGGCGGCTCGGCATCGCAACAGGCCCAGGAACCGGCACCCGCACGAGAGGGCAACACCGCCCAGCCCGCCACCGCACCCGGCAGCACGGACGCACCGTGGCACAACGCCCGCCCAGCTTTTGCCGAGCCCGGGACCGAGCCTGAGCCCGAGACCGGACCCGATTCGCCCGCCCCCGAGCCGGACCCGGAAGCAACTGCACCTGACTCAGAGGCAGTTGACCAGCCCGATTCGCCCCC
>NZ_JAENRY010000736.1 GCF_016612545.1 Streptomyces sp. MBT65 | reverse complement strand
GTCTCGTGGGCTCGGTGGTGTTGGCGGTGACGAACAGCCGCGGCGTGCCCGCCAGTCCGAGACCGGTGACGGTGACCGACGTCGGGGTATTCGCCACGGGCGTGATGGTCACCTGGCCCATGCGGATGTTCCCCGCGGAGAGCTTCCCCGCGACTGCGGCCGCGCCGTCCACGGCCAGGTCCTCGTAGACATCGAGGTCGCCCACGATCGTCGTCGGGGCAAGCAGCGTGGCCGTGGCCCCCAGCTCGTCCTCGACCAGGCGGAGCGCGCCCATCGTGTAGAACTTCTCGCCGGTCGGCCCCAGCGTCATCACAAGGTCTGGCCGGTCGTGGGTGCCGTGCCCCGGCGGCCGAAGCTGGAGGTACCCCAGCTGCATCTCACCATCGGAGTTGATCCCCGTGGTGAGGTCGCCTGGGGCCGTCTCCGACGTGGCGCCGGAGTACAGCAGAAGGACGCCGTCCGGGGTCAGCTCGATCCGGTCGCCGGTCGCCGCCGTCCGGATCAGCGTTCCCGTGATGACCCTGCCGTCGAGCGCGTTCACCCGGATGTGCTC
>NZ_JAENRY010000735.1 GCF_016612545.1 Streptomyces sp. MBT65 | reverse complement strand
ACCGTCATCCGCGCGCCCCCGTCCGCAGCCCTTCCCACAGCGGCACGACCCGCACGGGAGCCGCCGGACGATCCCCGGCCCGCCGCCCGGCACCCGCCGCCTGGGTCCTCTCCCCCTGCCTCCTCATGCCCTGCGCACCGCTGTTCGTCGTCATCCCGCCACCCCCACAAGCTCGTTGTCGCCGTTCCCCATCACGTGCCCCGCCGCGTTCCCCGCCATGTCGTCCAGCCCCAACAACAGCCGCAGCACCGGCACCACCGCGTCCGCCCGCCCGGCATCCAGCTCCGCGCCGAATCCGGGTATCCCGGCCGCCGTCCCCGCCACCGCACCCATCTGCTTCCCGGGCCCGCGCCGCACCAGCTCGCCGAGCGTCCGGCGCACCCCCGGCTCGTACGACGAGAACGTGCGCCGCAGCAACGGCAGTACATCCGTGAACGCCTCCGCCGACACCCCGGTCAGCCACGCGTCCACCAGTCCGAGCAACCGCTCGTCGTGCACCAGCAGCAGCCCGCCCCCGCCCCCGTCCCCTTTTCACATCTCCCACCCCACGACA
>NZ_JAENRY010000734.1 GCF_016612545.1 Streptomyces sp. MBT65 | reverse complement strand
GGCAACTGCTCCTCGCACGGGCCGCGCAGGGACTGGGCGCCGCCGTACTGGCGCCCTCGACGCTGACGATCGTCACGTCGGCGGTGCCGGAGGGCGCCGCCCGCGCCGACGGCCGTCCAGGTGGCGATGGCCCGGGCGCGGGCCGCGCAGGGACTGGGCGCCGCCGTACTGGCGCCCTCGACGCTGACGATCGTCACGTCGGCGGTGCCGGAGGGCGCGGCCCGCGCCCGGGCCATCGCCACCTGGACGGCCGTCGGCGCGGGCGGCGGCGCCGCGGGCGGACTCGTCGGCGGAGTGCTCGTGGACACCCTGTCCTGGCGGTGGGTGCTGCTGATCAACGTGCCCGTCGGCGCGGTGCTGCTGCTCGGTTCGCTGCGCCGGCTCCCGGAGAGCCGGGCGGGCGACGGGCGGCGGCTCGATCTGCCGGGTGCCGTCCTGGTCACGGCGGGGCTCGGCGTGCTGGCGTACGGCATCTCGCAGACCGAGGCCGAGGGGTGGACGTCCGCGGCCACCCTGCTCCCGCTGGCCGCCGGACTCGCGCTGATCGTCCTCTTCCTCGTCGTCGAGGCGCGTACGGCGGCTCCGCTGATGCCGCTCGGGCTGTTCCGGGTGCGGGCGGTGTCGTCGGCGAACGCGGCGATGTTCCTGTGCGGCTCCGCGATGTTCTGCATGTGGTTCTTCATGACGCTGTACGCGCAGAACGTCCTCGGGTACTCGCCGCTGGAGGCGGGACTCGCGCTGGTGCCGAGCTCGCTGGCCGTCCTCATCGGCTCCAAGGCGGCACCCCGTTTCATGCCGTTGCTCGGCGCGCGCAACGTGGCCGTGCTCGGGACGCTGGTGGCGGTGGTGGGCTTCGGCTGGCAGTCCCTGATGACCGTGCGGGGCGACTACCTGACCGAGATCATGTTCCCCGGAATCCTGATGATGCTGGGCGCGG
>NZ_JAENRY010000733.1 GCF_016612545.1 Streptomyces sp. MBT65 | reverse complement strand
ACCCCACCCCGGTCATCACCACGGTCAGACACACCCCCGCCAGAATCGCCGTGGACGGCGCCGCCACCTTCAACAGCGCCCCGGCCAGCGACCCCGTCGCCGCGTACCCCACCCCCGCCGCCGCGTACATCAGGGAGTACCCCGCGGCCAGCGCACCCGGCGGCAGCACCTCGCGCAGGGAGAGATTCCGGGTGAGCATCGCGCCCGACTGGAGCGTGCCGCCCATGACCAGCGCGACCGCGATCCCCGCCGTACCCGGTATCACCGCGGCCAGCGCCACGCACGCGGACGTCCCGGCCATCAGCACCACACTGCGGGTGCGCAACAGTCCGGGCCAGCCGCGCAGGCCGTAGACGAACGCGCCGAGGGCGCCGCCCACCGCCATCCCCGTCAGCAGCGGACCGGACCAGCCGACACCGATGCCGCGCTGTTCGAGGAGGGCGGGGAGCACGAGTTCCGAGAGCCCGAGCAGGGCGAGGCTGGCCGCGCCCACGACATACACCGGCCAGGCACCGACGAGCACCCGGAGCAACGACGGCCCCTCCCCGCCCCCACCGTCCGCGCCACCCGCAC
>NZ_JAENRY010000732.1 GCF_016612545.1 Streptomyces sp. MBT65 | reverse complement strand
ACCTGACACAGCGCCACAAAAGCCACCCCCCGCCGCAACCCCGAAGACCCCGTGTACACCCCGCTCGCCCGCAGATCGAGCCGGACCGTCCCCGCCCCCTCGTCAATGGCGATCGAATCCCAGACCGTGCGGTTACGGCGTCCCGGGCGCCAGTGGAACCAGATCTCCTCGCTCCCCTTCTCCGCGGTGACGGAGGCGCGGGGCGACGAGTTCAGTTCCGTGCGTATCCGGTCGGGCCAGCCCACCGAGGGCCGTAGGACGTGGAGTTGGCGGGTCTGGTGGGCGGCCAGGGCGTCGGGGGCGAGGGTGATGCCCGACCCGCGCGCCCGGTGTCGTAGCGAAAGCCATGCCACCGCGGCCCATACGACGGTGACGGCGGCCCAGGTCGCAGCAATCTCGCCCGCCGCCCTCCAGGCGCCGCCCTGATCCCAGAGTCGCAAGCCGACCTGGATCGCCATGGGTACGGCGAGCGCGCACACCGCCTCCCACCAGTACCCCGCCCACACCTTCACGCCCCGCACCCCGCCCCGTTCTCCGCCGCCCGCAAACGGGGTTGATCAAAAGTCAGGATGCTATGAGG
>NZ_JAENRY010000731.1 GCF_016612545.1 Streptomyces sp. MBT65 | reverse complement strand
GGAACCGAGGTCGCCGTCCCACTGGTCGCCGTAGGTGAACCACACCTTGCCGGCGGAGAACGCGATGTGGCGCGGGCCGGTGTCGGTGGGTATCGCGTAGCGGGTCTTGACGCTGAGGGTGGCCGCGTCGATCGCCACGATCTCGTGTGTGTTCTGCACCGCCGCGTACACGGTGGCCCCGTCGTCGGAGACGGTCAGGCCGGTGAGCGAGCCGATGCCGCGCACGGAGGCGAGGACGGTGCCCGAGTAGTCGGTGGCCGTGACCGTGCCGGCCGAGTTGTCGCCCACGAAGACCCGCTTGAGGGCGTCGTCCGTCACGAGGCCGCCGGGATAGGCGACGGTGGCGGTGGCCGCCGAGGCCGTGCCCGTCGCCACGACGCTGAGCGCCGCCGAGCCGAAAAGGACCGCGAGCGCTGTCGCGGTGGAGATGCTGCGCATCCGCACTGTTGTTCCCCCACAGGAAAAACCGGTCCGGAGACCGGGAGTTGAGAGCGCCGCGCAACATCCGGACGTGACCGCGGATGAGAGACGCGGTGACGCGCGGGGCGCGGCTGCTGGGAGCAGCGTATGACATGGCTGTGACAGCAGGGAAAGGGGTTTTGCCCGCGAGGGCCCGCCGGGAGGGTGCGGCACCTCCCGACAGGCTCAAGTGGGCCCCGCCGCGCGTCAGTTCTGGTGGACGACGTTCCGGCCGGGACCGCCCGACAGGACGTCCGTGCCCGTGCCGCCCCAGAGCGTGTCGTTGCCGGAGTTGCCGTAGATGGTGTCGGCGCCGGCATCGCCGTAGAGGACGTCGTTGCCCGTGCCGCCGTAGATGAAGTCGTCCCCGGCGCCGCCGTGGATCCGGTCGTTGCCGCTGCCGCCGGTCAGGCTCTGGTTGCCCGCGCCCGCGGTGATGACGTCGTTGCCCGCGCCGCCGTCGGCCGCGCTTCCGGTGGTGGTGATCGTGTCGTTGCCGTTGCCGCCCTGGGCGATGGTGTAGGCGCCGCCGTGCAGGGTGTCGTTGCCGTTGTCGCCCCAGCCCACCGAGTACTTGCCGAGGGTCAGGTTGTCGTTGCCGGTGCCGCCCGAGACGTAGTTGCCGGAGACGCTGCCGTCCTCGGTGTACTTGTCGTTGCCGGCGCCCAGGTCGGACGAGGCGAAGTAGTACGTCTGGCTGGTCCTGTTGTGGTAGCTGAGCGTGTCGTTGCCGTCGCCGAGCTTCAACTCCACGCCGGGGTACGGGTCCTGACTGTCCAGGAGGGTGACCGTGCAGGACACCTTGGTGTGGTCCGCGGCGGTCGGGTACGCGCAGCCGGCGCCCGGCTTGATGGTGACCACGTCGTCGATGACGTACGTGATCGTGTCGCTGCCGGTCACGTGGGTCGCGGTGACGACCGCCTTGTTGGCCTGCCCCGCGGC
>NZ_JAENRY010000730.1 GCF_016612545.1 Streptomyces sp. MBT65 | reverse complement strand
GTCCTGGACGGCTACAACACCGCCCACACCGCCGCCGGCACCCCCCTGCACTGCCCGGCCACCACCCTCGTGGAACTGGTCGAATGGACACTGCGCGAGTCCGGCCTCGGCGCCCCCCGCCTGCACCGCAACGGCAAGGACTCCGACCCCCTGATCGTGCTCACCGCGGCCGCCGCCGCCGGACTCGGCCTGCCCGAACACCTCGAAGACCGCCGCACCCTGCGCCTGGAGAACGACCACCCGGTCCTCAAACAGATCACCCAGGCCAAATGGCAGCTCACCCAGCGCGGATTCGGCCCCTGGACACGCATCTACCGCCCGGCCCAAGGCAGCGAACGGCAATGCGTCCAACTGGCGATCCTGCCCTGGGACGCACTCGACCCCCGAGCCTGGCCCGGCGCCGACCAGCTCCCGCCCGCCCGACTCGCCCACGCCCTGGGCGTGTACGCCACCCGCGTCATCACCCCCCGCGGCTCCACAGCCGTATCCGGACTCGAACTGATGACAGCCCTGCGCCCCCCCACCCGCGCCGTACGCGACACCACGGGCGCCTGGACCTCCGGACACAACCCCGGCTCACTGGGCACCGAAC
>NZ_JAENRY010000072.1 GCF_016612545.1 Streptomyces sp. MBT65 | reverse complement strand
GCCCGCCCAGTTGCCCTCCCCCGGCGCCGAACCCGCGTCCGTCGCCTTCGACGACGTCCGCTTCCGCTACGGCGCCGACCTGCCCTACGTCCACCACGGCGTGACGTTCGAGGTGCCGGCCCAGGGCATGACGGCGTTCGTCGGCCCGTCCGGCGCGGGCAAGACCACCGTGTTCTCCCTCATCGAGCGCTTCTACGACCCCGAGTCCGGCGCCATCACCCTCGACGGCCGGGACCTCGCGGACTGGGAGCTGTCCGGGCTCCGGTCCGCCATCGGCTATGTGGAGCAGGACGCGCCGGTCCTGTCGGGTTCCCTGCGCGACAACCTGCTGCTCGGCAACCCGGACGCGAGCGCGGACGACGTCACCCGCGTCCTGAGGACGACCCGCCTCGACGGCCTGGTCGCCCGGCTGCCGAAGGGCGTCGACACCCTGGTCGGCCATCGCGGCACCCGTCTCTCGGGCGGTGAACGCCAGCGCGTCGCGATCGCCCGCGCCCTGCTGCGCCACCCCCGGCTGCTGCTCCTGGACGAGGCGACCTCGCAGCTGGACGCGGTCAACGAGGCGGCCCTGCGCGACACCGTCGCCGATGTGGCCCGTACGACGACGGTCCTGGTCGTCGCGCACCGGCTGTCCACGGTGACGATGGCGGACCGGATCGTCGTCATGGACGCGGGCCGGGTCCGCGCGGTGGGCACGCACCGGGAGCTGGTGAGCGCCGACCCGCTGTACGCGGAGCTGGCGGCGACCCAGTTCCTGGCGACGGCGGGCTGAGCCCGCGCACGACTGAGGGCCGCCCGTTTCCGGACGGCCCTCAGGGTCCGCGTGCTGCGCGGTCCCGCTACTCGACGGCGGGGAGGAGCCCCGTGACCGGCGCTGTCATGTCGGTGACCTGGTGCAGCTGCTGGAGGTCGTTCAGGTGGTTCAGCGCCTTCATCTGGTCGGCGACCTTCGGGATCTGCGCCTGGTGCTCGGCGGGGATCTCGCTCACCGCGAGCGAGTCCAGCAGGGCGACCGGGCTGACCTTGCCGTCCTTGAAGGCGGGCGCGTCGGCTGCGTTCGCCATCGGCGCGACGAGGCCGGTGACCCCGACGGCGAGACCAACGGCGGCGGCGATACGTCGTGTTGAGATCATGCTTGCAGCAACGCGCCCGGCGACGGCGCGGTCACGGGCGCGGGGCGCCGCTCACCCGTCAGGCGGAGCGCGCCGCTCGGTTTGCCGACCCCGGCGCGGCGGAGGAGGCTCGTAGGAGAGGCCCGCCGCGGCTCGTTCCTGTTCGGGCCGCGGCCCTCCGAGGAGGTCACCATGGGCACCGCGGCACGCCCCGGCTTCGACACCGAAGCCCTGCGCCGGGGCATCGAGGACCACACAGCTGCGACACTTCTGTCGCTCTACGCGGACGACGCCGAGATCCACGTCGTCGACCACCAGACCCAGCCCAGTCACCCGAAGGTCCTGCACGGCCGGGACGAGATCGGCGCGATGCTCGCCGACGTCTACAGCCGCGACATGACCCACAAGTTGGAGGAGTGCGTCGTCCAGGGCGACCGGGTCGCCTACAGCGAGTCCTGTCGGTACCCGGACGGGACCCGTGTCCTGGCCGAGTCGATGCTCGTGCTGGACGACGGCAAGATCACCCGGCAGACAATGATCCAGGCATGGGACGGATAGCGCGAAGGGTGCCGAGGGTCCGGGTCTCCACCCGGCTGACCTGGACCTTCTCGGCGAGTACGGTGCCTGTCGGGTCCGCTGCGGGACGACGGCGTACGCCGGTGTCCGCGGCCGGACTGCGCGCGTCCGCCGCGCTGCTGGGTTCGGCGCTGCGGGCGGCCCGGTCCACTCGTCGCAGGAGCGGTTAGGCTGTTCGTGGGTCGTGACTGGCGCTGAGGTGGAGCACCACCGTGGAGCGGCCCACGCGGAGTACATGCCGTGCGCCTGGGCGATCGGTCGACCAGCTCAGGAGTGGATCATGTCTCAGGCACGGATCATGGACGGCACCGCGCTCGCCCGGCGCATCGTCGAGGACACCGCGAAGAAGGCCGCCGACCTCACGGAGCGCACCGGTACGGCGCCCTGTCTGGCGACGGTCCTGGTCGGCGCGGACCCGGCCTCCGTCACGTACGTCCGGATGAAGCAGAACCGCAGCCGCAAGGCCGGCATCGCGTCGCGGCATGTGGAGCTGCCCGCCGCCACGACCACCGCCGAGCTGGTCGCGGCCCTCACCGCGCTCTCCGCCGACCCCGGCGTGCACGGCATCCTGCTCCAGCACCCGATGGGTGAACACATCGACGAGCGGGCCGCGTTCGAGGCGATCGCGCCGGAGAAGGACGTGGACGGCGTGACCTTCGCGTCCTTCGCGGCGATGAGCTTCGGCCTGCCGGGCTTCGTGTCCTGCACGCCCGGCGGCATGATGCGGCTGCTCGACGAGTACGACGTCGACCCGTCCGGCAAGCGGGCCGTCGTGGTCGGCCGCAGCGCGATCCTCGGCAAGCCGGCCGGGATGCTGCTCCTGGCCCGGGACGCGACGGTCACCTACTGCCACTCCCGTACCCGGGACCTCTCCGCGGTGGTCCGCGAGGCGGACATCGTGGTCGCCGCCGTGGGCCGCGCCCGGCTGATCCGCGGCGAGGACATCAAGCCCGGCGCGGTCGTGCTCGACGCCGGCTACAACGCGGGCAACGTCGGCGACGTCGACTTCGAGTCCGCCGCCGAGCGCGCCTCGCTGATCACGCCGGTGCCGGGCGGCGTCGGCCCGATGACGATCGCCACGCTGCTGGAGCAGACCGTGACGGCCGCCGCCCGACAGCTCGGGGTGTAGTCGGCGCATCCAGAGACGTGCCCGTCCGGGCGGCCGACGTGGGCCGCCCGGACGGATCACTCCGCCACGGCTAAGTCAGCGTCCACTTCTGGTTGTTGGCCGTGCCGCAGGTCCACAGGATGAGCAGGGTGCCGTTGGCCGTGGCGGCGCCGGACGCGTCCAGACACAGGCCCGCGTTGACGTTGGTGAGGGTGCCGTCGGAGTTGGCGGTCCACTTCTGGTTGTTCTGGCCCTTGCAGTCCCAGATGACGACCTTCGTGCCGTTGGTGGTGCCGTTGTTGTAGGCGTCCAGGCATTTGTTGCCGTACACCACGAGTTCCTTGCGGGAGGTGTACGTCCAGGCCTGGTTCTGGCCGCCGTTGCAGTCCCAGATCTCGGCCTGGGTGCCGTTGGTGATGGTGTTGTTGTAGACGTCGGCGCAGCGGCCGGACCCGGTGCCGACGACCAGGTTCCCGTTCGTGCCGGGAATGGGCTGGACGTTGATCGCTCCCAGAGTGGGCAGTGAACTGCCGGTGAGGGTGAGGGAGTTGGCGGAGCCCTTCGACAGGTGGACCTGGACCGAGACCGTGCCCTGGCTGGATCCGGTCGGCGGGAAGGAGACCGTCGTCGCGGTCTGGCTGTTCACCTGGAGGGTGCCGGTGACAGCGGTGGAACCGGTGTTGGTGTAGGGGATGTCGACGACGTCCAGGCCGGTGCTCGCCGCGCTGACCGAGGTGTACTTGCCGGTGGAGGTGGCCGTGTAGTTCGTGCTCGCCGCCTCGGTGCCGCCGCTCACCTTCAGCATCACCGAGCCGCCCGCCGGGACGCCGGCGGTGTAACTCGTGGCGTACGAGCCGAGGTTCGTCTGCGCCCAGAGGTCGCGGACCGTCGCGGAGGCGCTGGTCAGACCGAGGTCGGACCAGCGGACGGTGATGTTCGCGGCGGACGAGGTGCGGTTGAGCAGCACGACCGCGCGGTTGCCGGTGCCGGAGAGGACCCTGCCGTAGACCTGGAGGCCGGTCGTGTCCTCGGCGACCTTGACGCCCTGGAGGCCGCGCGTGTCCTGGTCGACGGCGACGACGTCCGAGTTCTTGAGGATCGCGGCGGTCTCACTGGTCATGGTGGTGAGGTCGTTGCCGGCGAGCAGCGGGGCGCCGGAGATCGCCCACAGGGCCATGTGGGTGCGGTTCTGGGCCGCCGTGAGGCCGGACATGCCGACGGTGAGCATGTCGGGGTCGTTGTAGTAGCCGGTGTGCTGAGCGGCCGGGTGCAGGGCCTGGTCGAAGTTGGACAGCACGCTCGCCTGGGACGCCGTGCCGCCGTAGTAGTAGATGTCCGTGCTGGTCCGCCACATGGGGGCGAGGCCCGGGGCCCAGTTCCAGGGGTTCTGGTGGCCCCAGTTGCAGATCGACAGGGTCAGCGCGCGGCCGGTGGTGGCGGTGGCCTTGGTGACCGAGGCGCTGAGTGCCTTGTACGCCGTCGCCGCGTCGAGGCCCTCGGCGTCGCCGCCGCACCAGTCGACCTTCACGAAGTCGAAGCCCCACTGCGAGAATTGGAGCATGTCCTGGTCGTAGTGGCCCTCGCTGCCGGTGTTGGCGGCGGCGGGACGGCCGGTCGGGTAGTAGTAGCCGCAGCCGTTCGCGCCGGCGTCCGTGTAGATGCCGGCCTTGAGGCCCTTGCTGTGGATGTAGTCGGCGATGGCGCTCATCCCGCCGGGCCACTCGCCGGTGTCGACGGTGATGTTGCCCGCGCTGTCGCGGGTGCCCTGCCACCAGCCCTCGTCGATGTTGATGTACTTGTAGCCGGCCGCCGGGAGGCCCGCGGCGACGAACGCGTCGACCTGCGCCTTGATGACGCCGTAGTCGATCTTCGAGGCGAAACTGTTCCAGGAGGCCCAGCCCATCGGGGCGGTGGGCACGGCGATCTGACGGGTCGTCGAGGCGACGGGGCTCGTCCGACGTAAGTCCATGGGTGCGGCTCTGGTGAAGAGAAGCAGGGTGACTGCCGCTGCGGCCATCGCGACGGCGCGCAGGATTGGGGTGCGGAACATGCGGCTCCTTTGCCGATATTTCGAACCGGGATCGGGTCGCCGAACGACACGGCGCGCTGAAACTAGGGCTGCCCGGGATCGAAGTCAACGGCTGTGACACGAGGGGCAGTTGGAATCCCTGTGGGAATCCCCCACTCGTCGGCCACCGGAGGCGATACTGACCGTCGTGCGCGTAGCGATCATGACAGCGGGATCCCGGGGCGATGTGGCTCCCTACACCGGGCTCGGCCATGCCCTGGTCCGGGCGGGGCACGAGGTCACCCTCGTCACCCACGGCGGTTTCGCGCCCCTGGTGGCGGGGTCGGGCGTCGGCTTCCATCCTCTTCCGGTCGATCCCCGGGCCGAGTTGGAGTCCTCGCGGGGGCGCGGGCTGCATCGCAGCGCTTCGGGCGGGGGCAAGTTGCTGCGGGTGGTGACGATGGCCCGGGCGCTGGTCGGGCGGATGACCGACGAGCTGCTGACGGCCGCGCGGGCGAGTGACGTGCTGCTGCTGTCCAGTTCGCTGGGGCCGCTGGGTCATGCCGTCGCCGAGGGGCTGTCGTTGCCGAGTATGGGCGTGTACCTCCAACCCCTTGCGCCCACACGGGAGTTCGCACCGCCGGTGCTCGGCGGCGGCTCCTGGGGCGCGGTCGGCAACCGGGTCGCCGGGCGCGGGGTGAGCCGGGCGGTGGAGCACGTCTTCACCACCGCCGTACCGGAGGTGCGCGCCCGTCTGGGCCTGCCCCGCACCCGGCCCGGCGCCGCGCTCCGGTCCCGGGAGAGGCTCGACTGGCCCGTCCAGCACGGCTTCAGCCCGCTGATCGTGCCCCGCCCGGCGGACTGGCGGCCCGGCCTGACGGTGGCGGGCTACTGGTGGCCGTACGACACGGACACCCAACTCCCTTCCGAGGTGCGGGACTTCCTCGACTCCGGTCCCGCTCCGGTCTTCGTGGGGCTCGGCAGTGCCACCGTGCCCGACCCGGAGCGGCTGAGCGCCGAGATCGTGCGCGCGCTGCGCCGGGCCGGGCTGCGCGGGGTGATCCAGCGCGGCTGGGGCGGCCTCGCAGCGGCCGGGGACGACGTCCTGACCGTGGGCGAGGTCCCGCACGCGGCGCTCTTCCCGCGCATGGCGGCCGTGGTCCACCACTGCGGCGCGGGCACCACCGCGGCCGGGTTGCGCGCCGGGGTGCCGGCCGTGCCGGTGCCGATCCAGTTCGACGAGGGCTTCTGGGCGGCACGCCTGGTCGCCCTCGGGGTGGCTCCCGGTGCCGTACCCCTGCGCGGCCTGACCGCCGACTCGCTGTCCGCCGCGCTGGTACGGGCCACCCGTGACCCGGGGTACGCCGAGCGGGCGCGGGCTCTCGGGGTGCGGGTGCGCGACGAGGACGGTACCGCTCCCGTGCTCGCGGCCCTCGACACACTGACCTAGCGCTGCTGTCGCGCCACGGCCTCTGCGGTGACCGGCGTGAAGAAGTTGATCAGGTTGCCGTCGGGGTCGCGGAAGAGGAGGGAACGGTTGCCCCACGGCATGGTCGTCGGCTTCTGGACGATCTCGCAGTCGAGGGGTGCCAGGCGGTCGAACTCGGCGTCGACGTCCGGCACACGGAACTCGGTGATCACCGAGCGGTTGGCGGCGGGCTGTGCGGAGCCGGTGCCGAACAGGGCCACGGTGCGGGTGCTCGCGATCGCCAACGTGCAGGCGGGCGTGGCGAGTTCGGCGAAGTCGGGGGTCGACCAGGTCGCCGGGACGCCGGTGACCTGTTCGTAGAACGCGACGAGTCGGGCGACGTCGTCGGTGATGACACGGATCGAGACGAAGTTCATGGCGGCTTCCTGTCAGCGGTCGTAGCGGGTACCGGACGATCCGGTGTCCCTCACGCTAGGACCGATACCGGACAGCTTCCGCCCGGTATCCGAGGCAGACTTTCGGGGTGACCACCTCGACCGCGCGTGTGCTCGCCCTGCTGGAGATCCTCCAGGGCGGCGGCCTGCGTACCGTCCCCGACCTGGCCGCCCGGTTGGGGGTCGACGAACGCACCGTCCGCCGCTACGTCGGCCATCTGCTGGAACTGGGCGTCCCGGTGGACTCGGTGCGCGGTCGCCACGGCGGCTACCGGCTCGCTCCCGGCTATCGGATGCCCCCGCTGATGCTGACGGACGAGGAGGCCCTGGCCGTGGTGCTCGGGCTGGTGGCCGGGCGCAGGGCGGGGCTCGGCACCGCGTCCGTCGCGGCGGGCGAGAGCGCCACGGCGAAACTGCTGCGGGTGCTGCCCACCGCCCTGCGCCGACGGCTCGACGCGCTGCTCGACACCGCCGACTTCACCGCGCGTCCCCGGGCCGCCGCCGCCCCGGGGACGGACGTGCTGCTCGAACTCGCCGAGGCGGCACTCCATCGACGGCCGGTGACGATCGGCTACACCGACCGCGGGGGCCACGACAGCGACCGTACAGTCCTGCCCTACGGCTTGGTGGCGCACGCCGGGCGCTGGTATCTCACCGGCGCCGACCCGGCCGACGGGGAGGTGCGCACCTTCCGCCTGGACCGGATCACCGCGCTGAGCGTGCGGCCCGGCTCGTTCACCGTCCCGGCGGAGTTCGATCCGGCGGCCATGGTGCTGGACGGCCTCGCGCGGACGCCGTGGACCCACGATGTGTCCCTGCGGATCCGGGGCAGCGTGCCGCACGTCCGCCGGCATCTCCCGGCCGAGATCGCCACCGTGACCACGCCCGACGAGGACAGCGACTGGGTCCACGTCCGGATCCGGGCCGAGCGGCTGGACTGGATCCCGGCCGTCCTCGCCGCCCTCGACCGTCCGTTCGTCATCGAGCGCCCCGCCGCCCTGCGCGATCTCGTCCGCACGCTGGCCCGCAGTCTGGAGGAGTACGCCGGGCACGACGACGAGCCGGTCTAGGGGGTCCAGCCGGGCGGCTGCATGATGCCGAGGAGTTGGCGGACGAGTTCCTCCACGACCTCGTCCAGCGTGGCGTCCACCCAGCCCGCGCTCCAGTCGTGGAGCAGGCCGTTGACGCTGCCGATGAACGCCGTCGCGGCGATGCGGTAGTCGCGGCGGGCGGCTTCCCCGCGCTGGGCCGCGGCTCTCGCCTCGGCGCAGATGAGGTTGATCCAGCGGGCACGGCGGGCCAGCCGTTGTTCCTCCAGCCGGGCGCTGACGCCGATGATCTCGACGAAGGTGATGCGGATGCGGCGCGGGTCGCCGGTGACGTTCGCGGCGTAGGCCTGGAAGATCGCGGTGGACCGCTCGACCAGCGACAGGCCCTCCGCGGATTTCAGCGCCACCAGGACGGCTTCCTCGGCCCAGTCGTTGACCTGGAGGTGGAGGGCGGCCAGCACGTCCTCCAGGCTGCGGAACTCCTCGTAGAACTGCCGCGTGGACAGGCCCGCGGCCTCGCTGAGGGCGGCGACGGTCGTGGCGCGGTAGCCGGGGGTGTCGCCGAACAGCTGGAGCGCGGCGTCCAGGAAGCGTCCGCGCCGCTCGACCTGCCGTTGCTCGGCGGACTTGCCGCCGTAGCGGCCCGTCGGCGCCTTGAGCCTGCCCACCACTGTCACACCTCTATCTTGTCGACCATCGGCCAATCTTGTCGTGTCCACAGTCTTGCGGAGAAGAGGGCCCTTCCTTACTTTTCAGTAAGTTCATTCTGAATTCGCGCGTGTTCAGATTTCTTCACACCCTCCGGCACCCCTCACCTCACGGAAGAGAGCAGTCATGCCTGCCTTCAGACCCAGGCACCTTTGCTCCATGGCCGCCGCCCTCGTCCTGACCGTAGCCGCTCCCGCGACGGCCGCCACAGCAGACTCCTCCGCCGCTCTGCGCGAGGTGCTGTTCGTCGGCAACAACTGGGACGGCACCGCGGACGTCATCAAGTCCACCGGCGACTTCGCGAAGATCGGGGAGATCAACATCGTCCCCGACAAGGCGGCTCGGCTGGCGGAGATCAACGCCGATCCGATCAAGTGGATCTACTACACGTCCATCCACAACGAGGTCGGCCAGGGACACGACCAGTACGTGGACGACATGTACTCCACGCCGGACGGCAAGTCCCTCGTCGTCTCCCGCCCCAGCTTCGCCGACGTCGTGTCGATCAACCTGGCCACCGACACCATCAACTGGCGTTTCCCGGTGGCCGGTTACCGCGCCGACCACATGGCGGTCTCCCCCGACGGCACCCGCGTCGCGGTCTCGGCCTCGACCGCGAACAAGGTGCAGGTGCTGGACATCAACACCGGTGCGGAACTGGGCGAGTTCGCCACCGGCGACAAGCCGCACGAGAACTTCTTCACCAACGGCGGCAAGTACATCTGGAACATGGCGATCGGCGAGGTCACCACCTCCCTCGACGATCCGGCCTGGGACTGGACCAAGGGCGACCGGCACATCACCGTCGTCGACGCCACCACGTTCAAGCAGGTCAAGATCATCGACATGCGGGACCGGCTGGACGCGATCGGCCTCACGAACTTCTCGGACGCGGTCCGCCCGGCCGCCTTCACGCCGGACTGGTCCAAGCTGTACTTCCAGGTGTCGTTCTTCAACGGCTTCCTGGAGTACGACGTCGCCACCGACAAGATCACCCGCGTGAAGACGCTCCCGGCCAACCCGGCGACCAGCACCGACCGCACCACCTGGCTGCTCGACTCGCGTCACCACGGCATCTCGATGAACCCCGACGGCACCAAGCTGTGCGTCGCCGGGACGATGGACAACTACGCGACGGTCGTGGACCGGGCCACTCTCCAGGAGGGGCCGCTCGTCACCGCGTCCACGCCGTACTGGGCGACCGTGAGCGGTGACGGCAAGGACTGCGTCATCTCCGAGGCCGGCGCCGACCAGGTGACGGCCATCGACTTCGCCACCGGGCAGAAGGTGCTCTCCGTTCCGGTGGGCGACCATCCGCAGCGCGTACGGCTGGGTCATGTCCAGGCCGACTGGACGAGCCCGTCCGCGAGTTGAGCGAACGGCAACGGCACCGGTCCCCGAGGGGATCGGTGCCGTTGTCCTTGTCAGCTGTGCGATGCCGCCCAGGTGGCCAGTTCGGACTTGGCCGCGCTCAGCAGCGTCGAGGAGGGGCTCGACGCGCCGTTGGTGATCAGGGCGTAGTGCAGGGTTCCGGAGCCGGTGGCGGAGAGCAGCAGGCGGTGGCTGCCGGTGCCGCCCGGTTCGTTGGCCCAGCCGATCGGGGTCGACGACGTGTACGCCGGGACACCCGAGACGGCTCCCAGGTCGGAGACCACGGTGGTGGACGCCGCCGGGAAGGACGCCGGGAGGTGGAGTTCGGTCGGCGCGGTGGAGCTGTTGGAGCGCCACATCAGCAGGCCGTACTGGCCGGAGCCGACCAGCGAGGACACGTTCGGGAGGGTGCTGGGGACCGGGTTCCAGGTCAGGGTCGTGGAGCCGTCGCGGGAGCGGTCCTCGTAGGTGAAGGCGACCGTGGTGCCGGCGGTCGCGCTCGGGTAGATCCGGTCGAGCAGCCGGGCGTCCTGACGGAGTGTCACCGTCCCGGAGTCGGTCATGTTGACGGCGGAGAGGTCCTCGTCGTTCCAGGCGTCGCCGGAGGTGAGCACCTTGTCGGGGTTGTCGTTCATCAGCTCGCTGTGGCGGCCGTTGTAGATGTCCCACTGCCACTGCGTACCGGACAGGACCGGACCGGAGCCCGCCGGGTCGGACCACCAACTGGCGCCCGGCAGCCGGGAGTCGAGTGCCTGGTACATCGCCTTGAGGACGGTCGGCGCCTTGCCGGAGACCGAGCCGGACAGCGGATGCCCGAACTCGCTGACGATGGCGGCGGTGCCGGCCGCGGTGGCCCGGTCACGGACCGTCCCGAAGTCGGTCGAGTACTGACCGTCGGCCGCGTTGCCCCACATCAGGATGCCGGAGATCGCCTTCTGGTCGTAGAAGTGGGTGTTGAAGACATAGCGCGAGCCGAGTGTGCCCGCGTCGAGGAGTCCGCCCACCTGCACCTGGCTGGAGATGTTGGAGTTCCAGAAGAGGTTCGGCTCGACGAGGGCGGGCTTGGCGGTCCAGCCGGCCGCGTCCATCCGGGCCCGGAACTTCACATAGAACGGCCAGAGCAGGTTCTGCTCCCAGGTACGGCTGGTCTGGCCGGAGTCGTAGGTCCCGGCGAAGGGTTCGTTGTACGGGTCGAAGCCGACGACGCCCGCGAACTCCTCGGTGGTGAGGTGCTGTTGGATGTACGTCATGGTCGACTGGGCGGTGGCGAGGAAGGAGTCCTGGAGGCCGTAGTTGTTGTGCCAGAAGTCGTACTGGGCCTTGGTGACGGCCGAGTTCTGGGTGATGTTCTGACCCCAGAAGAGGCAGATGCCGCAGGACTCCTGCGGGTAACTCCCCAGCGCCACGGCCCACTTGGGGGCGCCGTCGCCGGTGTACCAACTTCCGCTGTTGAACAGGTACTTGGAGTACAGGTCCTGATGGAAGTCGGGGTAGACGCGGATGCCGGCGTCGAGGAACGCCTGCATCTGCGCGGTGGCGGCGGCCAGGTACGTGGTGTCGACCTGGCCCCGGACGGGTTCGGCGTAGGCCCAGGAGAGCAGGAAGCGGACCGAGTTGCCGCCGCCGAGGGCGCGCAGCGCGGTCGCGGACTTCTTCGCGTCGGCGACCGAGGCGAAGGGGAGACCGTCGTTCTCCGCCAGTTTGGTCTCACCGGAGACGTTGTAGCCACGCAGCACGACCTGGCGGCCGTAACTGTCCACGAAGCTGCCGTTCTGCACGGTCAGCGCTGAGCCGTCGAACCAGAGGGAGTCGGTTGGGGTGGCGGCGGTGGCGGGCCCAGCGCCCAGCACCGACAGGAATCCGCAGAGGACAACCAGGACCACGATCAAACGCGCCCGGACATTCGTCATGTCCACTACAGTCCGGTGATTTCCGGACACTGTCAACACTTCTGACTCACGAGTAAGTTCCCGCACCGCAAGCCCTGTTGAAACATTTTCAGCCGACCCGGCGCACCACGTTCAGCAGGTACTCCTTCCGGTTCAGCGGGTTGTGGTCGGTGCGCGTCCGCTCCGGGACGGTGCCGTGCGCGACGGGCGCGTAGTGGTCGAAGGCGCTCTCCCACTCCCCCTCCCCTCGGGTCAGCCCAGGCAACTGCCGCTCCAGCCGGTGCACTTGGGCCGCCGGCACCTCTCCTTCCAGCACACCGAGCGACCCGTGGGTCTCGGTGGTCCGCGGTACGGCGCGCAGCGCGGCGAGGACCGGCAGCAGGGTGGCGAGGGTGTCGGCCGGGGCCTCGACGCGGAACCGGTGCATCGGCTCGTGCACCCGGCTCCCCGCCCGGCGCAGCGCCTCGACGAGGACGAGCGGGGTCAGTCCGCGGAAGTCGGCGCCGGTGCTCGACATGCTCTTGTCGAAACGCTGGTGGGCATGGCTCTGCCGGGGCGAGTAACCGGAGTGCGTCATGGTGACCACGCAGTCGGTGACCCGCCAGCCGTGCAGCCCCTGCCCGAGCGTCTCGCGCACGGTGTCCTCGACGGCCTTGAAGAAGGCGTACGGCATCGCGCCCAGCTCGACCTCCAGAGCGAACCGCACGCCCGAGCCGACCGGGGCCGGGTCGACCCGCAGGCCGACCGTGGCGAGGAACGGGTTCCCATTCTTCTTGTTGAACTCGGCCGCCGCACCCGTGCCGACCGGCCGCTCGATACACAGCGGAGTCGTCTCGCGGAAGGTGACCCGCACCCCGAACTCGTCGGCGAGCGTGTCCTGGATGACCTCCTTCTGGACCTCGCCGTAGAGCGAGACGGCGGTCTCCTGGCGCACCTCGTCGTGGCGCAGACCGATCAGCGGGTCCTGTTCGGCGAGTCGGGTGAGCGCGAGGTGCAGGGCCCGCCGGTCGGTGTCCGGGCCCGGGACGACGACCGTTTCGAGGGTCGGGGGCGCGAAGACATGCTCGTACGCCTTCCGCGGTACTCCGATCGCGTCGCCGATCCTGATCTCGCCAAGCCCCCACAGCCGGCCGATCCGGCCCGCCGGGACGGAGTCGGCGGCGAGGTCCGTACCGCGGTCGAATACGCTGACCGAGGTGACCTTGCCCTCCTCCCCCGCGTCGCCGAAGGTGATCCGGTCCCGGGTGCGCAGCGTGCCGGAGAACATCCGCGCGTACGCCACCTTCTCCCCCGCCGGACCGCGCTCGACCTTGAACACCGTGCCGGAGAGCGGGCCTTGGGGGTCGCCCTGGGCGGCGGGGAGCAACTCCTTGATGCCGGTGACGAGCGCGTCCACGCCGGCGCCCGTGATGGCGGAGCCGAAGTAGACGGGGTGCACGAGGACCTGGCGGGTCTGGGCTGCGAGGGCCGTGCGCAGGAGGTCGTCGGACACGGTGTTCTCGATGTACGCGGTGAGCAGTGCGTCGTCGCCGTCGGCGAGGACGGCCGGCGCGGTCGGGCCGAGGCCCGGCAGGAAGTCGGCCTCGCGGGTGCCGAGGCCCTCGACCGTGCCCATCGGGACGACGGCCGCCTTGAGCCGCTCGGAGATCGAGGACAGGAGATCCCCGTAGCGTGCCCCGCGTCGGTCGATCTTGTTGACGAAGAGGAGTGTCGGGATGCGCAGCCGCTGGAGCGTGCGCATCAGGACGCGGGTCTGCGGCTGGACACCCTCGACGGCCGAGACGACCAGGACGGCGCCGTCGAGCACGCCGAGCACCCGCTCCACCTCGGCGATGAAGTCCGGGTGGCCGGGGGTGTCGATCAGGTTGACGGTCACGTCGCCGACCGGGAACGAGACGACGGCCGACTTGATGGTGATGCCGCGCCGGCGCTCCAGCGCGAGGGTGTCGGTACGGGTGTTCCCGTCGTCGACGCTGCCGAGCTCGTCGATCACACCCGCCGAGTGCAGGAGGCGCTCGGTCAGGCTGGTCTTACCGGCGTCTACGTGCGCGAGGATTCCGAGGTTGAGCAAGTGCACCTGGTGTCATGTCCTTTGAAGAGAGGGGCCTTCCTTCCTGGGTGGACATGAACGGTGCTCGCATCTCGGTGCTCCTCGGTCGTCGGTGACTGCCGCCGATCAGTGCAGCAGAGGAGCGGGAGCGACGGCAACGGATTAACGTCCGTACGGGGGCTGTGGCGGTGAGAGGAGCACGGTGTGCGGGAGATCCTCCCGGAGCTCGGTCGCTGGTACGCGGCAGGGGATCCGTTCGGTCTGGCCACCGTCGTCGCGGTCAGCCGCAGCGCGCCGCGCGACCCCGGTGCGGCCATGGCCGTGGGCCCGGACGACGAGGTCGTGGGCAGTGTGTCCGGCGGCTGTGTCGAGGGCGCGGTCTTCGAGCTGGCGCGGGAGGTCGTGGCGAGCGGCGACGCCCGGCTTGAGACCTTCGGGTACAGCGACGAGGACGCCTTCGCGGTCGGGCTCACCTGCGGCGGCGAGATCACCGTGCTGGTACGGCCCGTCACGCCCGCGGCCGATCCCGCGTTCGGAGCGGTCGCGCGGTCGGTCGCGGCGCGCGAACCGGTGACCGTGGCGACGGTCGTCGGCGGTCCGGCAGCGCGCGGCGCCACGCTCGCCGTCTGGCCCGACAGGGTGGACGGCACCCTCGGCACGCCCGGCCTCGACGTGGCGGTCAGCGCCGACGCCCGTGGTGAACTCGCCCTCGGGGCAACGGGGTTGCGGCACTACGGACCGCACGGAGAGCGACGCGAGGACTCCGTCACCGTGTTCCTGCACTCCTTCGCGCCGCCGCCCCGGATGCTGGTCTTCGGCGCGATCGACTACGCGGCGGCGGTCGCGCGGATCGGCGACTTCCTCGGCTACCGGGTCACCGTGTGCGACGCCCGCCCGGTGTTCGCCACGCCGAAACGCTTCCCGGCGGGCGTGGAGGTGGTCGTGGACTGGCCGCACCGCTATCTGCGCGGCACGGACACCGACGAACGCACGGTGATCTGCGTCCTGACCCACGACCCGAAGTTCGACGTACCGCTGCTGGAGGAGGCACTGCGCAGGCCGGCCGCGTACATCGGGGCGATGGGCAGCCGCCGCACGCATGACGAGCGGATGCGGCGACTGCGCGAAATCGGCCTCACGGAGGGCGAGTTGGCCCGGCTGCGGTCACCGGTCGGCCTGGATCTCGGTGCCCGTACGCCCGAGGAGGTGGCCGTGTCCGTGGCCGCCGAGATCGTGGCGCTGCGGTGGGGCGGGACGGGCGGTCCGTTGACGGAGGCGGCGGGGGCGATCCACCGGGTGCCCGTCACGTGAGTCGCCGCGTCACCTGGGCGGCAGTCGGTGGAGAACCAGGTCCTTCAGGGTGCCGTCGGTGACCGTCGCCGTGAGGTAGGTGCAATGGGGTTGGCGGCGCCGGTCCGTCGGGGAGCCCGGGTTGAGCAGGCGCAGGCCGCTGGGGGCGGTGGTGTCCCAGGGGATGTGGCTGTGCCCGAAGACCAGCACGTCCAGGTCGGGGAAGCGGGCCGCGCAGCGCGCCTCGCGGCCCTGGGCGGGGCCCGTCTCGTGCACGACGCCGAAGCGCAGGCCGTCCAGCTCGACATGGGCCGACTCCGGGAGCCTGGCGCGCAGTTCGGGTCCGTCGTTGTTGCCGTAGACACCGACGAGCCGGCGGCTGCGGCTCTCCAGCAGGTCGAGGGTCGCGGTGTCGACCCAGTCGCCGGCGTGGAACACGACGTCGGCACGCGGGAGTTCGGCCAGGAGCCGCTCGGGCAGTTCCCTGGCGCGCTTGGGGAGGTGGGTGTCGGACATCAGCAGCAGTCGCACCACCTCAGCCTAGGGTCCACAGATCTTCAGTCGTACCTGTTCAGTTTCAACTGGACAGGTGAACCTGAGAGTCCTACGGTGAGGGTGTGGATCACCAGCCGACCGAGACCCCCGCGGGCATCTCCGACTCCGCCGCCCGCTCCGCACGCGACCTTCGGGTGGTGCTCAGCCGACTGCGGCGCAGGATCCGTGAGGTGGCGACGGACGAGGACCTGACCCCTTCGCAGGAGTCGGCGCTCACGCTCGTCGGCAAGCACGGCGCGGCCACGGCCAGCGCCCTGGCGTCCGCCGAGGGGGTCAGACCGCAGTCGATGGCCGCCACCCTCGCCGCCCTGGACCAGCACGGGCTGATCCGGCGCAGCCCCGACCCCGAGGACGGCCGTAGACAACTCGTCACGCTCACCGAAGCAGGACGCGCGCGGATCGAGGACAACCGGCAGGTCCGCGAGGAGTGGCTCGCGCGCGCCTTCGAGGACCGGTACACCGAGCGGGAACGGCGGACGATCCTCGACGCGCTGGCGTTGATGGAACGGCTGTCCGAGCAGTGATACCGAAGCTCTCCCGGACGGTACGGACCACGCGTCCCGCGCCGGCCGGTTTCGACCGGCGGCTGATCGCGCCGATGGTCCTCGGTTCCGTACTGAACCCGATCAACTCCTCGATGATCGCCGTGGCCCTGGTGCCCATCGGCATCGCCTTCGGGGCCCCGCCCTCGGAGACGGTGTGGCTGGTCTCGGCGCTGTATCTCGCCACGGCGGTGGGGCAGCCGGTCATCGGGCGGCTCGTCGACATGTACGGGCCGCGCCGGCTCTATCTCATCGGTACGGCCCTGGTCGGCATCGCCGGAGTCATGGGCGCCCTCGCGCCGTCGCTCGGTGTGCTGATCGCCGCCCGCGTCCTGCTCGGGTTCGGCACCTCGGCCGCGTATCCGGCCGCGATGCAGCTGACCCGCAGCGAGGCCGAGCGCACCGGCCAGGACAGTCCGGCCGGTGTCCTCACCGCGCTGGCGGTCTCCGCGCAGACGGTGTCGGTGATCGGGCCCACGCTCGGCGGTTTCCTCATCGGCGTCGGCGGCTGGCGCGCGATCTTCACCGTGAACGTGCCCCTCTCCCTGGCCTGCCTGGTTCTCGGCGCACTGCGCCTGCCGAGAACGGGCAAGGACACGAGCGGCATCCGGCGCGATGTCGACCCGCCCGGCATGCTCCTGTTCGCCGTCATGCTGGTCTCGCTGATGATGTTCCTGACCGCCCCCAAAGTCTCCGAGTGGTACCTCCCGGTCCTCAGCGCCGCCGCGGCCACCGCCTTCGCGCGACGCGAACTCCGCGTCCCGGAACCCTTCGTCGACCTGCGGGTCCTCGGCGGCAACCTCCCCCTGGTGACCACGTACCTCCGCCAGTTCCTCGGCTACACCACGTCGTACGCCTTCCTCTACGGCTACACGCAGTGGCTGGAGGAGGGACGCGGGCTGCACGCCTCCGCCGCCGGGCTCGTGCTGCTCCCCCTGTCGCTGACCGCCCTCGGTGTCTCCTCGCTCACCGGGCGCCGCGAGGCGATCCGCGCCAAGCTGCTCGTCGGCGGCGCCGTCCAGATCGCCGGCTGCGCCGGGCTGTTCCTGGTCGGCTCCGGCAGCCCGGTCTGGCTGCTGCTCGCCGTCGGCGCGGTGCTGGGCGTACCGCAGGGCCTGCTGGGCCTCGCCGGGCAGAACGCCCTGTACCGGCAGGCCGAGCCCGCGCGCATCGCGTCCGCCGCCGGACTGCTGCGCACCTTCATGTACCTCGGCGCACTCGCCGCCTCGGCGGCCACCGCGGCCTTCTTCCCGCACCGCGCCGACACCCCGGGACTGCACGGCCTGGCCCTGTTCATGGCCATCGGGTCGGCGCTGCTCCTGGCGATCACCCTGCCCGACCGTTCGCTTCGGACCCTCACCCCCAAGACCGTGTGAGCCCCCGTACCTCCTGAAAGGCCTCTCCCATGGCACTCACCACCCTCGACCCGCACACCGCCCTCGTCGTGATCGACCTCCAGGGCGGCATCGTCGGCGCCCCGACCCAGCCGTACAGCGGGCCCGAGGTCGTCGCCCGTACCGTCGAACTCGCCGATGCCTTCCGGTCCGCCGGGCTTCCGGTGGTCCTGGTCCGGGTCACCTTCGCGGCCGACGGTGCGGACGCGGTGCCCGGCCGCACCGAGCAGCAGCGCGGCGGCGGCACGACCCGCCCCGAGGGCTGGGACGTCATCGTCGACGAACTGGCCGGGCACCTCGGCGACATCCACATCGTCAAGCGCAACTGGGGTGCCTTCCACGGCACCGGCCTGGACGTACAACTGCGCCGGCGCGGTGTCACGCAGATCGTGCTGACCGGCATCGCCACCAGCATCGGCGTCGAGTCCACCGCCCGCGCGGCCCACGAGCACGGCTATCACGTAACCCTCGCCACGGACGCGATGAGCGACCTGGACGCCGTCTCGCACGTCCACAGCATCGAGCGGATCTTCCCTCGGCTGGGCGAGACGGGCACGTCCGCCGAGGTCCTGGAACTTCTGGCCAAGACCCGCGCCGTGAGCTGATATCGGTTCACTCCGGGTTAACCGTTGCCCAACACCGGCCCAATGGGCGGCATCGAGACGGACCGGGTTAGCATCAGCCCACCGCGCCGTTCCGTATCGGGCAACGCGCACCACAAACAAGGGGGCCAGAAGCCGGATGTCGGTCAAGGTCAGTGTCGTCGTCCCTGTCTACAACCCAGGGCCCTACATCGAGGATTGCATCTCCTCTCTCCTCAGGCAGTCCCTGCCTAACGACGAGTACGAGGCGATCTTCGTCAACGACGGCTCGACGGACGGCACGCCCGCGCGGCTCGACGAGATCGCCGCCGAGCACCCCCACATCCGGGTCATCCACCAGGAGGCCTCGGGCTGGTCGGGCAAGCCCCGCAACGTCGGCATCGCCGCGTCCAAGGGCGAGTTCGTCATGTTCGTCGACAACGACGACTACCTCGGCGACGAGGCCCTTGAGCGGATGTACGAGTACGGCGTGGCCAACGGCGCCGACGTCATCGTCGGCAAGATGGCCGGCAAGGGCCGCGCCGTGCCCGTGGAGCTGTTCCGCAAGAACTACCCGCACGCGTCGGTCGAGACCGCGCCGCTGATGGACAGCCTCACCCCGCACAAGATGCTCCGCCGCGCGTTCCTCGACCGCATCAACCTGCGGTTCCCCGAGGGGCGTCGCCGCCTGGAGGACCACGTCTTCGTGACGGAGGCCTACCTCGCCGCGGACAACGTCGCCGTGCTCAGCGACTACGTCTGCTATTACCACATCAAGCGCGAGGACGCGTCGAACGCCGGCTTCCAGCGCTTCGACCCCGTCGGCTACTTCAAGAACCTGCGCGAGGCCCTCGACGTCGTCGAGAAGTACACCGAGCCGGGTCCGGCCCGCGACAAGATCTACCGCCGCTGGCTGCGCGTGGAGATGATGGAGCGCCTCGGCGGCGGCCGGCTCCTGAAGGTCCCCGACGAGTACCGCCGTGAACTCCTCAAGGAGATCCGCGGTGTCATGACCGAGCGCTTCGGCCCCGGTGTCGCGGCCGGTCTCGGCCCGCGGCTGCGGGTCGTCGCCGCCCTCGCCGCCGCCGACCGCTACGACGACCTCGTCGAGCTCGCCGAGTGGGAGGCCTCCCTCAAGCCGACCGCGGTCCCGGGCGAGATCGAGTGGCGGGACGGCAAGCTGCTCGTCCACTACCGGGCCGAGTTCGTCATCGACGACAAGCCGGCGATCTACGAGGCCGAGGGCGCCCCCGCTCCCAAGCACCCGGAGCCGAAGACCCTCGCCGAGGCGACCGCCATGCTCACGGCCGACGCCACCGCCAACATCAAGAAGGCGACGGCCGACCTCGTCGTCCGCGAACGCACCAGCGCCGCCTCGCACTTCCAGCCCGTGCAGATCAGTCACGAGACGATCGCCGACGGCGCCGGCGTCCGCCTGGTGCTGCACGCCACGGCCACGATCGACCCCGCCACCGCGGCCGCCGGCGTCCCGCTGGGCGCCGGTCTCTGGGACACCTACGTCCGGGTCGTCATCGGCTCCTGGAACAAGGAGACCCGCCTCGGCCCGGTCCCGCAGCACGGCGAGAACGCCGGGCACGCCGGTGTCGTCGCCGGTCAGGTGCTGCTCCCGTACTACACCGAGCCGCACGGCAACTTCTCCCTCGACATCGACAAGGCGAGCAAGCGCCTCGGCCTCGCCGACCTCAAGCCCGAGGACTTCACGGTCACCGGCGCCCGCGTCGGCGTCCTGCTCCCCTTCTACGTCGCCGCCGGCACGGACGTACTGCTGCGCCTGACCCACAAGTCGTCCGGTACGACCCTGGACGTGCCCGGTGTGGTCTCCCCCGAGTCCTCCGGCGCCCGGCTGGCCGCCGAGGTGCCCGCCGCCGAGCTGAAGGACCTGGCGTGGAACGCGTCGGTGTGTCTGGCCCCGGCCGCCACCGGGCAGCGTTTCCTGGCGCTGCCGGTGCGGGTGGCCGGTGACGCCGCCGGTGTCCGGGTGGAGGCGCTGCCGGCGCCCAAGCCCGCCGAGCCCAAGCCGGCCCCGAAGCCGGTGGCCGCCAAGCCCAAGCCGGGGCTGGCCCGCCGGGTGGCGCGCAAGCTGAAGCGCGCCCTGAAAAAGTAGCGCTGTCCGCGCGGGTCCTGGTACCCGCGCGGGACGCAGTACCCGAGCAAGTCATGGAGGACGGAAGAACGTGCGAGCACTGGGAATCGAAGGCGCCTGGGTCCTGGAACCCAAGGTCTTCCCCGACGACCGGGGCAGTTTCCACGAGTGGTACCGCGGCGAGGAGTTCCGCGAGGCCACCGGGTACGACCTGACCCTGTCCCAGGCCAACTGCTCGGTGTCGCGGCGGGGTGTGGTGCGCGGAGTGCACTTCTCCGACGTGCCGCCGAGCCAGGCCAAGTACGTCAAGTGCGTGCGCGGAGCCGTCCTCGACGTGATCGTGGACATCCGCGTCGGCTCTCCCACGTTCGGTCAGTGGGAGGCCGTCCGGCTGGACGACGACAGCAAGCACGCCGTGTTCCTCGCGGAGGGTCTTGGGCACGCGTTCATGGCCCTGACCGACGACGCGACGGTGGTGTACCTGTGCTCGACGGGCTACGCGCCCGGACGTGAGCACGGGATCAACCCGCTCGACCCGGCGCTCGGCATCGAGTGGCCCGAGGGGTTCGAGCCGGTGCTGTCGGAGAAGGACGCCGAGGCGCCCACATTGGCAGAGGCGGAGCAGTCAGGACTTCTTCCGTCCTACGCGGACTGCTCCGCCTACTACGAGCGACTGCGCGGTGGGCAGGTCAGCGACTGACGCTGAGCTGCTCCACCGAGCGGCGCAGGGGCTCCCAGCCGCGGGACCGCTTGGTCCCGCGGTCACGGGCTTTGGCGAGGGGGCCCCAGAAGCCGGCACCCAGCAGCGTCTCGGGCTTCACCGCGGTGGTGCGCTCCAGGATCGCCTCGGGCACCTTCTGCGGGTCCGGGACCTCGAACTCGGCGACGATCTCGTCGTACTTGTCCTTGAGGACCGTGCTGGTCGGGTCGGCGCCGAACACCACGAGCTGTCCGGTGGGCTGGGTGTCGACCAGGACCGTCACCAGGTCGGGACGGTAGCGGGCGAGGATCTCGACCAGCTTGTAGACGTCGCCGGTCCAGGCGTCGGTGTGCCGGTCCCGGGCCGCCTCGTCGATGCTGCGCGGCAGCATGTCGTCGAAGACGATGACGCTGGCCCAGTCCGAGTGCTTCTCCACGTTGATGAAGTCGCGCAGCGCGTACTCGAAGAGGTGCATGCCGTCGATGAACGACAGGTCCAGCGTGGTGGTCTTCCACCAGCCCAACGGGCTGCGGTTGCGGGCCAGTTGACGCAGCGGGTGACGACCGCCGCGCAGGTGCACCAGCGGGTTGTCCCGGGCGAAGAAGTCGTCACTGGTCGCCTTGGCCAGGTGGACGTCACAGCGGATCTCCGTGACCACCTTGAACGCGGGATCGATCGCAACGCTGGGCACCCGGGAGAGCGTCAGGCTGCGGCCGTCGTTGACGCCGATCTCCAGGTAGTTGCGGTTCGCGGTTGACTTGTGGAGCCCCCGCAGGAACTCATGGCGTTTCACGAAGAAATCTCCTTGCGGATGTGAGGAAGTGCTTCGTGCAGGGCGGACCGCCAGTCCCTAGGCGGTTCCAGGCCGACCTCCCGCCACCGCTCGTGCCCGAGGGCACTGTAGGCGGGGCGGGGCGCGGGACGGACGAAGGCCGCGCTCGTGGTGGGGCGGACGCGCTCCGGGTCGGCACCGATGAGCCGGAACACCTCCTGTGCGAGACCGTGCCAGCTGGTCTCACCGGAGCTGGTCGCGTGGAACACCCCGTGCGCGCCTTCGACGTGACCGATGCGGGCGCCGAGATCGGCGATCCGTACGGCGACGTCGGCGGTCCAGGTCGGCTGTCCGTGCTGGTCGTCGACGACGTCGAGAGTGTCGCGACGTGCTTCCAGCTCGATCATCGTGCGGACGAAGTTACCCCCACAGGCTCCGTACAGCCAAGCCGTTCGGACAACCGCGCTGTTACCGGGCAGTTCGGCCAACACGGCCTGCTCGCCCGCGAGTTTGGTCCGGCCGTAGGCGGTGCGCGGGGCGGTGGAGTGGTTCTCCGGGTACGGCGTGCTGCGGGCCTCGCCGTCGAAGACGTAGTCCGTGGAGACGTGCACCATGCGCGCGCCGGAGGCGGCGCAGGCGCGGGCGAGGAGCCGGGGCCCCTCGCCGTTGATGCGAAGGGCGCGCTCCTCGTCGGTCTCGGCGTCGTCGACGGCGGTGTACGCCGCGCAGTTCACGACCACGTCTGGGTGGTGTTCCGCGAACGCCCGGTCCACCGACGCGGGGTCGGTGACGTCCAGGGCGGCGCGGTCGAGACCGACGAACTGCTCACCGCGGCGGGCGAGTTCGTCGAGGACGTCGTGGCCGAGCATCCCGCCGGCACCGGTGATCAGCCACATCATCAGGCGCGCTCCACCCGGGCCTTGAGGGGTTCCCACCAGGCACGGTTGTCGCGGTACCAGGCGACGGTGTCGGCCAGGCCGCTCGCGAAGTCGTGCTGCGGCTGGTAGCCCAGCTCGTCGTGGATCTTGGACCAGTCGACGGAGTAGCGCAGGTCGTGGCCCTTGCGGTCCTCGACGCGCTCGACCCGGTCCCAGTCCGCGCCGCAGGCCTCCAGCAGCAGGCCGGTGAGTTCCTTGTTGCTGAGCTCGGTGCCGCCGCCGATGTTGTAGACCTCGCCGGCCCGGCCCTTGGTGCGGACCAGCTCGATGCCCTGGCAGTGGTCCTCGACGTGCAGCCAGTCGCGGACGTTGAGGCCCTCGCCGTAGAGCGGGACCTTCTTGCCGTCGAGGAGGTTGCTGACGAACAGCGGGATGACCTTCTCGGGGAACTGGTGCGGCCCGTAGTTGTTCGAGCAGCGGGTGACACGCACGTCCAGGCCGTGGGTGCGGTGGTAGGCCAGGGCGAGCAGGTCGGAGGAGGCCTTCGACGCGGAGTACGGCGAGTTCGGCGCGAGCGGGTGGGTCTCGGGCCAGGAGCCGGTCTCGATGGAGCCGTAGACCTCGTCGGTGGAGACGTGCACGAACGGGACGCTGTAGCGCAGGGCCGCATCCAGCAGGACCTGGGTGCCCACCACGTTGGTGCGGACGAAGTCGCCGGCGCCGTTGATCGAGCGGTCCACGTGGGACTCGGCGGCGAAGTGGACGACCTGGTCCGCCTCGGCCATCAGCTTGTCGACCAGTTCGGTGTCGCAGATGTCGCCCTGGACGAACTCGAGGCGCGGGTGGCCTATGTCGAGGTTGTCGAGCGTGCCGGCGTACGTGAGCTTGTCCAGCACCGTGATGCGGGGCGCGTCGGGCGCGTCCGAGGCGAGGAGCATCCGGGCGTACGTGGAACCGATGAAGCCGGCGGCGCCGGTGACGAGGAGATTCATGAACGGATCTGCACCTTGCTGTGGTCTCCGAGAACGAGGCGGTGGGCGCTGGGTACCCCCGGAGCGGGGGTCACTTCGACGTGCTTGCCGATGAGCGAGGACTCGATCCGGCCCACCCCGGCGATGGACGAGTCCTGCAGCACTATGGAGAACTCCAGCTCACTGTCGGTGATCCGGCAGTTCTCCGCGACCGAGGTGAACGGACCGACGTAGGAGTCGCTCACGACGGTTCCGGCCCCGATGACGACGGGTCCGACGATGCGCGAGCGCTCGATGCGCGCTCCTGCCTCGATGACCACGCGGCCGATGGTCTCGGAGGCGTCGTCGACCTCGCCGTCGATGCGGCGGTCCATGCTCTCCAGGACGGTCCGGTTGACCTCGAGCATGTCGACGACGTTGCCCGTGTCCTTCCAGTAGCCGTGGATGACCGAGGAGCGCACGTCGGCGCCGTCGTCGATCAGCTGCTGGATCGCGTGGGTGATCTCCAGCTCGCCGCGCCAGGACGGCTTGATGGCCCGCACGGCGTCGTGGATGGCGGGCGTGAAGAGGTAGACACCGACCAGGGCGAGGTCGCTCTTGGGGTGCTCGGGCTTCTCCTCCAGGCCGATGACCTGGCCCGATTCGCTGAGTTCGGCGACGCCGAAGGAGCGCGGGTCCGGCACGTGGGTGAGAAGGATCTGTGCGTCGGGCTTGTTGGCCTGGAAGCCCTCGACGAGGCCGGTGATGCCGCCGACGATGAAGTTGTCACCGAGGTACATCACGAAGTCGTCGTCGCCGAGGTACTCGCGCGCGATCAGCACGGCGTGGGCCAGTCCGAGGGGCTGGTCCTGCGGGATGTAGGTGACCTTCAGGCCGAACTTCGACCCGTCGCCCACCGCCTGCTCGATCTCCGCCGCGGTGTCACCGACGATGATGCCGACCTCGGTGATGCCCGCGTCGGCGAGTGATTCGAGCCCGTAGAAAAGGACGGCCTTGTTGGCCACCGGGACGAGCTGTTTTGCCGATGTGTGTGTGATCGGCCTCAGGCGGGATCCAGTGCCGCCGGAGAGAACGAGAGCCTTCATCGCTTCACCTTAGCGTCATCTTCGGACGCGCATCGTTCCTCCCTATGTTCGTTTGTTACGACCGGCCAACGATGGGGGGTACGGAAGGTGTCTAGCCGGCCGTCGGACCCGGTGAGTCCCCCGCTGCCCGTGCCACGTCCGCCTCGACCTCGGCCCGGTCGAGGCCCTCGTCCCGTGCGTACTCGTCCGCCGCGGACTGCATGTCGCGGGCCAGGTCGCGCCAGGCCCGCCAGGCGGTCTCGTAGATGTCGGTCTCGGCCTCGGTCCAGGATTCGTGCGCGGGGGCTCCCAGGGAGTCCCGCATCTCCTTGACCCGGGCGCGTGCCGCCTGGGCCGCGCGGTGCTTCTCGACGAGTTCCTCGAAGGTGTGTGCCACAAGCACGCACCCCATCACGGCGGACGCGCGCGACCGTCCCGACCTGCCGCTGCACGACCGGACAGGCACCCGTGCGGCCGTCTACCGGTCGAGCGCGATCTCGGCCCACACCTGTTTGCCGCCGCTCACCGGCACCGTGCCCCAGGCCGCCGACATGGCCTCGACGAGGAGGATGCCGCGGCCGCCGGTGGCCTCCCAGCCGATGCTGGTGGGCTTGACCGGGGTGCGCGGCGAGGAGTCGGCGACGGCGACGCGGAACCGCCGGTTGACGAGGGTGAGGTCGAGGCGGACCGGTCCGTCGGTGTGCACCAGGGCGTTGGTGACCAGCTCGGAGACGACGAGCAGGATGGTGTCGGTCTCCTCGGTGACACCCCAGGTGCGCAGGGTGCGCTTGGTGAAGCGGCGGGCGTGCCGGGCCGCCTCGGGGACGCGCCACACCGTCCAGTTCTCCCGGCGGGGGCGGGTGGCCAGGCCGTCGTAGCGCATCAGGAGGAGGGCTACGTCGTCCTCGCGGCGGGCGTTGCCGAGCAGCGCGTCGGCGACGAGGCCGAGGTGCGCGGGGTCGGAGACGGCGAGGCCGTGCGCGAGGCGGTCGAGGCCCTCGTCGATGTCGGCCTCCTTGGACTCCACGAGACCGTCGGTGGTGAGGGCGACGACGGTGCCGGGCTGGAGCCGCAGCGGGCTCATCGGGAAGTCGGCCTGGGTGACCACGCCGAGCGGCGGTCCGCCGTCCGCGTAGGGGATCTCGGTGCTGCCGTCCGGGTACCGCAGGACGGGTGGGAGGTGACCGGCCCGCACGTACCAGGCGGAACCTTCCTCCAGGTTCACGTCGACGTAGCAGCAGGTGGCGAAGAGGTCGGTCTCCAGGTCGATGAGGAGGCGGTTGGCGTGCGAGACGACGACGTCGGGCGGGTGTCCCTCGACGGCGTAGGCGCGCAGCGCGGTGCGCATCTGGCCCATGAGGGTGGCGGCGCCCGCGTTGTGGCCCTGGACGTCGCCGATGACGAGGGCGACGTGGTTGTCGGGCAGCGGGATGACGTCGTACCAGTCGCCGCCGACCTCGAGGCCGGCCGTGGTCGGCAGATAGCGGGCGACGGCGACCGCGCCGGGCAGGTTCGGCAGCCGGCGCGGCAGCAGTTGGCGCTGGAGCATGCCGACGAGTTCGTGCTCGGCGTCGAAGGCGCGGGCGCGCATCAGGGCCTGCCCGGCGAGTCCTGCGGAGGCGGTGAGCAGGGCCCGTTCGTCGGAGCCGAAGACGTGCGGGTCGTCCCAGCCGATCAGACAGGCACCGGAGACCCGGCCGCCCGCGGACAGCGGCAGCACGGCGAGGCCGCCCGGTCCGACCTCGGCGAGGGCGGGTTCCAGGTCGGTGCCGGCGGGCCAGATCGCGGCGCGGCCCTCGCGCAGGGCGGCGGCGAGGGTGGGCATCGTACGGACGGGCGCGTCGGGCCATTCGCTGCGCCACTCCTGGCGCCACAGCTCGGGCCAGGACTCGGGTTCGGGCGGGTCGAGGACGGTGACGACGAGCCGGTCGCCCTCCAGTTCGGCAAGCGCGATGCGGTCGGCGCGCAGCGGTTTGCGCAGGGCGGCGACCACGGCCTGGCTGACGTCACGGACCGTGCCGGCCATGGCGAGCGCGGCGGCGAGGCGCTGGACGCGGGCCACGTCGTTGACGCCGGAGCGCAGCTGGGAGGCGTCGCCGACGGTGCCGACGAGGCGGGCCGGGCGGCCGTCGCCGCCGGGCAGGAGCCGGCCCTGAAGCCGCAGCCACTTCGGTGTTCCCGAGGGCTGGAGAACCCGGAACTCCAGCTCGCGGTCGCCGATGGCCATGTGGTCGGCCTCGACGACGGACATCAGCGAGGGCAGGTCCTCCGGCACGGTCAGTCCGAGCAGGGTCTCGACCTTGCCGTCGAAGTCGCCGGTGGCGAGCCCGAACAGTTCCAGGACGTCGCCGCCGACCTCGACCCGCCCGGTGTCCATGGCCAGGTCGAAGGCGCCCGCGGCCAGGTCCTCGCCCGCGACGGCCTCGGCGAGCACCGGGATCGCGACCGCGTCGGCGATCAGCGCGAGGCACTCACGGTCCTCGCCGGCGAATCCGGCCGGGCGTTCGCTCACCGCGAGCAGACAGCCGCCGCCCTTCTCGCCGCGCACGGGCAGCGCCGCGAGGTGGAACTCCCCCGTCGGCAGGCGTCGTGCGTCGCCGCCGGCGGCGAGTTCCTCGGGACCGAACCACACCGGGTGCCCGGCCCGCCGGGCCTCGGCGGCCGGTGATCCGCCGGACGCCGGATAGCCGTCCCGCAGCCCGTACAGCGTGCGCGGCACACCGGCCGACTCGACCAGGCACAGCAGGTCCGCGTCGTCGCCGGGTGTGTACACCCCGGCGAAGCTCGCACCGGCGAAGACGAGGGCCTGTTCGAGGACGCGGCGCAGCCGTTCGCGGGGGCCGAGGTCGGTGGCGAGCGTTTTGAGGGCGGTTTCGGCACGCAACGTTCCCACTCTGCGTCCCACAGCGCCCTCACTGACCACGTCCGCAATTACAGCGCTTATACAGCGACTGCGCAGCCCCTGTGACCGTTCCGTGGAGATGAGCCACCGGATGGCCCCGTCGCGCGACGGCGACGACGCTCGCCGTGCGCGTCGCGCTCCCAGGGTGGAGCCTGATCCGTGGGAGCGCGGGCCGGGCAAGGAGGTGGTCGGCGTGTCGGACGGGCAGGCGCCGACGGTCGCCGGGTCACCGGTCGGCCGGCCGATGCTGTCGCTCGCGCTGGCCGCGATGATGGACGGCGTCCACGCGCACTCGGGTGCGGTGTATCTGCTGACGCCCGACGAGCCGGTGCTGGAGATGGCGGTCATGGCCGGGCTGCCCCGCGCCTTCGCGGCGCCCTGGGAGCGGGTCGGGCTGAGCGCGCCGATCCCGGTCGCCGAGGCGGTGCGCGAGCGGCGGCTGATCTGGGTCGGCGGCGAGGAGGACATGGCCCGCCGCTATCCGCGCATCGCGGTCGTGCTGCCGTATCCCTTCGCGCTGGCCGCCGTGCCCGTGGCCACCGCGTCCACGGTCTACGGCTCGGTGTTCGTGACCTGGCCCGGTTCGCATCCGCCGGACCTCTCCGACCGGGACCGCGACCAGCTGACGACCGCCTGCGACCGGCTCGCGGTACGGCTGGAGCGGGCCGTCGAGGAGCGGCGGCCGGCGCGGGCCGAGCCCGACCTGCTGGCGACGGGGCCCGCGACGAGTGTGGCCGGGACGCTGGGCACGGTCGAGGCGGCCCGGATGGTGGCCCGGCTGCCGTACGGGCTGTGCTCGCTGGATCTGCACGGGCGGGTGGGCTTCGCGAACGCGGCGGCCGGGGAGCTGCTCGGCATGTCGGTGAGCCGTCTGCTGGGCACCCAGTTGTGGGCGGCCGTGCCCTGGCTCAACGACCCGGTGTACGAGGACCGTTACCGGGCCGCGCTGCTCAGTCAGCAGGTCACGTCGTTCGTGGCGTTGCGGCCGCCGGGCGAGTGGCTGTCGTTCCGGATGTATCCGAACACGACCGGGCTGAGTGTGCGGATCAGCCGGGCGCGGGCGGTGACGGAGCTGGGCCGGGCGGCGCCGCGACCGGGCGAGGGGCCGTCGCGCCTCGTGTCCATCTCGCAGGTGCTGAGCCTGGCCGGGGCGCTCACCGAGGCGGTCGGGGTGGAGGACGTGGTGCAGTTGATCGCGGACGAGATCGCCCCCGCCGTCGGCAGTCAGGCGCTGGTGGTTCTCGGTTCGCGGGGCGGGCGGCTGCATGTGCTGGGACACCGCGGCTATCCGGACCCGGATCTCGTCGAGCGCTTCGACGGAATGCCGCTGACCCTGTCGACGCCGGGGACGGCCGCGCTGAACAGCGGTATGCCCGCGTTCTTCGACTCCCGGCAGGAGATGGAACGGCTGTATCCGGACCTGCCCTCCACGCCCGACGTGTTCACGGCCTGGGCCTATCTGCCGCTGATCGCGTCCGGGCGCCCGGTCGGTACCTGTGTGCTGGCCTATGCCGAACCGCACGCCTTCCCCGCGGACGAGCGGGCCGTACTGACGAGTCTCGGCGGGCTGATCGCGCAGGCGCTGGCGCGTGCGCTGCTCTACGACGCGAAGAACCGGCTGGCCCATGGACTCCAGGCCGCGCTGCTGCCGCACTCGCTGCCGCCGCTGCCGGGCATCGAGGCCGCCGCCCGCTATCTGCCGGCCACGCAGGGCATGGAGATCGGCGGCGACTTCTACGACCTGGTGACGTCCGAGGGACTGGCCGCGGTGATCGGCGACGTACAGGGCCACAACGTGACCGCGGCCGGGCTGATGGGCCAGATCCGGACCGCCGTCCGCGCGTACACCACGGTCGGCCAGGCTCCGGAGGAGGTCATGCGCAGCACCAACCGGCTGCTGATCGACCTCGGCTCCGAACTCTTCGCGAGCTGTCTGTATCTACGGCTGGATCCCGCGCGCGGTACGGCCGTGATGGCCCGCGCCGGGCATCCGCCGCCCTTGCTGCGCCGGCCGGACGGGCGGGTGCGGGTGCTGGACCTGGCGGGCGGTCCGCTGCTGGGCATCGACGCGGACGCCGTCTATCCGACGACGGAGGTCGATCTCGCGCCCGGTTCCGTCCTCGCCCTCTACACCGACGGGCTCATCGAGTCGCCCGGCGTCGACATCGAGGACGCCCTGGCCGAACTGGGTCAACGCCTCGCAGCGGCCGGGGAGTTGCCGCTGGAGGAGATCGCCGACGAACTGGTGCGACACAGCGCCGCGGCGCGCGAGCGGATCGACGACGTGGCGCTGCTGCTGCTTCGGGCCCTGTAGCCGGACCCGGGCCGACGTACACGCAGGGCGGTCCGGCCCTCCCGCCGGAGGGCCGGACCGATCCACCGCCGACCTGAACTGCTGGAAGGGGTCGGATCAGTGGTTCGAGGTGAGCGAGGAACCGTCGTCGGCTCCGGTGCCGTCACCGGACACGTCGCCGGTTCCGTCGCCCGTCGCGTCGCCGGTTCCGGACTGGTCGCCCGTGCCGTCCGTGGCCGTGGCGTTCGGGTCGACGGCTCCGGACTCGTCACCGGTGCCGTCCGTGGCGGACGGGTCGGCGGCGGTGGCCGACGGGTCGGCCGTGGCGGTGTCGTCGCCCGCGCCCGCGCCCGCACCGGCACCCGCGTCGCCGAGGGTGGCCCCGGTCGCCGTCAGCGCGGCGGTGACCGGCTGGAAGAAGGTCTCGCCGCCGCTGGTGCAGTCGCCGCTGCCGCCGGAGGTGAGGCCGACCGCGCCGCCGTCCTGGGTGAAGAGCGAGCCGCCGCTGTCACCCGCCTCGGCGCAGACGTCCGTCTGGATGAGGCCGTTGACGGTGTCGACGCCGTTGGGGTCGGTCTCGCTCTGGAAGTTGACCGTCGCGTCGAGCCCGGTGACCGTGCCGTCGTGCAGACCGGTGGTGGAGCCCATCCGGAAGACCTGGGTGCCGACCGTGGCGTCCTCGGCCTGAGTGATCTGGACGGTCTGGCCGTTGCCCACGTTGACGTCGCTCGTGGTCTGCGTGGCCGGGTCGTCGTACTTCACGAGGGAGAAGTCGCTGACGGGGAAGGTGGCCTGGTCGACCGTGGCGATCGGCTGGCCGTCCTGTGTGTCGGACCACTGCTTCGCCGCGACACCGCAGTGTCCTGCGGTCAGGAAGGCGGGGGTGCCGTCGCTCGCGGTGACGTTGAAGCCGAGGGAGCAGCGGACGCCGCCCTGGTCGGTCTGGGCGAAGATGGCGTCGCCGCCCGAGACCAGCGTCTTGAAGGAGCCGGCGGTCTTCTTGACGGTGGCCATGTCGGTGCCGAGGCTCTTGACCGTCGACAGCACGGTGTCCCACTTGCTGCCGGTGACGGTGCTGTCGGCGAGGACCTGGATCTTGTTGGTCTTCGGGTCGACCGACCAGGCGGTGCCGGGGACGGTCGCCTTGGTCTTCAACACCTGGGCGGCGGCGGTGAGTTCGGCGGTGCTGTTCTGCACCTCGCGCACCTTGGCGCCGGCCTTCTCCGCCTGCACGACCACGTTGTTGTTGTCGCCCGAGATCACGTTGACGACGAGCTGCTGCGTGGCGCTGTCGTAGTAGGACCCGGCGAAGGCGTCACCCAGCAGTCCGGCGATCTGCGCGGAGAGGTCGGAGGCACCCGTCGCCTTGAGGGTCTTGGGGGTGGCGGCGCCTGCCGAGTTGTCCTGGGACGCGTTGGCGTTCGGCAGCAGGATCGCCGCCGCTCCGAGAGCAGCGACACCGCCGATGGCTATCGCGGCCTTGCGCTTCGGAATTCGCTTGTGACTCAAACTTCTCGACCTCCTGGGGACCGGGGTCTGCGCCGCCGGGGGTGGCGGCTTTGGGGGGCGCCTGGATGCCCGTTGATACGCACGTGTCACGTGAGGTGTTCAATTCCGTTTCCCAACTTCCTTTACGAAAACGGGAATCGGCCATGTGCAAGCCCTGACCCGGCAGAGGTACGAGGTGGCTGCGGGCCCGTACTCACGGCGTTGCGGCCCCGGTCCGACCGGTGCGCCGCGAGTGGCCGGATGTCTTGATCGAATCGGTGGAGATCAAACCTGCCCGCACACGGGTCCTGTTCGCGCACCCCTCGCCCGCCCCGCGGACCGACACGGAACGCAGTCGTTCAGGAACGGTCCGTAGAGAACGGTGAACGGAATCCTCGCTTCAGGGAATCTGCACAGCGCGTACCCAACCAAGTCACCGGACTCCACGGATCTGCACATGCACACACCCCCCGCGAACGCCTTTGGTGGGGAGTGCCCGATTCCGCTTCGGCGCCGCAAGCCCTCTCGCGGAGCGATGCCGCGCACCGTGTGAAGAACTCGCCGACACCTGGTGCCCATGCCTGCACGGTTCGCGCCCCCTGAGGCTCAAGTGCCCTGGTGGGGCCGGAGTTTGATTGGCTGCGCCGACCGGCCGCGTGCTTTGATCCATCGCACCGCAGGAGCCGCGAGGGCTCCGGAAACGACGCCCGCCCGGCGCCTGCGGTCGCGGCCGTCATCTGTCCCCAGAGGGGGCCGCTCCCCCCTTGTGACTATCCATATGAAGGGAAGTTCCCCCATGAACTCCACCCCCCAGGTCCAGACCGCCGAGATCTCCGACGCCGAGCTCGACAACGTCTCCGGTGGTCTCTCCCTGAACGCCCTCGGCACCGTCACCGGCCTGGTCGACGGCGTTGTCCCGGTCTCCGGCCTGGTCGACTCGGTCATCGGCACGGTCGAGGGCACCACCGGCCTGAGCGTGGCCCCGGTCACGCACCTGGTCGCCGGTCTCTGATCGCCCCTTGTTCCACCGAGTCCCGGAGCCGTTTCCCGGCTCCGGGGCTTTCCGGTGTCGTCAACAGGTGCCGTTCTCGGGTGCCGTAGAAGATCTCTCCCCCAGGTGAGGGAAGTCCCGTGCAGTTCCGCCAACAGGCCCTCGCCAAGCTCCAGTCGGCCGAGGAGCTGGATCTTCCGGTGCGTTTCGCGCGTCCGCAGGGCTGGCTCGTGCTCTGTGTGACGGTGGTCGTGGTGGCCGCCGCGTCCGTGTGGGCGGTCACCGGTTCCGTGGCGTCCACGGTCGGGGCGTCCGCCATCCTCACGCACGGGGAGGGCAGTTACATCCTGCAGAGCCCGGTCGCCGGCCAGGTCACCGCCGTCGTCGCCCAGGAGGGCGCGCGGCTGCCGGCCAACTCCCCTGTGCTGAAGGTCCGTACGGCCGACGGTGACGCCGTCGTGCGCACGGTCGCCGCGGGCCGGATCACCGCGCTCGCCGCCACCATCGGCCAGATCATCCAGACGGGCGCGAACGTCGCCGCCGTGGAGAAGGTCGCGCACGTCGCCGACCCGCTCTACGCGACGGTGTACGTCCCCGCCGAGAACGCGGCCTCCATCCCCGCGAACGCCTCCGTCGACCTGACCGTCTCGTCGGTTCCGACGCAGACGTACGGCGTGCTGCGCGGCCATGTGAAGTCGGTGGACCGGTCCGCTCAGTCGGCGCAGCAGATCGCCGCGTTCCTCGGGGACAGCCAACTCGGCGAGCAGTTCACCAAGAAGGGCAGGCCGGTGGCCGTACTGGTGAAGCTCGACAAGGAGAAGGGGACCAAGAGCGGTCTCAAGTGGTCGTCCCAGGACGGCCCGCCGTTCGCCCTCACCTCCATGACCATGGCCTCGGCCTCGATCCGGCTGGCCGATCAGCGTCCCCTCGATTGGCTGCTGCCGTGAGCCCCGCGCAGGACACCCGCTCCCGGCGCCGCTCCGCGCCACCGAAGCGCCCGGTGCCCAAGGGCCGTGCGAAGACGGTCCGTTCACCCACCGTGCTCCAGATGGAGGCCGTCGAGTGCGGCGCCGCCTCCCTCGCGATGGTCCTCGGCTTCTACGGCCGCCACGTCCCGCTGGAGGAGCTGCGCATCGCCTGCGGGGTCTCCCGCGACGGCTCGCGCGCCAGCAACTTGCTGAAGGCGGCCCGCAGTTACGGCCTCACGGCCAAGGGCATGCAGATGGACACGGCCGCCCTCGCCGAAGTGCGCTCCCCCGCCGTCCTGTTCTGGGAGTTCAACCACTACGTCGTCTACGACGGCATGGGCCGCCGCTTCGGCCGGCGCGGGGTGTACATCAACGACCCCGGCAAGGGGCGGCGGTTCGTGTCCATGGAGGACTTCGACGCGAGCTTCACCGGTGTCGTCCTCGTCATGGAACCGGGCGACGGCTTCGAGAAGGGCGGCCGCAGGCCGGGTGTCCTGGGCGCGATGCCGGCCCGGTTGCGCGGCACCGCGGGCACGATGCCCGCCGCCGTGCTCGCGAGTCTGCTGCTGGTGCTGGTCGGTGCGGCGATGCCCGCGCTCAGCCGGACCTACATCGACATGTTCCTGATAGGCGGTCAAACCTCCCTGCTGGGCGTGCTGTTCGCGTCGATGGGCACCTGCGTGCTGCTCACGCTGGCGCTGACCTGGCTCCAGCAGGCGAATCTGCTGCACGGCCGGATCATCTCCTCCACGCTCTCCAGCGCCCGCTTCCTGCGCCATCTGCTGCGGCTGCCGGTGACGTTCTTCTCCCAGCGCAGCCCGGCCGACCTGGTGCAGCGCCTCCAGTCGAACGACGCCGTCGCCGAGACCCTGGCCCGCGACCTCTCGGCCGCCGGGGTGGACGCGGTGGTCGTGGTGCTCTACGCGTTCCTCCTCTACACCTACGACCCCCAACTCACGTACGTGGGCATAGGTGTCGCGCTGCTGAACGTGGTGGCGATGCGGGTCGTCATCAAACTGCGCGCGACCCGGACCGCGAAGCTGCGCGCCGACTCCGCCCGGCTCACCAACACGGCATACACCGGGCTCCAGTTGATCGAGACGATGAAGGCGACCGGCGGCGAGGACGGCTACTTCCGCAAGTGGGCCGGGCAGCACGCCACCACCCTGGAGGAGCAGCAGCGGCTCGGGGTGCCGAGCGCCTGGCTGGGCGTGGTCGCGCCGACGCTCGCCTCCCTCAACAGCGCGCTGATCCTGTGGATCGGCGGTATGCGGGCCGTGGAGGGGGGCATCTCGGTCGGTCTGCTGGTCGCCTTCCAGGCGCTGGTCACCCGCTTCACCGCGCCGATCACCCGGCTCAACGGTGTCGCGGGCCGTATCCAGGACTTCGCGGCCGACGTGGCCCGGCTCAAGGACGTCGAGAACTTCCAGGCCGATCCCCTCTACTCCCGTGCGGGCGGCGCCGATTCGACCCGTCGGCTGCACGGCCACGTCGAACTGGAGAACATCATCTTCGGCTACAGCCCGCTCGACAAACCGCTGCTCACCGGTTTCGACCTGACGGTGGGCCCGGGTCAGCAGGTGGCGCTGGTCGGCGGTTCCGGCAGCGGCAAGTCGACGGTGTCCAGGCTGATTTCGGGCCTCTACACGCCCTGGGAGGGTGTGATCCGTATCGACGACCACCGGCTGGAGGACATCCCGCGCGGCGCCCTCGCCGCCTCCGTCTCCTTCGTCGACCAGGACGTGTTCCTCTTCGAGGGCTCGGTCCGCGACAACGTGGCGCTGTGGGACCCGTCGATCCCGGACGAGGCGGTGGTGGAGGCGCTGCGGGACGCGGCCCTGTACGACGTGGTCGTGCGCCGCCCCGGCGGCATCCACAGCCGGGTCGAGCAGGACGGGCGCAACTTCTCCGGCGGTCAGCGCCAACGCCTGGAGATCGCACGGGCGTTGGTGCGCAGGCCCAGCATCCTCGTCCTCGACGAGGTGACCAGCGCACTGGACGCGGAGACCGAACTGGTCGTGATGGACAACCTGCGCAAGCGCGGCTGCGCCTGTGTGGTGATCGCGCACCGGCTCAGCACCGTGCGCGACAGCGACGAGATCGTCGTCCTCGAACACGGCACGATCGTGGAACGCGGGCGGCACGACGCCCTGGTGGCGGCCGGCGGCGCCTACGCCACGCTGGTCAAGGAGCGGTGAGATGACGTCCGTCCACGAGGGCGACCTGGTCCTCGGCGCGCTGGGATCCCTGGGCACGCCGATCGACTGCGCCGGGTTCAACCGCCTCGACCTCGAAGGCCCGCAGGTGCTGTGGCTGGTCGCGTCCGGCGCCATCGACCTGTTCGCGGTGGACGCCGTGCAGCAGGGCCACTGGCACCACCTCGGCCGACTGGAGGCGGGCGCGCTGCTGCTCGGCCCGGTCACCGGTCCCCAACACACCCTGGTGGCACGCCCGTTGCGCGACTGCGTGGTGCACCGCATCGGCCTGCGCGAGCTGTACCAGCCCGCCAACACCGAGACCTGGTCGTACGACGCGTACGGCAACCCCCAGTACGTACCGCCGACTTCGAGCCCCCTGGAACACGCCCTCGCCCTCGGTGTCGGCCGCGGTCTGTCCATCCTCTTCCAGGCACCGATGGCCGGCGAGCGGGCCGCCGCGCCCACCGATGACGACGTCTTCTGGATGCAAGTGCCACCGGGCAGCGTGCAGTACGGCTCGCTGTACGGCGCGGAGGCGGCGGCCGATCTGCTGATGGACCCGGGTGTCTGGCAGGGCATGGTCGACCAGCAGTACCGGCTGCTGTCCACGCTGGACAAGTGGATCGAGCAACTGGAGCGGACGCACGAGACGCGAACCGCCGCCGGTATCAAGGCCGGTGAGGCGGTCCGCGCGCAGGCCGACCGGACGCTGCTGGCGTCGATCGGCAAGTCCGGTGCCCGGCGCACGACTTCGGCCGACGCCGACGCCTCGTACGCGGCCTGCAAGGTGGTCGCCGAGGCGGCCGGCATCACCCTCGCGGAGCCCGCGCAGAGCGGCGGCGAGAGCGACCGCCTCGACCCGGTCGAGCGCATCGCCCTCGCCTCCCGGGTCCGGGTGCGTGGTGTACGGCTCGACGGACGCTGGTGGCGTGACAACGTCGGTCCGCTGGTGGGCCGTCGAGCCCTGTCCGGGGCGCCGGTCGCCCTGCTGTGGCGGCGCGGCGGCTATGTCGCCGTCCATCCGGCGACCGGCCGCGAGACGCCGATCGAGAAGGCGAACGCGGCGGAGTTCGAGCCGCGCGCGGTGATGTTCTACCGCCCGCTGCCCGAGCGCCGCCTCAGTCCGCTCGGGCTGCTCCGCTTCTCCTTGCAGGGCACCGGCAGCGACCTGTCGAACCTCCTGATCAGCGGGTTGGTGACGGTCGCGATCGGGGCGCTGGTACCGATCGCGACGGGCAAGGTACTCGGCGAGTTCGTGCCGAAGGCCCAGACGAACCTGATCGTGCAGGTCTGTCTCGCCGTGATGATCACCAGCGTGGTCGCGGCGGCCTTCATGCTGCTGGAGAACCTCACCATCCTCCGCCTGGAGGGCCGGATCGAGGCCACCCTCCAACCGGCAGTCTGGGACCGCCTGTTGAGGCTGCCGACGACGTTCTTCACCGAACGCTCCACCGGTGAGCTGGCGAGCGCGGCGATGGGCATCAGCTCGATTCGCCGTCTGCTGGCGGGAGTCGGCCCGGTGGTCGCCCAGTCGGTGACGGTCGGCGTGATGAATCTCGGACTTCTCTTCTGGTACAGCCCCTCGCTGGCGTTCGCCGCGATCGGCATGCTCGTCGTGATCGCGGCCGTGTTCCTGAGCCTCGGCCTGTGGCAGGTCCGCTGGCAGCGCAAGCTGGTCGTCCTCAGCAACAAGCTGAACAACCAGGCGTTCCAAACCCTGCGCGGGCTACCGAAGTTGCGGGTCGCGGCGGCCGAGAACTACGCCTACGCGGCCTGGGCGTCCGAGTTCGCGCGCAGCCGCGAGCTGCAGCAGAAGGTCGGCCGGATCAAGAACCTCACCACGGTGATGGGCGCGGTGTATCTGCCGGTCTGCACCCTGCTGATGTTCATGCTCCTGGCGGGCCCGGCGCGCGGCTCGATGTCGGCCGCGTCCTTCCTCAGCTTCAACACCTCGGTGACGATGCTGCTGACCTCCGTCACCAGCCTGACCGGCGCCTTCGTCTCGACGGTCTCCGCCCTGCCCCTGTTCGAGGAGATCAGGCCGGTCCTGGACGCGGCCCCCGAGGTCCGCACGGCGAGCACCCGCCCCGGCCGCCTGTCCGGCGCGATCGAAGCCCGCCGCGTCTCCTTCCGGTACGCGGACGACGGCCCCCTCGTGCTCGACGACGTGTCGTTCGAGGCGCGCGCGGGCGAGTTCGTGGCGATCGTCGGCCCCAGCGGCTGCGGCAAGTCCACCCTGCTCCGCCTCCTCATCGGCTTCGACAGACCGGTCTCCGGCAGCGTCCTCTACGACGGCCAGGACCTCGGCGCGCTCGACCAGTCGGCGGTGCGGCGACAGTGCGGGGTGGTGCTCCAGCACGCGCAGCCGTTCACCGGTTCCATCCTGGACGTCATCTGCGGCACCGAGCCGTTCACGCCGGAGGAGGCGATGGCTGCGGCCGAGATGGCGGGGCTCGCCGAGGACATCAGGCGGATGCCGATGGGCCTGCACACCATCGTCTCCGGCAGCGGCGCGGTGTCGGGCGGCCAGCGTCAACGCCTCATGATCGCCCAGGCGTTGATCCGCCGGCCGCGCATCCTGTTCTTCGACGAGGCGACCAGCGCCCTGGACAACGAGACCCAGCGCACGGTGATCGAGAGCACCAAGGCCCTCAACGCCACCCGCATCGTCATCGCGCACCGCCTGTCGACCGTGCTGGACGCGGACCGTGTGGTCGTCATGGAGGACGGCAAGGTCGCCCAACAGGGCCCGCCCGCCCAGCTGTTGGCGGACACGGGCGGGCGGCTGCACGAGTTGGTGCGGCGGCAGATGGCGTGACGGGCCGGTGTCGGTGTGATGGCTCGGTCGACGTGACCGGCGGGTCCAGGCCCGGGATGCGTCAGTCCAGGCCCGGCACGGGCGCACCTGAGGGGACCCCGGCCGCCAAGTACCCGTCGTAGAACACCTTCCAGGGCGCACCGGCACCCGTGTGCGGCCCCTCCACACGCTCGCCGCGGGCCTTCGCGTCCAGGGCGCCGAGGCAGACCTCCCAGCCGGCGCCGTTGCGGGACGCGGTGTCCTCGGCGCTCAGGACGTTGGTGAGGGTGAAGCGGGTGCGCTTCTCCTCGACCTCCTCCAGGTCGAAGTGCAGCTCGTCGCCGCCCCATGCGAAGGAGAGATGCCGGGGTGCGTCGACGGCGAGGACACGGCCGGTCGACTCCGGCATGTTCGGGTCGCCGCTGAAGGTGACCGTGCCTCCGGGGCGCAGTTCGAACTCGGCGCGGGAGGGGAACCACTGGGTGAGTTCGTCCGGGTCGGTCACGAACTGCCAGACGCGGTCGCGGGGTTGGTCGTAGGTGCGGCTGAACCGGACGGCGGGGCGGCCGTCGTCCAGGGTCAGGTATGTGCCGGTGAGGTCGACGGACATGGTGGATCAGTCCTTCGGGGTGGGGTGCGGGGTGTCGTCCTGCGACGTCTCGTCGAGGCGTCGGCCCAACCTGTCCAGGCTGCGGTTCCACAGCTCGCGGTAGGGGGCGAGCCAGGCGTCGAGCTCGGCGATCGGGCCGGGATCGAGGGCGTAGACGCGGCGCTGCGCGTCCTGCCGTACGCGGACCAGGCCCGCGTCCCGCAGCACGCGCAGGTGCTTCGACGTGCTCGGCTGGCTCAGACCGCAGGCCTCCCCTATCTCGCCGACGGGCCGGGGCCGCTCCAGGAGCAGGGCGACGATGGCCCGCCGGTGGGGATCGGCGAGGGCGGTCCAGAGCGAGGCGTCGGACATGGCTCCAATATGCCTCTGCTGTTATATGCCGGTCAAGGCATGGACACATCGTGACCCGCTCAGGCGGCCGCGCGCCCCGCCCAGACAGCCGCGCGCGCCGCTCAGGACACCGGGCGGCCGTACCCGGGGACGCCCTCGTGATCCACCCCGTGCGCCGCCCAGCTGTACAGATGCAGGTCGAGGCCGTCGGGGTCGTTGAACACGAGCAGCCAGCCGATCGAGGCCTCGATGACCGGCGAGTGCGGGATACCGAGGGTGTCGAGATGAGCAGCCCACGCCTCGACGTCGGCACGGTCCCGGACTCCGAAGCTGACCGGGTCGAAGCCCTGACAGCCGTGCACCGCCTGGGAGTTGACGCGCAGACAGAGCATCGCGTCGCCGAGTCCCGGCACCTCCCCCGCCACCCCGCGCACGACGCCTTCCGCGTCCGGGAACTCGTGGGTGACCTTGAAACCGAGGACGCGTCCGTACCAGTCGCGCGAGCGGTCGAGATCGGTGACGGGCAGCTTCACGTGGTGGATTCCGACGAGTTCCGGCATGGCACCCACACTCCTCATCGCCCCGATGATCGCCTTGACTGATTTCACCGCAGTACCACTGCGACGATTTCCTTCTAGACTCCTCCCCATGTCCGACCCCGTCAACCAGAAGAGCGACCGGAAGAGCCGCCAGACGCGGCCCTACCGCTCGGCCAAGCGCGCCGAGGCGGCAGCGGCGACCCGCGCCCGCATCCGGGAGGCGGCCGCGCGGCTGTTCACGGAGAAGGGGTACACGGGCACCCGCATGAAGGAGGTCGCGGCGCTGGCCGGTGTCGGCGAGCGCACGCTGTACGACGCGTTCCCCACCAAGGCCGCACTGTTCGGACACACCCTGGGCGTCGCGATCGCCGGTGACGAGGAGCCGGTCGCCGTCCCCGAGCGCCCCGAGACCCTGGCGATCCGGGACGAGACCGACCCCGAGCGCGCGATCGGCCGTACCGTCGGCCAGATCACCGAACTGCTGGAGCGCGCCGGTGACTTGATCATGGTGACCGTCGAGGCGGCCGGCGCGGACCCGGACATGCGGGCGTCCGCGGACGCCGGAGCCGAGGCGACGTACGGCGTACATCTGGCCCTGACCACGGCACTTGAGGAGCGCGGAGCCCTCCGCCCGGGCCTCGACGCGCGCACCGCCGCCGACACGCTCTACGCCCTGGCGTCACCACACATGCACCAACTCCTGCGCAGGCACCGGGGTTGGACGAGCGACGCCTACCGGACCTGGCTGCGGCGGGTGTTGGTCGCGGAGCTGCTCGGCTCAAACTGAGCCGACCCCTCCCACAGTTCAGGGAGGTCACCGTCGCGGCTGTGCATCTGGGTCGCCAACACCCGTACCGCCGCAGCGAATTGCCCGGGGTTGCGCAGGAACTCCATGTGGATGCCGGGGAATTCGACCCACGGCACCCCGATCCGCCGGGCGATCTCGATCGACGGCCGGGCGTAGTACGTACCGCGGTCCTCCGCTCCCGCCCCCAACACCACGGGAAACGGCACCGACTTGAGCGCGGTCTCGTCGGGCCGGAAACCGGCGAAGCCCGGCCACTCCGTACCGAAGAGGTGGTCCTGGTTCCCGAGGAACCGCTTCCAGAGGTCGGCGGGCCAGCGGTACGTCCCCTCGCCGCGCGTCGTCTCCCCGAACCGGCGCCCGGCCGCGGGTGCCCCACCCTGCTCGTACAGCGCGGCCAGTTCGGCGAAGAAGCCGCGCCCGGGGTCGCCGTCGGGCAGGACGTTCACCGCGGGCGGCTCATGGGCGACGAGACCCTCCAGCATCTCCGAGTGCAGCGCGGCCAGCGTGAGGCCGATGACCGCGCCCCCGCTGTTGCCGAACACCAGCGCCCGCCCGTCGGCGAGGCCGGCGATGAGCGCCCGGGCGTCGGCCGCCTGCACGGCGAGGCTCATGGGCGCCCCTGACCTGCCGGAACTGCGCGAGTTGCCGCGTCGGTCGTACGAGATCACCATGAATGCGTCGGAAAGGATCTCGGCGATTCCGGTGTAGTAGCCGGCGTCTCCCCCGGCCCCGCTGATCAGCAACAGCGCCGGGCCGGTACCGCGTACCTCGTAGTACAGCCCGGCCCCGTCGACCTCGAACACGCCACTGCGCATGTCTGCTCCCCGTCCTCAGCGAAACGTTGCCGTTTCGCTGAAAGTGCTCTAGTCTCGATGTGTACGAAACCGTTTCGTTTACGTTTTGGTAAACCCTGAACGACTTCCCTGGAGTGGTTCCCGATGTCCCAGAAGACTCTGACCGAAGGCACCCAGCCGGGTGTCACGGAGGCGCAACCGACGTCCTCCTCCAAGCGGTGGTGGATCCTCGCAACCGTCGCCGTAGCGCAGCTGATGGTGGTCCTCGACGCCACCATCGTGAACATCGCCCTCCCGTCGGCCCAGAAGGACCTCGGGTTCTCCGACGGCAACCGGCAGTGGATCGTCACCGCGTACGCCCTGGCGTTCGCCTCCCTGCTGCTGCTCGGCGGCCGGATCGCCGACCTGTTCGGCCGCAAGACCGCCTTCCTCGTCGGCGTCGTCGGATTCGCCGGCGCCTCCGCCCTCGGCGGTGCCGCCAACAGCTTCGGGATGCTGGTCACCGCACGCGCCCTCCAGGGTGTCGCGGGCGCGCTGCTCGCGCCGGCCGCGCTCTCCCTGCTCAACACGACCTTCACCGACGCCCGTGAGCGCGCCAGGGCGTTCAGCGTCTACGGCGCGATCGCCGGCGCCGGTGGTGCGGTGGGTCTGCTGCTCGGCGGGGTGCTGACCGACGCCTTCGACTGGCGCTGGACGCTCTATGTGAACGTCGCCATCGCGTTCGTCGCCTTCGCGGGCGGCTGGATCCTGCTCTCCAACCACCGTGACGCGGCGGGCTCCAAGCTGGACGTGCCGGGCACGGTACTGGTCGCCGGTGGTCTGTTCTCCCTCGTCTACGGTTTCTCCAACGCCGAGACGCACGACTGGAGTTCACCGCAGACCTGGGGCTTCCTGATCGCCGGCGCCCTGCTGCTGACGGCCTTCGTCTGGTGGCAGAACCGCGCCGAGCACCCGCTGCTGCCGCTGCGCATCCTGCTCGACCGCAATCGGGGGGCCTCGTTCCTCGCCGTGCTGATCACCGGTGCGGGCATGTTCGGCGTATTCCTCTTCCTCACCTACTACCTCCAGTTGAACCTCGGCTTCAGCCCCACCAAGACCGGTGTCGCCTTCCTGCCGATGATCGGCGCCCTGATGGTCATGGCACAGGTGGGCACCACGATGCTCGTGCCGCGGCTCGGCCCGAAGGTCGTCATTCCGCTGGGCTTCGCCATCGCCATGGTCGGCATGGCCTGGCTGACCGGCATCGGGGTCGGCTCGTCCTACGCGACGCACGTCCTGCCACAGCTGATCGTGATCGGCGCGGGCCTCGGCATGGTGATGCCGCCGGCGATGCAGCTCGCCACGAGCGGTGTGGCCGCAGAGGACGCGGGTGTCGCCTCGGCGACGGTCAACGCCATGCAGCAGGTGGGCGGTTCGATCGGCACGGCGCTGCTGAACACGCTGGCCGCGAGCGCCGCGACGGACTACCTCGCCGGGAAGGACGCGCGCAGCAAGCTGGTCCAGGCGCAGGCGACGATCGAGAGCTACACCACCGCGTTCTGGTGGTCGGCGGGCTTCTTCGCCGCGGGCACGCTGATCGCGCTCGTGCTCTACCGTCGCGGGGTCCCGCAGCAGGACGCGGACGCCGCACCGGTCGTCCACATGTGACCGGCCCCGCCCGAGGCCGTAGTCAAGGCCGAGGCCGGGCCTGAGCCCGAGCCGCACAGACCGAGGGGCCGCCGTCCGCAGGGAGACGGCGGCCCCTCTTCGGCCTCTCGCGGCCGGCAAGTCAATGCCCTGGACCGAAATTCACCATGTCGAGTGAACCAGATCTTGCGGGCGGCGTGTCGGGGATGCCCGGGGCTTCTCCGGGGTAACTACCGAGACCGAATGCGCCCCGTGCCGAGGTGGAGCGGCCATGACAGCGGAAGCGGACGAACGCGACAGTCCCACGGCCAACTCCTGTGCCCGCACCCGGTCGCAGGGACCCTTCACGGTGGTCGAGGTGTCGGGGGAGATCGACATGGCGACGGCCGGTTTCGTGGTCGAGCACCTGGACGCCGCGACGGCGGTCCCGGAGCCCGACGTCCTGGTGGACCTGCGGCCCGTCGAGTTCCTCGACTGCTCGGGACTGCGTGCCCTGTGCCGGGCCGAGCGACGGGCCCGGGAGCGCGGCGGGCGGCTGCGCGTCGTCTCCGACGGGCCGCGCATCGACCGGCTGCTGCGCGCCTCCGGACTGTTCGGCCGCTTCCCGCCGCTGCGCGCCCTGCCCGCCGAGCCGGAGCGGCAGCGATGACGACGAACGAGGCAGGGGCCGGCACGGGCGACCCCACACCGCCCGGCCGACCCCTGATGCGGGACCGCAGTGCTCCGCGACAGGGGCACGCACTCCCCAGCTACGGACCCTCCCTGTTGCTCACGGAGACCGTGCGGTCCCGGTCTCTCAGAACGTGAAGACGCCTCCGTATCCGTAGGAGTCCTTCACGCACTCGTTGGAGAAGACGCGCTCGTAGGAGACGCGCTTGCCCTGCCACACCCCGTCGATCGTGACGACGACGGGGCGGTAGAGCTTGTTGCAGAGCACGTCGGGCCGGGCCGTCAGGGCGTCGAAGTCGCCCCCGACACCGCGCAGTTCGGCGCAGGCGTCAGCCGCGGCCGGATGGGTGCCGGAGGAGGTGGGCGCGCAGGTGAGGGTCACGGCGCGTTCCGGTGTGGCGAGGGCGGCTTCGTCGCCGTGGCCCATGGTCAGCACCAGGGCCGACGGGGCGTAGAGCGCGTTCGGGCCGGCTCCGTGGGCCGCGAGGGCCGACCCGGTCAGGGGTCCGCAGACGGCGGTGGCCGTCAGACCCAGGGTCGCTGCCCAGCGCGCGGTGTTCCGCATTGTGTGCATCCTTCCGCTCGATACGAACCGATCACGAACCGATCGACAACGGATCGGTTCGAGTCGGTGCCGGTCCCGCTCGGTCGGTGCCGGACCGGCGGGCGCCACTCTGCCGAGTCCGCCGCCGAAACTCACATCCCACCCACAGGTTTCAGTAACCTTGCGTGTTGAATCAGTGGCGTGAAGTCACAGAATTCGAACGTGCGAACCCCGCAACCACGGGGTTCTTGATCGTCGGATCGGGCCGGATGGCCGGTTTACCCCCGCTCGCGGATCGTCCTGAAACAGTCCCGAAACATTCCACTTCAGCTCTCGGCGCACTCCGCCGCAGCCCCTTGCTTTCGTCCTGTGCGCGAGTAATCGTCATTACATGATTACGACAGAGCAGCAGGAGAAACTTCGCGGCTGGTTCACCGGCCGTCTGCCCGACGACCTGTTCGAGGAGTTGGTCGAGGTCACGGTCGACCGCGAGGAGATCACCGTCATCGGCCGCATCCCCGGGCCCAAGCTCGCCGAGGGCGTCTCGGACGCCGAGAAGGAGGCGGCGGTCCAGGGCCGGGTCCAGGAGTTCCGCGAGCGCACCCGGGAGACCCGGATCGCACTCGCCCGCGAGGCCGAGCACCGGTTCCGCAGGAAGGTCTCGTGGGGCGTGGAGTGTGCCGGGGAGCGCTCCCTGTTCACCCACATCTCCGCCCCCGTCATGACCCGGCTGCGCCAGCCCGAGCGCCAGGTCCTCGACACCCTCATCGCCGCCGGAGTGGCCCGCAGCCGCAGCGACGCGCTCGCCTGGTGCGTCCGCCTCGTCCAGCGCCACACCGACGACTGGCTCACCGAACTGCGCGACTCCCTCGAACACGTCCAGCGGGTCCGCGCCCAGGGCCCCGACTCCGAACCGGAGGACGCCCCGAGCGACAGCGAATAGAAGCTTGGGTGGATGATTCCTCCACCCCGGGCGCGGAAGATGGATGAACCGTCCTCTGGTGCGGGTGTCACGGCCCGCCATAACGTCGGCGGACACCCTGAGGACGGCATCCGCTCACCCCGCCAACCC
>NZ_JAENRY010000729.1 GCF_016612545.1 Streptomyces sp. MBT65 | reverse complement strand
GGTCGTCGCGACGGGGCCGCGTTGCACCCCTGCGCCCGGTGCACCCCAATGCCCGGGAAGCGGCGGCTAGTTGGAGAAGTACAGGTACTTCCAGCCGGTGTACGTCGTCGAGTTGACGCTGTCGCCCGACGAACCGTTGATGTAGGCGGCCCGGATGCGGGCCTTGATGCCGGACTGGCCGGGGGCGCCGAGGTTCACCGCGACCTTGCCGTTCGTGCCCAGGCCGAAGTACTCCGAGTCGGAGTCGTACCAGGTGCCCTGGTAGTAGACCTGAAGGTCGAGCCGCTCCTGGCGGTCCTTGTAGTAGGTCATCGTGGTGGTGACGATCGGCGCCGAGTTCTTGTGGAACCAGTAGTACGACGTCGAGCCGATCTTCGCCGTCTTGTAGTGCTTGCTGATCGCGGTGGAGACCTTGACCTTGGCGTACGACGTGACCTTCGCCGTCTTGGACGCGTACCGGGCGTCACCGGCGAAGACCGCGGAGACGGCGGTGTCGCGGGTCATGTCCACGGTCACCGTGATGTTGCCGCTGGAGTTGACCTTGCCGGTCTTGACCAGCTTCTTCGGCTTGTCGGCGCCGAAGGGGTCCGCGTAGA
>NZ_JAENRY010000728.1 GCF_016612545.1 Streptomyces sp. MBT65 | reverse complement strand
GGGCCGCCCGGTGCAGCAGCCACAGCGGCACGGCGAGGAGGAGCAGCGGGGTGACGCCCACGGGGGCCGGGACTCCGGAGAGGGTGTCGGAGCGGACCAGTTCGACGCCGTGCGCCAGCAGCCACAGGGCGGCGGCGATGTGCAGGGCGCCGCCGGGTCCGCTGTCCGGGTACGGCGAGCTGATCCACAGCATCATCACGAGCACCGCGAACGAGCCGAGCCCGAGCCCCGCCGCGACCGCGCCACCCAAGAGGCTGGCGGCCAGTCCGGGGGATCGGTCGCGCATCCGGGTGAGCAGGGGCGACAACGACGGTCGGCGGTGGGTCATCGGCATCACGACCGCCATGCTCCCAACGACACGCGCTTTCTCGTCGTAACAGGCGAACCTCCGAAGTGTCGCTCAATATACATTTATGTACTTTTTCGTACGAAAGGGCGTCCGGTGACGCAGCCCCCTGCAACCCCGCTCCCCCCGCCCAAAGAACGCCGACGCCTGCGCGAGGCAGGCTCGCTGACACAGGCTCAGGTCGCGGCGCGGATGGGCGTCAGCCGCGAGACGGTGCGCTCGTGGGAGACCGGCCGCACCACACCACGCGGCCGGAAGCGGGAGGCGTACGCGACATTGCTCACCAGCCTGAGTAAAGACGTTCAGCCGGAAGAAGAGACCGTGCCGGAGCTTCAACAGGAGCCGCAGGAGCGGCAGGCCGAGGTCGTCGACACCCCGGCACCCGCGCCCGAACCCGAACCTGAACCGGTGCTGGTGCCCGTACCGATCGAGGAACCGCCCCGCCCACCCCTGACACCCGCTCAGGCCTTCGACGCGCTCTACGCGTTCTGCGCCCCCGCCCTGGTACGCCAGGCCTATCTGCTGACCGGGCGGCGCGAACTGGCGCGGGAGTCCGTCGAGCGGGCCTTCCAGGTCGCCTGGCAGCGCTGGCCCGAGGTGGCGGTCGACCGCGACCCGGCCGGCTGGGTGCGCTCGGTGGCGTACGAGTACGCCCTCTCCCCCTGGCACCGGTTCCGCCCCAGATACCGCCACCCGGAAC
>NZ_JAENRY010000727.1 GCF_016612545.1 Streptomyces sp. MBT65 | reverse complement strand
CGCGGGCGCGCTCCAGGCAGGACTGGGCGCGGGCCTCCGACTCGGCTGCCTCGTCGGCGAGTTCACGCAGTTTGACCTGCCACCCGGCACGCTCGCGCAGCCGGAAGGCGAGTCCGGCCAGAGCGTCGGCGGCACGGCGGGCCTTCTGCGCGGCCTCCTGCCGCTCGTCGCGCACCTGGGCGGCCTCGGCGGCGGCTTCGTCGGCCTCGGCCCGCGCGGTCCGCGCCTCGGCGAGTTCGGCCTCGGCCTCCTCGGCGAACGCGCGCGTGTCCTGCGCGGTCCGCGCCAGTTCGACCAGCCGCCCGCTCGGGCAGCCGGTGCGCCAGGAGGCGAGCCGCGCCGCAAGCTCCCGGTCCTTGCCGAGTCGCGCGGCGAGCGTACGGATCTCCTCGTCCCGCTGCCCCGCCCGCGCGCGCAGCGCCTGCCGCTCCTCGTCGGCGGCGTGCTCGTCGTGCATGGCGGGGTTCGGCGGTACGAGGAAGACGTCACCGGTCAGCGCGTCGGGCGCCGGGGTCGGGGCGAGCAGGGCGGCGGCCGTGCCGACGGCCACGGCGGACCGGGGCAGCAGGGCCGCGTCACTGAGGGCCTCTCGGGCACGCGCGTGC
>NZ_JAENRY010000726.1 GCF_016612545.1 Streptomyces sp. MBT65 | reverse complement strand
CGGCCTCCAGCACCAACGCCATCGCCCGCGAGGCCGGCGTCTCACCGGGCACGCTCTACCAGTTCTTCCCGAACAAGGAAGCGATCGCGATCGAGCTGGGCGACCGGCTGATGCACGAAATGCGGGACATGTACGGCGAGGCGCTCGCGCCGCTCGACCCGTCGACCCCGCTGGAGGAGGCGGTCGGCGGGGTGGTCGACCGCTTCACCGCCTTCAACTGCCGGCACCCGGTGTTCTTCGCCCTGATGCACGGCCCGGACATCCCCGGCCGGCTCGCCGAGGAGCACGACGCGCTGCACGCGAACCTGCTCGCCGGGATAGAGGCGGTGATCGCGGCGTTCCTGCCCGACGCCCCCGCCGCCGACGTCACCCGCACCGCCCGCATGTGCCTGGGCCTCTACAAGGCCGGTCTCGAACTGGTCCTCTCCCACGAGGGCGCCGAGCGCGAGGCCTACGTACGGGAGTTGAAGAACGTCCTGATCCGCTATCTGGCACCGATGGTCGCGGAGGCGCGGAGCGCGGCCTGAAGGACGGCGCGGACAGCAAGGCACGGCCTGATGTGCGAACCCGCGCACCCCGGCCCCTGCACCACGGCTCCGCCCCCC
>NZ_JAENRY010000725.1 GCF_016612545.1 Streptomyces sp. MBT65 | reverse complement strand
GTCCCGGGTGTCGAAGTCGCCCTTCTCCCGGGCCTTGCGCAACAGCGGCGGCAGCACGAGGTTGGCGTACGCGTCCCGCTCGTCCACGGCCCTCAGTGCCTCGAAGGCGAGGAAACGGACGGGGTCCTTCTGCGGCCGGCGGTAGGGCTTGCCGGGCTTACGGGGTCGAGGGGACTGCTCGCTCACGAAAAAGGTGCTCCGGATTTCTGGCTGAGATGTGCGTCCAGCGTACGTCGCACGGACACGAACGCGCGCTGGGCGTCACGCCTCTCAGCTCCCCACGCTCTCCCCCGCGCCGATCCGTGCCCCGCGCGCCCAGTCCGCCGCCCGCATCGGCTTCTTGCCCTGCGCCTGCACCCACAGCAGCTCGACGGCGTACGAACCGGTGCCCACGTACACATTGTTCTTGCCGACCGCGAGCGCCCCGGGCGCGAGGTCGGTCCGCTCCGGCACGGTCCGGACCCGCTCGCCCCGGAACACGGTCCAGGCGCCCGGGGCCGGAGTGCACCCGCGCACCACGCGATCGACCCGCAGGGCAGGAGCCGTCCACTCCACCTGGGCGTCCTCGACGTTGATCTTCGGAGCGAGGGTGATGCCGTCGCCGGGCTGCGGTACGGCCTTCAACGTCCCGTCCTCGATGCCGTCCATGGTCGCGGCGAGCAGGCCCGAGCCGGCGAACGCGAGCCGGGTGAGCAGGTCGCCGCTGGTGTCGGTGGGGCGGATCTCCTCGGTGACGGTGCCGTAGACGGGCCCGGAGTCGAGTCCTTCCTCGATCAGGAAGGTGGAGGCGCCGGTGATCTCGTCGCCGGACATGATGGAGTGCTGCACGGGGGCGGCGCCGCGCCAGGCGGGGAGCAGCGAGAAGTGCAGGTTGACCCAGCCGTGGGCGGGGATGTCGAGGGCGACGCGGGGCAGCAGGGCGCCGTAGGCGACGACGGGACAGCAGTCGGGCGCGATCTCGCGCAGCCGCTCCAGGAACTCAGGGTCGCGCGGCTTGACGGGCTTCAGCACCTCGATGCCCGCCTCCTCGGCCCGCTCGGCGACGGGACTCGCCACCAGCCGGCGCCCGCGCCCGGCCGGCGCGTCGGGCCGCGTGACGACGGCGGCCACCTCGTGCCGCCCGGAGGCGATCAGGGCGTCCAGGGCGGGAACGGCGACCTCGGGGGTACCGGCGAAGACGAGCTTCATGGGAGGGTTCGGGCCTCTCGGGCGACGGTGGGCGGGCAGCGCACCAGTCTATGGCGCGTCCCGGCCCGAGCGCCCGGCGGCTCTCGTCCGTCAACTCACCGACATCCGCAGCGCACACCGGTTCAGCGGGGGCGTACGCATATGCCCCTACGCCCCCGTTGCGTGACCAGCGGAGCGTACAGGCGTTGGTCAAGAAAGAGTTGACCTCTATGGGCCGCATTCGCGCGGCCCGATCGATCCTTTTCAACGCCGGTTCGAGAGGCTTGTTCATGGCCGACCACGCAACCCACGACGCCCAGGCTCGGGCCAGCCTGCACTTGCTGGTGCGGGACATCGAGCGGGTCCGCCGGCAGGTGGACGCACTGCGCACGCTCACCGCCCAGCTCGGCAACGTCTACCGCCCGCGCCGCTCCGGCCCCTCCACGGGCTTCGTCGTCTACGGACGCGCGCCCGCCCCGACGGTCCGCCTCGCGCAGGAGCTGCGGGACAGCGTCGAGACCCTGGTCACGGCCGCGGTGGACTTCGACCGCTCACTCGGCTTCTCGTGGGACGCGGTGGGCTCGGCCCTCGGAGTCACCAAGCAGGCAGTGCACCGCCGCTACGGCGCCCGCCGCGCCGCGACCCAGGCAGCGGCCGACGCCGAGCGCACGACGGAGGCGGCGAGCGCCCGCCCGGTGGGCGTGAACACCGGCCTCCCCACGATGCCGGCGCTCCCCACCCTCCCGC
>NZ_JAENRY010000724.1 GCF_016612545.1 Streptomyces sp. MBT65 | reverse complement strand
CCCCAGACCCCCATCGGCCCCGAAAGGGCCTCGTCCTCAAACGCCGGACGGGCTGAGGAATGCCGGCCTGCGCTAAAAGTGATGCTGACCTGCGCTGCAAGCGATACCGACCCGCGCTGAAATCGATCTGGTAACCACCAGCGAATCCAGCCACCAGGGAATCCACGCATCACCGCAACAGCCGTCAACTCCCCGTCCCTCACGGGTTCCAGAAGACCGACGTGAACGTCCGGTCGAAGAGGCGAGCCGCGAGGTCCTCGCGTTGGATCGCCCAGTGGACGGACGCGCTCTCCCAGCCCTCCAGGTCCATGCCTGCCTGCCAGTCCGCGAGGAGGACCCAGTCCGAGGGGTCGGCCGAGACCGGACCGGGTCGGCGACCCGCCTCCGCCGCTTTTCCGGCGCGGTACGCGGCGGTGGCGAGCGGATCGGTGTGGATGGCCTCCTCCCAGGCGTATCCCCCGATCTGCAACGGACCCTGGGGGGAGATGGCGTTCTGGGTCGTCTCCCAGACCTGGGTCAGTTCCTCGGCGCGGGGATGTCCCAGGAGGGGGTCGCTGCCCGGCCTCCCGGTGGACTCGACCGCGTGGTGGTAGGGCAGCGAGACGCCGGGCGTCGCCCGCAGCGGGCCCTGGGGGAACGCCTCGAACATCGCCTCCTCGTCCTCGAAGTCGAAGGGGTTCCAGGCGTTCCGGTCCCGTTCCGTCACCGGCGTGCCGGCGGGGACGTACACCGCGCTGCCCCTCGTGTCGTAGTCGTCGGCGGTCTCGGGGAAGGCGAACAGCAGCAGGTGGCCGTCGGGCGGGAGGGGCAGGTCCGTCGCGTCGGCCGGCAGGGTTGCCAAGGCCGCCAAAGCCGCCAGGTCGATGGAGGCGACGAAGGGGTGGGCCGGGTCCGGGACCTCGGCCGGGAGCAGGAGCGGGCCGCCGAACCTGCCTACGCTCTGGCCGTTCCCCTCGCCCTTCCCCTCGCCCTTCTCCTCTCCGTCC
>NZ_JAENRY010000723.1 GCF_016612545.1 Streptomyces sp. MBT65 | reverse complement strand
CCGCGGGCGGGTTCGACGCGCAGGGCTCGTCCGGGTCCGGCGCGGGCGCGGGTGGTTTCGGTGCGCCGGGTGGGGCGGGATCAGGCTCGGGCGCCGGTGGCTTCGGCACGCAGGGTCCGTCCGGGTCCGGCGCAGCCGCGGGCGGCTACGGCGCGCAGGGCGCGGCGGGGGCTGATTCGGGTGCGGGTGGCTTCGGTTCGGCGGCTGGGGCAGGGTCCGGCTCGGGCGCCGGCGGTTTCGGGTCGCAAGGTCCGGCGGGGGCCGGCTCGTCCGGGTCCGGCGCGGCTGCGGGTGGTTTCGGTTCGCGGGGTCCGGCGGGGTCCAACTCCGCTGCCGGTGGCTTCGGTTCGGCGGGTGGAGTCGGGTCCGGTCCGGCGGCTGGGGGCATCGGGGCTCAGGGTCCCGTAGGAACCGGCTCCGCCGACGGCGGCGGCTTCGGGACCCGGAACCCCGCCGGGAACGCGCCCTCCGCCGACCCCTCAGGACCCGGCTTCGGTGCCGGAAAGGCGGCCGCCGCCCGCGCCGCCGCACAGGCCCAGGCGGGCCCGGCGGGCACCGGTGCCGCCGCCTCCGCGTCCGGCGGCTCCACGGCCCTCTCCGGCCCCCAGCAGCCCGCC
>NZ_JAENRY010000722.1 GCF_016612545.1 Streptomyces sp. MBT65 | reverse complement strand
GGGGTGCCCACATGGAACACGGGTCTGCCGAGCAGTCGGGCGTACGGCGCCCCCGCCCTGCTGGTCGCGCTGACCGCAGCTCTCGGCGGTGACGTCCTGGTGCCCCGACCCTGCGCCGCCTGGTGGGCGCCGTACGCCCGACTGCTCGGCAGACCCGTGTTCCATGTGGGCACCCCGGCCGAGTGCGGTGGGGTGCCCGATCCGTACGCCCTGCTGGAGACCGTGCGCCGGGTCCGGGACGAGGGCGGTGACCCGCGGCTGCTCGTGCTGTCCGTCGCCGACGACCCGACCGCCACCGTCGCGCCGCCCGAGGTCATGCACGAGACCGTCGAGGCCGCCGCCGGCGAGGGCCTGCACCTGGTCAGCGACGAGACCTGGCGCGACACCCTGCACGCACCCCGGGGCACCATGCTGCTCAGCCCCGCCGAGATGCTGCCCGAGCGAGTCACCGTCGTCACCGACCTCGCCGGCGCGCTCCTCCCCTCCGGCTGGCCCGCCGCCGTCGCCCGCTTCCCCGCCGGCCGCGCCGGGAACGCGCTCCACGCGCGCGTGCTCGACGTCCTCACCGCACTCGGCGCCCGCGTCGCCGCACCCGTCGCAGGGGGTGGGCGACGCGCAGGACCTGGAGGAGTTCCTCACCGCCCGGCTCGGCATGCCCGCCCCGGGAGGGCACCGCTTCGGCGACGACCTCGGCGCGCTGCGCGTACGGCTGTCCACCGGCGCACTGCTCGGCCGAACCGACGGGGAACGCGCGGAATGCCTTACGTCACCCGCGCCGTTGGAACTGCCACACGTGCAACGCGCGTTGATGTCCTTGAGGTCGATCTTCGACGATCTCCGCGACGACGCTCAGCGATGGGAGCCTCCTCGATGACGCAGCAGTCCGAGTCGACCACCACCAGCACGACGACCCCGCACGAAACGGCCGTCTCCCCGTCCCCGCTCGCCCCCTCGTCCCCGCCGCTCGCCG
>NZ_JAENRY010000721.1 GCF_016612545.1 Streptomyces sp. MBT65 | reverse complement strand
GCGGGCGGGCTTGTCGGAGGCGTTGCGGAAGGCGTGCGGGGTGCCCGGGGGCACGAACATGAAGGCGCCCTCGGTCGCGGCGGCGATCTGGTCCCCGTCCGGGGAGGTCCACCGGTGCCAGGAGTCCTGGGTGCGCCGCTCCGGTTCGAACGCCAGGAGCTCCAGCTCGCCCTCCAGGACGTAGAAGAACTCCTGCGCGTCGTGGTGGACGTGCGCCCCGACGTCGAAGCCGGGCGGGACGACCACCTCGAAGACGGACAGGGAGGACCCCTGGTCCTTGGTGGCCTTGAAGGTGACTTCCTGCGCCTTGGTGACCAGTTTCCGGCCCTGGCCGGGCGGGACGATGAGGCCAGTCATCTTTTGGGTTCCTTCGGCAGAGACAGCCGCGGCGGCAGCGGCGGAACACGGCTGCGGGCAGCGGCAGGGACGAGCGGCGGCAGGGACGAGCGGCCGCGGCGGGGGTCAGTCCACGTCGGCGCGGGCGCCGTCGCTCCAGCGGCCCAGGGCCATCTCGGCGGTGATGCCGGGGCCGAAGCCCGCGATCAGACCGGTGGCGTCGGGGGCCGGCGGGTCCTCCTCGAACAAACGGCGGGCCGCCTCCAGCACCACCGCGCTGGCGATGTTGCCGTACTCGCTGAGCGTGGCCCAGCTGTGCCGGAACACGCTGCGGTCGACCTCCAGGAACTTCGCGAGGTCGTCCAGGATCCGCGGACCGCCCGCGTGCACGATGTAGAAGTCGAGGCTGCCCGCGTCCCAGCTGTGGTCCTTGGCGAACTCCCGCAGCACCGGCGCCAGCGGCTCCATCGTGCCCGGCACCCGCCGGTCCAGCTGGAAGTGGAAACCCGTCTCGCGCACCGCGTAGGAGATCCAGTCCTCGGTGTGCGGGATGAGGTAGGAGGCGTTGCGCTCCAGCTCGATGCCGGTGCCGCCGGTGCCGCGCACCACCGCGGCCGCGACCGCGTCCCCGAACAGGCCGTCGGAGAGCAGCGAGCCGATGTCGTCCATGTCGGGCTGGTAGCACAGCGAGCAGAACTCGGCCGACACGATCAGGACGTTGCTGCCGGGGTGGGCCACGCAGAAGTCGTGGGCGCGGTTGACGGCGGCGCCGCCG
>NZ_JAENRY010000720.1 GCF_016612545.1 Streptomyces sp. MBT65 | reverse complement strand
GGCGGGAGTGTCCTCGAAGGTGTCGTGGACCGGTTCGTTGACAGTCATGAAGCTCTTGACCCTCCGCTCTGTGTGGACCGCCGGACGTGGAGCACGTGCGCGGGAGCCCGGCCGGGTTCGAGACGCACATAGTTGGTCCTGCCCCACTGATAGGACTCACCCGTCAGTTCGTCGTACACCGACATGGATTCGTTTGATTCCAGGCCGAGTTGCGGCATGTCCAACGAGACCGTGGCCTCCTGGGTGTGGTGCGGATCCAGGTTGACGACCACCAGGACCGTGTCCCCACCCGTGGTCTTGCTGTACGCGATCAGCGCGTCGTTGTCCGTCCGGTGGAAGCGGAGATTCCTGAGCCGGTGCAGCGACGGGTGACGGCGCCGGATGTCGTTGAGCGTGCCCAGCAATGGCGCGATGCTACGTCCTTCCCGCTCCGCGGACTCCCAGTCGCGCGGGCGGAGTTGGTACTTCTCGGAGTCGAGATACTCCTCGCTGCCCGGCCGGAGAGCGGCGTTCTCGCACAGTTCGTAGCCGCTGTAGACACCCCAGGTCGGGGACAAGGTGGCGGCGAGTACCGCGCGCAGTTCGAAGGCCGGTCGGCCGCCTTCCTGGAGGAACTCGTGC
>NZ_JAENRY010000071.1 GCF_016612545.1 Streptomyces sp. MBT65 | reverse complement strand
ACCCGGCCCACTCCCGGGACAGCGTGACCGCCTTGACGAAGCTCGCCCCTCCATCGGCGCTCCGCCAGATCGCCATCCCCTGACGGACGTTGGGCACGGACGGTGCCGAGAACAGCAACGCCCCACCGGTACCGGGAAGTTGGAGCACGCTGCCCTCCACCACCGGTACGTCGTCCAGGGTGGGCTGTACCGCGTAGGGCCGGTCGAGGCTCGTGCCCCCGTCGCTGGAGTACGCGTCGAGCCGGTTCCCCGTGCTCGTGCCCAGCTGGTCGCGGGAGCTGAAGTACAGCCTGCCGTCGGGGAGTTCGGCCGCCGTGGACTCGTTGGTGTTGTCGATGCCGTCGTACGTGGAGTCCACGAAGCCCAGCCGCCAGGTGTCGCCCCCGTCGTCGCTGTACAGGGCGTGGCCGCCGTAGTACTTCGCCTCCTGCCCGGTGTCGGTGGATCCGGCGGCGGGCGCGGCGGAGTGGTTGGCCGGGATCACCAGCCGGCCCGCGTACGGCCCGCGCGTCAGGGCGACCGCGTGCCCGGGACCGGTCGCGTACCAGCGCCAACTCGGCAGTTTCACCTCCCCCGTGATGTCCCGGGGAGCGGTGAAGGTACGCCCGTCGTCCCAACTGCGCTGCACGAACACCCGGCGGCTCTGTTCCGGTGTGACCTCGCCCCGCATGATCCGGCCCTCGGTGACGGTCCCGCTGTTGTAGGAGGTGACGAGCACGATCGCGCCGGTGCGGGGGTCGACGACGGGGGCCGGGTTGCCCCGGGTGTCCCCGTCCCCGGCGGCCACCACCGACAAGGGGCCCCAGGTGCAGCCGCCGTCGGAGGAGCGCCGTAGGACGACGTCGATGTTGCCGGTGTCGCCCGCGTCGTTGTGGCGCCCCTCGGCGAAGGCCAGGACCGTACCGAGGTCGGTGACGACGGTCGCCGGGATGCGGTAGGTGTCGTAGCCGCCGTCTCCGGAGACGTACGGCACGGAGGACGCGCAGCCGGAGCGGGCGGCGGCGTGCCCGGCGACGGCGAACGGGGCGATCAGTACGGCGGTGACGAGAAGCGTGCGGCTCAGGATGGTCATCGCTCTCCCTCACGGAGGTCGCCCCTCACGGAACGACGCTGACCTGTCTGTCCGTCACAGCCTCCCTGGTGTCACCGCCCCCGACCCGTACGCGACGATCACCGGCGGGGCCCGGTCCCGTCCCACGGGCGTGCCCGTGCGGTGCGCGGGCGCACGTCAACACCCCAGCCACTCCAGGGGTGTTGAGGCGACGGACCGGCCGCCCCGGCGGCGGACACGCCTCTCCGGCCGCCACCGCGCGGATCGCGTCGCGCAGTTCGGCCGGACGGGTGTCGACGGGAGCCGGCGGGTGTCCTCGACCAGGATTCCGGCCTACGACGGTCCACGGCACGCTCTATGACGTTCTACGACGGCGTCCGCGCCGCCGCCAGCAACCGGGTCACGTCGTCCGAGCAGATCGTGAGGGCCGCGCCCACCGTCGCGAGGGCGTCGCGTTCGGCCGGTGTGTAGGGGCCGTCGGCCAGCGCGATGCGGGCGCCCTGGAGCAGGATCGATTCGCGGCCGGCGGGGGCGAGGTGGGGGGCGAGCGGGTCGAGTGCCTCGTGCAGCTCTATGGCGAGGCCGGCACCACTGGGTTCGCCGAAGATGCGGCCGGTGTCGGCGGCCAGGGCCTCGACGAGGGCGCCGAGCTGGTCCTCGGTGCAGTCCTGGAAGCCGGCGGCGCGGACGGTGCCCGCGGCGGCCTCCAGGGACGTACGGGCGCAGGTGCCGCCCGCGGCGAGGACGGCGAGGGCGACCGTGTGCACGGCGTCGCGGAGCATCGCGGAGAAGCGGCTCGTGGTGGGGTGGTCGAGGACGTCGGTGCCGTAGTGGCCCTGGCAGGCGGCGCACTCGACGACCGGGCCGGTGTCGCCGCGCGGCAGCACCGGCATGCCGAGCAGGGTGAAGCGGCGGCGCCCGGTGAGGCGCTGGTAGTTGCGGTCGCCCCCGCAGCCGGGGCAGAAGAACTCGCCGTCCCCGACGCTGGTCCACGCGGTACGGATGCCCAGCACGCGCGCCGCCCGGCCCTCATGGACAGCTCGGCCGTCTCGTCCCCGTTCAGGCAGCACGTCGCACCTCCGTAACGCCGCGGCAACATCGCCGCGCTGGCGTGATGTTAGCCACATTGTCGAGCCGGAGTCAGTACCCCGGACGAGACCTCTCCGTGACCTCCACACGGAATGGCCGGGAAACGACGGGGCCCCGGCCGCCGGAGACCGGCGTACGGGGCCCTCCTACGGCAGGTAAACCGCCGGTCAGGATGGTTCAGCGGGTGGCGCGGTTGACGGCCGAGACGACCGCCTTCAGGGACGCACGTGTCGTATTCGCGTCAATGCCGATTCCCCAGAGGATCTTGTCGTCGATCGCGCATTCGATGTACGACGCGGCCTGCGCGGAGGCCCCCTCGCTCATCGTGTGCTCCTGGTAGTCCAGCAGCCGTACGTCGATGCCGACGGACCCCAGGGCGTCGAAGAACGCCGAGATCGGGCCGTTGCCGGAGCCGGTCAGGACGGTGTCGACGCCGTCGACGGTGGCCTCCACCTTGAGCGTGTCCACGCCGTCGGTGTCGGTGGTCGACTGGCCGGTCTTCACCTGGATACGACCCCAGGGGTTGTCCGGGTTCGGCAGGTACTCGTCCTCGAAGGTCGCCCAGATCTCCTTCGGGGTGACCTCGCCGCCCTCGGCGTCCGTCTTGGCCTGAATGAGCTTCGAGAACTCGATCTGCATCCGGCGCGGCAGGTCCAGCTTGTGGTCGTTCTTCAGGACGTAGGCGATTCCGCCCTTGCCCGACTGCGAGTTGACGCGGATGACGGCCTCGTAGGACCGGCCGACGTCCTTCGGGTCGATCGGCAGGTACGGGACCACCCACTCGATGTCGTCGACCGTGACGCCCTTGGCCTTGGCGTCGGCCTCCATCGCGTCGAAGCCCTTCTTGATGGCGTCCTGGTGGGAGCCGGAGAAGGACGTGTAGACCAGGTCGCCCACGTACGGGTGGCGCGGGTGGACCTCCATCTGGTTGCAGTACTCCCACGTACGACGGATCTCGTCGATGTCGGAGAAGTCGATCTGCGGGTCGACGCCCTGGGAGAACAGGTTCATCCCCAGCGTGACCAGGTCGACGTTGCCGGTGCGCTCGCCCTGGCCGAACAGACAGCCCTCGACGCGGTCGGCGCCGGCCATCAGCGCCAGCTCGGCGGCGGCGACGGCCGTACCGCGGTCGTTGTGCGGGTGGATCGACAGCACCACGTGCTCGCGGCGGGTCAGGTTGCGGCCCATCCACTCGAAGCGGTCCGCGTGCGTGGACGGGGTCGAACGCTCAACGGTGGCAGGCAGGTTGAGGATGATCTCGCGGCCCGGGCCGGGCTGCCAGACGTCCATGACCGCCTCGCAGACCTCCAGCGCGAAGTCCAGCTCGGTGTCCGTGAAGATCTCGGGGCTGTACTGGTAGCCGAACTCCGTCTCCGGGCCCAGCAGCTTCTCGGCGTACTCCATGACCAGGCGCGTGCCGTCGACGGCGATCTGCTTGATGTCGTCCTTGGAGCCGCGGAAGACCACGCGGCGGAAGACGGGCGCGGTCGCGTTGTAGAGGTGCAGGGTCGCGCGCTTGGCGCCCTTCAGGGACTCCACGGTCCGCTCGATCAGGTCCTCGCGGGCCTGCGTCAGCACGGAGATCGTGACGTCGTCCGGGATCGCGCCCTCTTCCTCGACGATCGAGCGCACGAAGTCGAAGTCGGTCTGGCCGGAGGCCGGGAAGCCGACCTCGATCTCCTTGTAGCCCATCTTGACCAGCAGGTCGAACATCGCGCGCTTGCGCACCGGTGACATGGGGTCGATCAGGGCCTGGTTGCCGTCGCGCAGGTCCGTGGAGAGCCAGCGGGGGGCTACGGTGATCCGCTGCGAGGGCCAGGTGCGGTCGGGGATGTCGACCTGCTCGTACTGGCCGTACTTGTGGATCGGCATGGAACTGGGCTGCTGGCGATTGGCGCGGCTGGTTGCCATGATGCGGGGGCTCCTCGTGGTGTCCTGAAGGACGGCCGACGCGCAACGCGAAGCTCCGCGGGGAGGGAGTCGACCTGGACTACAGGCCCTCGCCGCGGCAGCTAAGGAGAAGCAGCCCGATACGCATGATGTCCAGCAGAGTAGCCGAGTCGTGCGCGGTGCGGGGGGCCGTATCACTATGCGGGATATTCACCGCCGTATACCACTCTCCGCTACGAGACTGTGATGAATGTCCGCGTTTTCCACCAATCATGGTTGCCGGTAGTGACATCCGCATCACCCAGTGCCAAGGTGCCGGGCATGACGACTCACGGGGGCTTCGAGCCCGTCTTCTGCACGATCGTCCCGCCGCATGTCCTCGACAAGCTCGCCCAGCACGAGGACCCCGCGCTCGCCGGTCCCGCCCGCGAGACCCTCCAGCGCGACGCCTACGAGCGCACCCACCGCCGGCTGACCACGGTCATCGGCGCACCGACCATCGCCGCACCGGCCGAGTCCGACAAGCCGAAGCGGACGATCTACGACGCGAAGCACAAGCAGGACCTGCCGGGCAAGAAGGTCCGCAGCGAGGGCTCCGACCCGGGCAGGGACGCCACCGTCAACCGTGCCTACGCGGGCCTCGGCGCCACCTTCGAGCTCTACCTCAACGCCTTCAACCGGCACTCCATCGACGGCCAGGGCCTGCCGCTCGACGCGACCGTCCACTACGACGTGAAGTACGACAACGCGTTCTGGAACGGCGAGCAGATGGTGTTCGGCGACGGTGACGGCGAGCTGTTCCTCGACTTCACCATCCCGGTCGACGTCATCGGCCACGAACTCACCCACGGCGTCACGCAGTACACCGCGAACCTGACCTACTTCGGCCAGTCCGGCGCCCTGAACGAGTCGATCTCCGACGTCTTCGGCTCGCTCATCAAGCAGTACACGCTCGGCCAGACCGCCGCCGACGCCGACTGGCTGATCGGCGCGGGCCTGCTCGCCCCGCGCGTCTCCGGCGTCGCCCTGCGCTCCATGAAGGCCCCGGGCACGGCCTACGACGACGACGCCCTCGGCAAGGACCCGCAGCCCGCGACGATGGACGACTTCGTCGACACGGGGCGCGACAACGGCGGGGTGCACATCAACTCCGGCATCCCCAACCACGCCTTCTACCTGGTCGCCGACGCGCTCGGCGGGCACGCCTGGGAGAAGGCCGGACAGATCTGGTACGACGTCCTGACCGGCGGCGAACTCAAGAAGGACGCCCTGTTCACGGACTTCGCGGCCCTCACGGTCGCCGCCGCGAAGGCCCGGTTCGGGGACGGCGGCGAGGAGTTGCAGGCCGTGCAGAAGGCGTGGGAGCAGGTCGGGGTGCCGACCTCGTAGTCACTGCCTTGGTCGCGCCGCACCCGTATCCGTACTAGACAGGACGCATGCGTATTCAGGTACGGCGTACGGGTGGGTTCGGTGGCATCGAGCGCCGCGGCGAGGTCGACACCTCGGCGCGGCCCGACGCGCACGAGTGGCACGCGCTGGCCGAACAGGCGGTCGCCGACGGCCGGCGCACGCCCGAGGCAGGCGTCCCGGACGGCTTCCACTACGAGATCACGGTGGACGGGAAGACCGTGTACACGGCCGACCCCAGGCTCACGGCGGAGCAACGGACCTTGATCCAACGGGTGTTGAAGGAAGGTGCCTGAGCGGGTGTCGGCGGGTGGGTGTAACTGCTTGTTCACGCCCGCCCGTTGACACCCGTTACCGCCGGTACCCATGATCCGGCGCATGGCGAATGATGCAGGCAACCCGATGCCTCGGTTCCCGGCCGATTTCCTCTGGGGAGTCTCGACCTCGGCCCATCAGATCGAGGGCGCGGCGGACGTGCGCGAACCGTCCGTGTGGGACAGGTTCGAGGCCGAGCCGGGCCGGATCAAGGACGGTTCGACGGCGGCGGTGGCCTGCGACCACTACCACCGGCACCGCGTGGACGTGGCCCTCCTGGCGGACCTGGGCGTGGACGCGTACCGCTTCTCGATCTCCTGGCCGCGGGTGAACTCCCCCGGCGGCCTCGACTTCTACGACCGTCTCGTCGACGACCTGCTCACGGCGGGCGTACGGCCGGTCCCGACCCTGTTCCACTGGGATCTCCCGGTCACCCGGGACTGGTTGGACCGGGACACGGCGGCCCACTTCGCCGAGTACGTGTCGGTGGTCGCGGAGCGGCTGGGCGATCGGGTGAAGAAGTGGATCACCCTCAACGAGCCGGCGGAACATACCTTGTTGGGGCACGCGCTGGGCGCCCACGCGCCCGGCAAGACCCTGCTCTTCGACGCGCTCCCGGTCGCCCACCACCAGTTGCTGGCCCACGGCTTGGCGGTACGGGCGCTGCGCGCGGCCGGTGCCACCGACATCGGGATCGCCAACTCGCACGGCCCGACCTGGCCGGCGTCCCAGGAGCCGGAGGACATCCAGGCGGCGGACTTCTACGACCTGCTGCTGAACCGCCTGTTCGCCGACCCGCTACTGCTGGGTGAATACCCCTCCGGCCTGGGCGAGTTGATGCCGGGCGACGTCGAGTCCGACCTGAAGGTGATCGCCGAGCCGATCGACTGGTACGGCATCAACTACTACGCGCCGAGCCGGGTCGGGGCACCCCAGGGCGCCGAGATCGAGTTCGGCGGCCTCACCCTCCCCGCCGAACTCCCCTTCTCCGTACGGGACATCGAGGGCGTCCCGGTCACGGACTTCGGCTGGCCGGTGGTCCCCGAGGGCCTGACCGAACTCCTCACCACCTTCCGGGACCGCTACGGCGACCGTCTCCCGCCCGTCGTCATCACCGAGAACGGCTGCTCGTACGAGGGCGTCGACGACCAGGACCGGATCGCCTTCCTCGACAGCCATGTGCGGGCGCTGCACGGGGCGTTGGAGGCGGGCGTGGACGTACGCGGCTACTTCGTGTGGTCGCTGCTGGACAACTTCGAGTGGGCGGAGGGCTACCAGCGGCGGTTCGGTCTGGTCCACGTCGACTACGAGACGCAGGTCCGCACACCGAAGGCGTCGTTCGGCTGGTTCCAGGGCATGCTCCGGGCGCAGAGAGCCCAGGCTCAGAGATGACGACGACAGGACGTTCTTCCGTGGCTTCCGTGGCTGCCCTGGCCGAACCTGTCGAGCGGGTGGGCCGGGGCTGGACGTCCGCGCTCTCGCTCGCCAACGGGGCGATCTGGGTGGGCTGGTACGGCCCGCTGCAGATCCTGCTGGCCTCGCAGGCCAAGGACTTCGCGCCCGGCACCGGCATGTCCAAGGAGACGATGCTGGCGTGGGTGACCGGCGCGGGCGCGCTGGTGTCGCTGGTCGCCAATCCGCTCTTCGGCGCGCTGTCCGACCGCACGACGGCGCGGTGGGGCCGCCGTACGCCCTGGATCGTGGGCGGGGCGGCGGGCGGGGCGCTGTCGTTGCTCCTGCTCGCGGGCGCGGGCGGGGTGTGGACGATGGCGGCCGGCTGGTGCCTGGTCCAGCTGACCCTGAACGCGTCCTTCGCGGCGGTCACGGCGGCCGTGCCGGACCGCGTGCCGCGGCTCCAACGGGGTTCTGTGGGCGGCTGGTTGGGCGCCGCGCAGATCCTGGGCGTGGTCGGCGGCACGGGCCTGGCGACGGCGGCCGGGGGCATCAAGGCGGGCTATGTGGCGTGCGCGGTGTTCACGGCGGTGGGCGTGCTGCCGTACGTACTGCGCTACAAGGACCTCCAACTCCCGGCGACGGACCGCCCGTTGTGGTCCTGGCCGGGCTTCTTCAAGGGATTCTGGCTGAGCCCGCGCCGCTATCCCGACCTGGGCTGGGCGTGGTTGACCCGCTTCCTGATCAACCTGAGCAACGCGCTGGTGCTGCTGTACCTCCTGTACTACCTGCGCGACCGCCTGCACTACCACGACCCGGACCAGGGGGTCCTGATCCTCACGGCCGTGAACGGCTTGACCCTCCTGGCCACGGTGGTGGTCGGCGGGGTGTGGTCGGACCGGGTGGGCCGCCGCAAGCCGTTCGTGATCTGGTCCGGCGTCCTGATGGCGCTCGCGACGGCGGTCCTCGCGGGCTGGCAGACCTGGCCGGGCGCGATCGCCTCGGCGGCCCTGCTGGGCATCGGCTTCGGCGTCTTCACCTCGGTCGACTTCGCCCTGATGACGGACGTCCTCCCGAAGGCCGTGGACCGCGGCAAGGACCTCGGCGTCATCAACGTGGCGAACGCGCTTCCCCAGGTCGCGGCCCCCGCCCTCGCCGCGCCGATCGTGACGTATCTGGGCGGGTACCGGGTGCTGTATCTGGTGTCGGCGGTGATCGGGATGGCGGGGGCGCTGCTGGTGCGGCGGATTCGAGGGGTGGACTGAGCCGGGTCAGAGGACGCCGGCCTCCCGCGCGGTCCACGCAGTGGGGTACAGCGGGCGATAGCCCAGCTCCCGGCGGATCCGTTCGGTGGACATGACGCCGAACCACGGGTCGGAGTCGGTGTTCCGGTCGAGATCGGCGGGGATCCCGACCCCGTTGAGCAGGTACAGCTCGACCGTGGTGACCGGGGCGTCGTCGGCGATGTTGTAGACACGGCCGGCGACTCCCGGGGCGTGCAGGACGCGCAGCAGGCCCTGGGCCACGTCCGCGTGGTGGCCCATGTGGAGGCGCTGGTTCGAGGCCCAGCCCGCCGCCCACTGAAGGGAGTTGGCGAGGTGGGGGTCGCCCTCGCCGTAGACGAAGGGGAGGCGGGCGACCCGTACGTCCATGGTGTCGAGGGCGAGGAGTTCGCGTTCGGCGGCCACCTTCGACTCGTTGTAGGCGCCCCACATCCGGCTGCCGGGCCGGCTCTCGTCCTCCTCGGTCAGCGGTCGGCCGCGTCCCGCGCCGTACACCATTCCGGTGCTGACCTGGACGAAGCGCCGTACGCCCGAGGCCAGCGAGGCCTTGCCCAGGGCGATCGCCGCTTCGTGGTTGACGGCCCAGGCCTCCTCGTCCGGGACGCCGCGGAAGGACGCGGCGACGTTCACGACCGCGTCGACGCCGGAGACCGCCTTGCCGAGGGCGTCGGTGTCGCGCAGATCGCCTACGACGACCTCGGCGCCCAGTTCCGCGAAACGCTCGGCGCGGGCCGCGTCCCGCACGATCACCCGTACCCGCTCCTCCGGCCTCGCCTGTGCCAGCAGCCTCGGTACGAAACGCCGGCCGACCTGTCCCGTCGCGCCTGTCACCAGTGTCAACATCATCTGCTCCTCACGGTCTGGTGCCACCAGCGTGGGACGGGGTGGGCGCGGCCGGGAGAGACCTTCCGATCAGGGGACCGGCAGTCCCTGGATAAGCCGGGCGGGCTGCCCCACCCTGGAAACGTGAACCGAGCCGAACTCGCCGACTTCCTGCGCCGCGGCCGGGCCCGCCTGGACCCCTCCGACGTGGGCCTCACGACCGGCGCCCGGCGCCGTACGCCCGGGCTGCGCCGTGAGGAGGTGGCCCAGCTGACCGGCATGTCCGTGGACTACTACACGCGCCTGGAGCAGGCCCGCGGCCCGCGCCCGTCCCGCCAGATGCTCACGGCGCTCGCGCGGGCGCTCCGGCTCACGGAGGACGAACGCGACCACCTCTTCCACCTGACGGGCGAGGAGCCGCCGCGCCGGGGAGGTTCCTCCGCACACCTGCGGCCGGGCCTGCTGCTGGTCCTGGACCGGCTGCACGACACCCCGGCGCATGTGTCGAGCGACTGCGGCGAGATGATCGCCCAGAACGCGATGTCGCGGGCGCTGACAGGTGACGCGCTGTCCCGTCCGCCCCGGGAGCGCAATCTGCTCCGCCGCTTCTTCCTGGACCCGGGGGCACGGGAGATGTTCCCCCCGGAGGACGTGGCCGAGCACGCGCGCTCCCACGTCGCGAACCTGCGCGCGGTGGCCGCGGCCCGTCCCGACGACCCCGAGCCGGCCGCGCTGGTGGCCGAACTGCGGTCGTCCAGCGAGGAGTTCGCGCGGCTGTGGGAGCAACACGAGGTGGCGGTACGCCGCCAATCCACGAAGCGCTTCCTTCACCCGCTGGTCGGCCTCCTGGAGCTGGACTGCGAGATCCTCCTGAACCAGGACGCCCACCACCTGCTGATCATCCATACGGCACGGCCTGGCACGGAGTCGTACGAGCGCTTGCAGTTGCTGCGGGTGATAGGCCTACAGGACATGTCGCTCACGTCGGTGGAGGGTGAGTGATGCGGCGCTGCCGTGAAGGTTCCGGTCGGCGTCAACCCAGCCCCTCCGGCGTTTGAGGAGCGGGGTCTGGGGCGGAGCCCCAGAAGGATGGGACGGGTAGGGGCGGCGGGGGCGAGGAAACTTCTCAGAACCCCAGTTTCCGCAACTGCCGAGGATCCCGCTGCCAGTCCTTCGCCACCTTCACATGCAGGTCCAGGAACACCGGCGTACCGAGCAACGCCTCGATCTGCTTGCGCGACTTGATCCCGACCTGCTTCAGCCGCGCACCCTTCGGGCCGATGATGATGCCCTTCTGGCTCGGCCGCTCGATGTACACGAACGCGTGGATGTCGAGGAGCGGCTTGTCGGCGGGCCGGTCCTCGCGAGGGAGCATCTCCTCGACGACGACGGCGATGGAGTGCGGCAACTCGTCCCGCACCCCCTCCAGCGCGGCCTCACGGATCAACTCCGCGATCATGACCTGCTCGGGCTCGTCGGTCAGGTCACCCTCGGGGTAGAGGGCGGGCCCCTCCGGGAGCAGCGGGATGAGCAGGTCGGCGAGCAGATCCACCTGCTGCCCCGCGACCGCCGACACCGGCACGATCTCCGCCCACTCGAACCCCAGCTCCTTGCCGAGCTGATCGATGGCGATCAACTGCTCGGCAAGGGTCTTCGAGTCCACCAGGTCGGTCTTCGTGACGATCGCGATCTTCGGCGTCTTCTTGATCGACGCCAGTTCCTTCGCGATGAAACGGTCACCCGGGCCCAGCTTCTCGTTCGCCGGCAGGCAGAAGCCGATGACGTCGACCTCGGCCCACGTCGTGCGGACGATGTCGTTGAGCCGCTGCCCGAGCAGCGTGCGCGGCTTGTGCAGGCCAGGGGTGTCGACCAGGATCAACTGGGCGTCCGGCCGGTGCACGATGCCGCGGACCGTGTGCCGCGTGGTCTGCGGCTGGTCGGCGGTGATCGCCACCTTCTGGCCGACCAGAGCATTCGTAAGGGTGGACTTGCCCGCGTTGGGGCGGCCCACGAAGCAGGCGAAGCCGGCGCGGTGGGGAGCCTCCGACGACTCAGGCGGCTTGGATGACGGGGTACGAACGCTCATGGCGCCCATTGTCCCTGATACACAGGCCCCCGCCGCACAACAGTCCACCCGGACCCCACGCGGTGAGCTTTCGGTAACCCCACGGCAATGAAACGTCACGGAAACACCCCTGTGCACAACCGGAAACCAGCGCCGGTGACCCTCTGACGAGCCCCCACACCGTTGGAGACGACCGTGCCGACCGCGCCGACCATGACCTCTGCCGCCGCCCTCGCCGCCGGGCGCATCGACACCGGCGACACCGCCTGGCTGCTCGCCGCCACCGCCCTGGTCCTGCTGATGACCCCGGGCCTGGCGCTCTTCTACGGCGGCATGGTCCGCACGAAGAGCGTCCTCAACATGCTGATGATGAGTTTCGTGTCGATCGCCCTGGTCACGGTGGTGTGGCTGGCGGCAGGCTACTCGCTCGCGTTCGGCGACGACCTCGGCGGCGGACTCATCGGCGGCCTGAAGCACGCGGGCATGTCCGGCCTCGGCCCGGACTCCGTCCACGGCACCGTCCCCACCCTCCTCTTCGCCACCTTCCAGCTCACCTTCGCGATCATCACGGCCGCGCTGATCAGCGGCGCGGTGGCCGACCGGGTGCGGTTCGGGGCCTGGCTGGTCTTCGTCCCCGTCTGGGCGCTGCTCGTATACGTTCCCGTCGCGCACTGGGTCTGGGGCCCGGGCGGCTGGATCGCGGCGCACCTCGGCGCCCTCGACTTCGCGGGCGGTCTCCCGGTCGAGATCACCTCGGGCGCCTCGGGCCTGGCCCTGTGCCTGGTGGTCGGCCCGCGGCTCGGCTTCAAGAAGGACGCGATGCGCCCGCACAACCTCCCCATGGTCATGCTGGGCGCGGGCCTGCTCTGGTTCGGCTGGTTCGGCTTCAACGCGGGCTCCGCGCTCGGCGCCAACGGCCTCGCCGCCGCGGCCTTCCTCAACACCCTCGCCGCGGGCTGCACCGGCCTGCTGGGCTGGCTCTTCGTCGAGCAGCGGCGCGACGGCCACCCCACCACCCTGGGCGCGGCCTCCGGCGCGGTGGCCGGCCTGGTCGCCATCACCCCGTCCTGCGGCTCGGTCTCGCTCCTCGGCGCGCTGGTCGTCGGCCTCGCCGCCGGCGCCGTCTGCTCGTACGCGGTCGCCTGGAAGTTCAGGCTGAACTACGACGACTCGCTCGACGTCGTCGGCGTCCACCTGGTCGGCGGCGTCATCGGCACCCTCCTGATCGGCGTCTTCGCGGCCACCGCGATGACCGGCGGCCCCGAGGGCCTCCTCTACGGCGGCGGGCTCGCCCAGCTCGGCAAGCAGCTGGTGGCCGTGGTCGCCGTAGGGGCGTACGCGTTCCTCGTGACGTACGGGATCGGGAAGCTGCTCGACCGGGTGATGGGGCTGCGGGCGAGCGAAGAGGAGGAGCGGACGGGGCTCGACCTTACGGTGCACGCCGAGACCGCATACGATCACGGCGTCCTGGGGCACGGAGCCCCGGTCGGCCCGTCCGTCCCCTCCCTTCAGAAGGTCACGTCCCAGCCATGAAGCTCATCACCGCGATCGTCAAGCCGTACCGCCTCGACGAGGTCAAGACGGCGCTCCAGGAGCTCGGCGTGCACGGCCTGACCGTCACCGAGGCCAGCGGCTACGGCCGGCAGCGCGGCCACACCGAGGTGTACCGCGGCGCCGAGTACCGCGTCGACCTCGTGCCCAAGGTGCGGATCGAGGTCGTCGTCGACGACGCGGACTCGGACGCCGTGATCGACGCGATCGTCAAGGCCGCGCAGACGGGGAAGATCGGGGACGGGAAGGTGTGGTCGATTCCGGTCGAGACGGTCGTACGGGTACGGACGGGAGAGCGCGGCCCCGACGCGCTCTGACCGCCAGCACTCCCCCGACGAACCCGACGGCGAGCAGCAGTGCCGCCGCGAGCCACGGCAGCGCGAAGAACGACGCGCTCGCCGACTGCTTGGTGCCGGTCGCACTCGCGGTCAACGTGACGTCGCCCCAGTCGAGTTGGGGCGCGTCCGTCCACTTCTCGCTGAGCCTCACGCTCTGCCCGGGCAGCAACTCGGCCGGGATCCGGGTCAGTCCGCGCGAGAGCAGCGTCCGGCCGAACAGGCCCTGCGCCTTCAGCGTCACCTTCGGGTCGAGGGTGACGTTGCCGGTGTTGTGCAGCGTGTAGGAGATCGTCGCGTCGCTGTTCCCCAACCCCGGTACCAGCGGCTGGTGATGGGACACGTGGACGTGCTCGACGGCGAGCGCGGGGAGCGTCGGTCCGCTCACCCGGAGATAGACACGGGCGCCCACGGCCCGCTGCACACCGAGCGCGAGCGATCCGTCACCCTTGTCGACACGTTCGTCCAGGGCGACCAACGCGCCCGGATGGTCGCCCGGTTCGGCGCCCTCGGGCACATGCAGGGTGAACGGCACGGTGACCGACTTGTGGGCGGGGACGGTGACTTGGGACTTCGCGGGCTTCGCCCACGCGCCGACCCCCCGCATCGCCTCCTTCACCGTCCGCACGGCGAACCCGCCGTCGCGCGCGGTGTTGTAGGCGTCGGCCGCGTACAGCCGGAAGGTGAGCGGCTTCGCCGTCTTGTTGGCGACGACCACCTTGTCCTGGATGGTCTGGCCGGGATCGGCGGAGAGATAGAAGTACGGCCGCGCGGCGAGTTGCGAGGCGGCCGGGTACACGGACCAACTGCCGTTGTCCGCCGCGTAGGTGGAGGGCGCGGCGAGCATGCCGAGGCAGAGACTCAGGAGGAGGACGTACAGCTTTCGCATGGGTGCGGACCCCCACGGACGTGGTGTGCGGCGGTCGGGCGGGTGCGGGCGCCCGGCCACCGGAGGTGAGTTCGGACGGTCAGGTGAGCGTGAGCGTCAGAACGCCGGAGTACGAGCCCGGAGGCGTGAACGCCGGTACGTTCAGGGAGAGTCCGGCATCGACGGTGAACTCACCGCCGGTGACCGTGCCGTCGGGCGTGGACGCGAGCGTCGCTCCCGAACTGCCCACCGTGCCCGCCGAACCGGCGACACACGTGCTCGGGCTGCCCGCCTTGGTGGCGCAGGCGGGTGTCCAACTCAGCGCCCCGGCATCGATCTTGGCGCCGGGACCGGTGAAGTCGGTGACCTTGCCGGTCAGGGACCAGCCCGCGGGTCCGCCGCGGAAGTCCTGGACCGTCACCGTGTTCAGGGCGCCCGTGGAGGCACCGCCCTTGCCGAAGTCGACCGCGGACAGGTCCACGGCGTCCCCGGCCTGCGCCATGGACAGCGTGCCCGCCTTGACGGTCGTCGTCAGTTTCTGACTCCCGGGCGGAACGGGCGTGGTGTCGTTGACGACATAGGCGGCCGGACCGGCGCCCAGGTCGGTGCTCCACGCACTGCCCTCGTACGCCACGATCCCGGTCGTCGTCTTGTCGTTGACGACCAGCGAGCCGCTGATGGTGCCGGCGCTGGTGGCCGTGACGGTCGCCGTGTCCGCGGTCTGCGCGGTGCCGGACCGTCCGGCCAGGGTCACGCTGGCACCCGGGGTGAAGTTGCTGCCGGTCACGGTGACGCTGTCACCGGCGTTGCCGGAGGCCGAACCCAGGCTGATGGCACGGGTGTTGACAGGAACGGTGGCGGTCGCGGTGACGGTCTCGGAGACCGGCGCCGGCGGGTTCGTCACCGTGCAGGGGGTGTCCAGCTCCAGGATGTAGCTGGTGTGGATGTTGTAGTCGCCGGGCGAGAGGGTGATCGCGCCCGGAGTGGTGACCGTGAAGCTGCCGGTCATGGAGAAGGACGGGAAGGCGCCGTTGCCGGGCACCGGGTCGTTCTTCTTGGGCCCGGCGACCGTGAAGCTGCCGGTCTGGGCACCGCCGAGGGTGACCTTCCCGGTGGGCGTCATGATGTCGGCCGGCAGGGCGAGCGCGGTCGGGTTGCTGGCGGCGGGCTTGACCACCGTATAGGTCACGGTGACGGTGTCGCCGACCTTCGGCGCGGTGTTGTCCACCGTGAGCGCGGCGGTCGTGGTGCCGTCGATCGGCGGGATGCCCGCGATCGCCGGCGGGATGCAGTGCGTTGCGAAGTCCACGTTCGTGGACGCGCCGGCCGGACAGGCCAGCGCACCGCCCGTGGCGACCGCGAGCGCGGTCACCCCGAGCAATGACGCCCAACGGCGTCTTCGGGATGTCGTAGCCATGGCTGTGCCCCCTCCTGAGGACGGTGGGCGCAGCGGCTCGTCCGCGCCCACAGGGGGCATTGATGTGGGGAACGCGTGAGAAGTCAATGCACAGGCCGAAATTAACTGATGGGCCGTCAGCTCCCGCCAACAGCAGGAACTGACGGCCCAGTTGAGCCCGTGGGGGGAATTGTCGGGCGACTTCTCAGTCGGCCTCTCAGGTGACTTCTCAGTCGAACACGAACGGACCCGGCGACTGCGCTCCGGTGGCCGTGCACGTCACGGCGATTCCGAAGATGGTCATCTGGAGCGAGCCGCCGTAGGCCTCCAGGCTGTCGCCGGAGGCCACGGTCCCGTCGAGCGGGCCGACGGTGACGGCGTCGCCGGTCGCCATGGCCGGGTTGGTCGTGCCGCTGAAGACGGTCGTGCCGCCGCTCGCGTTCACGAAGGTGAAGGTGGAGGCGATGGAGTCCTGCGCCAGGGGCAGCGGGGCGGTGATGGACGAGGTGACGGTGACCGTGGCCGCCGTGCCGTCCTGCGTGGCCGTGAGCGTGGCCGTGCCGCCGCCGAAGATGCCGCAGTCCGCGGTGATCGTCGCCGTCTGGGGAGTGACGGCGAGCGCACTGGGCGCGAACGCCAGCGAGGCGGCCGCGAGGACCCCCGTCACCAGTGCCGCACCCGTTCCGATTCGCTTGCTTCTCAGCTTGCCTTTCATGGGACTGGTTCCCTTCCCGTGTCTGGGAATGCCATGTGGGGACGGACGGGAGAAACCCCTCAGAACCACTCACGGACACGGTGCGGTGCGCCGCGCGAGCGAGAATCTGACGGTCCGTCGGAACTTACGGTTCCATTGATGCGCGGGAGACGGGGGGAGAGCAAGGGCGAAATCTGGACGGTCTAATTCCGGACAGGGGTGCGTGTCTGTCCTGCGGGACGCTTTCGACACAGGCCCGCAGAATCCAGCCCGTCTCCGGCCACTTCTCCATACAGGCCCGCAAAATTCAGCCCGTCCGGCGTTTGAGGACGAGGCCCCTTCAGGGCCGATCGGGGGTCTGGGGGCGGAGCCCCCAGCACCAACTCAGCCCGCAACGACCGTCAGACGCACAGTCCCGTCCGGCGCAGCCAAGTGCACCAGCGTCTCCGGCCCACCCAGATCCCGTACAGCCGCCAAATCCTCCGCGGACACAGACTCCGCACCCGTCACGACCGCCGCCGCCTCAAGCGACTTCGCCCCCGACGCCACCGCCATCGCCACCGCCGTCTGCAACGCGCTCAACTTCAGCGACGCAAGGGCAACGGTCCCGGCGACATACGTACGCCCCGTCTCGTCCCGTACGGCCGCGCCCTCAGGCACTCCATTGCGGGCCCGAGCCGAACGGGCCAGGGTGACGATCTTGCGGTCCTCGGGGTCAAGCGCGCTGCTCTCGGTCATACACAGAGCATACGAAGGACCGGCACCCTCACCCCGCCACGGGGTACATCGCCCCCCGCCGCCCCTCCGCCGAGGCCAGCCACTCCAGCTTCGCCACGGTGTTCGCCTCCTCCAACGGCGTGTGCAGCACGATCGTCAGATCCTGCCGCGCCGGCACCCGCAGAGCCGTCGACTCGACGCACAGCAGCCCGACCAGCGGATGCTCCAGCTCCTTGCGCACCACCCCCGCGTCCAGGATGTCCCGCCGCTCCCACAACGCGACGAACTCCGGGCTCACGGCGCTCACTTCGGCCAGCACCACCTGCAAGCCCTCGTCGTCGGGCCGGTCCGCGCACATCGCCCGGAACTGCGCGACCACCGTGCGCGCGTTCCGCTCCCAGCTCTGCGAACGGGACCGGTAGAGCGGATCGGTGAAGAAGTCGACGAGACAGTTCTGCGTGTTCTCGGGCCGCAGCCCCAGCACCCAGCCCGCCGCCTCGTTGTACATCACGCAGTTGTAGTACCGGTCCATGATGTGCGCCGGAAACGGCATCCACGCGTCGATCAGCCGCCGTATGCCCTCACAGCCGTGATCGGCCGCGGGCTCCGGCGCGGGCGGGTTCAACCCGGCCAGCGCGTACAGATGCCGCCGCTCCGCGTTGCTCAGCCGCAGCACGCGGGCGACGGAGTCGAGGACCTGCGGCGACACGGAGATGTCCCGCCCCTGCTCCAGCCACTGGTACCAGGAGGCGCCCACGCCCGCGAGCACGGCGACCTCCTCACGCCGTAGTCCCGGCGTACGACGGCGCGCCCCGCCGTCCGGCAGTCCCGCCTCGGCGGGCGAGACCCGGGCCCGGCGGCTCATCAGGAACTCGCGCAGTTCACTCAGCCGACGACTCTTCAGGGCGTCAACAGCCACGTACCCAACCCCCTACTGTCGGCTGGTGGTGCCACCACCAGCACAACTTCCGTCTCCCCACGCCTATTCCGACGGCCGGAAGCTCTGGGCATGGCGACCGACACCACGACCTCCACCACCCACGAACCACCCCGCACCCCCAAACTCTCGACGCGCGACAAACTCGTCCTCTTCGTCCTCTGCGCGGCCCAGTTCATGGTCGCCCTGGACTTCTCCGTCCTCAACGTGGCCCTGCCCACCCTCGGCGCCGACCTCGGCATGAGCCGGTCCGGACTCCAGTGGGCGGTCACCGCGTTCGCGCTGCCGTCCGGCGGCTTCCTGCTCCTGTTCGGCCGCATCGGCGACCTCTACGGCCGCCGCCGGCTGTTCCTCACCGGCCTGGCCCTGTTCGGCGCGGCCTCCCTGCTGGCCACCTTCGCCTGGGACCCGGCGTCCTTCCTGACCGGCCGCGCCCTGCAAGGCCTCGGCGCCGCGGCCATCGTGCCCACCGGCATGAGCCTGCTCACCACCACCTTCCCGGAGGGCCCCGCCCGCGACCGCGCGCTCGGCATCTCCGGCACCCTGCTCTCCCTCGGCTTCACGGTCGGCATGGTGGCCGGCGGTGTCCTGACCGACGCCTTCGGCTGGCGCTCGACGATGGCCCTGCTCACGCTGTTCGCGGTGATCGTGCTCCCACTGGCGCCCGCCCTGCTCCCGGAGTCCCGCACCCCGGACCGCCCGCGCCTGGACGTCCCCGGCGCGATCACGGTCACCGGCGGCCTCCTCGCCCTGATCTACGCCCTCTCCACGGCGGCCGACCACGGCTTCGCCCGCCCCGACGTGATCACGACCCTGATCGCGGGAGTCCTGCTCCTCACGGCCTTCGCGTCCATCGAGTCCCGCACGCCCCAGCCCTTGGTCTCCCTCCCGATGCTGCGCCGCCGCACGGTGGCATGGGGCAACCTGGGCGGTCTGGTCACCTTCTCGATGATGTCGACGGTGGTCTTCGTCCTGACCCTGTACCTCCAGGAGATCCTGCACCTGTCGTCCTTCGAGACGGGCCTGGTCTTCGGCGTCCAGGGCATCCTCTCGGCGGTCGCGGGCGTCTACGCCCCGAGGGTCATCGGCCGCATCGGCGCCCGCCACACCCTGATCGCCTCGCTCACCGGCCAATCGGCCCTGACCGCCGCCCTGTTGGCGCTCAACACCCACACCTGGTCGGTCTGGCTCGCCACGGCCGCCGTATCCCTGGCGAGCATGTGCCACCTGGGCGCGATCATCTCCTACGGCGTGACGGTCACCTCCGGCGTCCCCGACGAGGAACAGGGCCTGGCCACCGGCCTGGTCACCTCCACCCAGCAGATCGGCATCACCATCGGCATCCCGCTCCTGGGCGTCCTCGCCACGACGTCGGGCGATCTCATGTCGGGGGTCCACACGGTCGTGGGCATCGACGTGGCGATCGCGCTCGGGGCGGCGGTGCTGGTGACCTTGGGCCTGCGGTCCGGGCGAGCCGACTCAGGGACGGTCGAGGCGGAGCCGCTCGGCGCGCGGTAGCCCGGCGACGACGAGGTCGTACGAGTCCTCCACCAGCTCCCGGACCAACCGGTCCGGGAGTCCCCCGTCCACCGTCACCGTGTTCCAGTGCCGCTTGTTCATGTGATACCCGGGGATGATCAACCCGTCGTACTCCTCCCGGAGTCGGATCGCGTCCTCCGGGTCGCACTTGAGGTTGACCGTGAGGGGCCGCGCATCCAGCCGGGTCAGGGCGAAGAGCTTGCCCAGGACCTTGAAGACGGAGATGTCCGGGCTGAAGGGGAAGTCCTCCACCGTCGCGTTGAACGACAGGCAGAACGCGCGCAGTTGCTCGGGACTCACTCCGGCTTCGCCTCCTCCTCGGCCGGATCCGCCGCCCCCACCGGCTCCACCAGCACCGTCACGATCTTGTTCCGCCGCCCGGCCGAGGCCTCCGCCGTCAGCCGTAGTTCACGGCCGTCGGGCAGTTCCACGACCGAGGAGGCACCGGCGATCGGGACGCGGCCCAGCGCCTTCGCGAGCAGTCCGCCGACCGTCTCCACGTCCTCGTCGTCGTAGGCCTCGAAGCCGTAGAGCTCGCCCAGGTCGCCGATGTCGAGGCGGGCGGTGACGCGGTAGCGGTCGTCGCCCAGCTCCTCCACCGGGGGCAGTTCCCGGTCGTACTCGTCGGTGATCTCACCGACGATCTCCTCCAGGATGTCCTCGATGGTGACGATGCCGGCCGTGCCGCCGTACTCGTCGATGACGACGGCGACGTGATTGCGCTCCTGCTGCATCTCGCGCAGCAGATCACCCGCGTTCTTCGTGTCCGGCACGAAGCTCGCGGGCCGCATGGCCGTCGAGACCAGCTCGGACTCGGCGTCGCGGCTGATGTGCGTCTTGCGGACCAGGTCCTTGAGGTACACGATCCCGACGATGTCGTCCTCGCTCTCGCCCGTGACCGGGATGCGCGAGAAGCCGGAGCGCAGCGCGAGGGTGAGGGCCTGACGGATCGTCTTGTACCGCTCGATGACCACCAAGTCCGTGCGGGGGACCATGACTTCACGCACGAGCGTGTCGCCGAGTTCGAAGACCGAGTGCACCATCCGGCGCTCCTCGTCCTCGATCAGCGACTCCTTCTCGGCGAGGTCCACCAGCGCCCGCAACTCGGCCTCGGACGCGAACGGGCCGCGCCGGAAGCCCTTTCCGGGCGTGAGCGCGTTGCCGATGAGGATCAGCAGATACGGGATCGGGCCCATGATCCGCGCGAGCGGCAGCAGCACGTACGCCGCCGCCGTGGCCGTGTTGAGCGGATGCTGGCGCCCGATCGTGCGCGGGGAGACCCCCACCGCGACGTACGACACGAGGACCATGACGCCGATCGCGGCGAGCAGCGCGGGCGCGGTGCCGTGGATCACGTGCAGACACTCGTAGGTGACCAGCGCGGCGGCGGCCATCTCGCAGGCCACCCTGACCAGCAGCGCGACATTCAGATAGCGGGTCGGGTCGGCGGCGACCTGCGCGAGCTTGGCGCTGCCGCGCCGACCGGACCGTACGGCCTCCTCGGCGCGGAAGCTGGAGACGCGCGCGAGGCCCGCCTCCGCGCAGGCGGCGAGCCAGGCGACAACGACAAGGGCGATGGCCCCGACGACGATCTGAGGACTCATGAGGCGTACTTACCTGTGCCTAACCGTGCCCTAGGAGACCGTCGGAGCCGGGGAGGGGCCGGTGTGGCCCTTCTCCGCGCGCCAGCCGTCCACGATGGCGGCCTGGAGGCCGAACATCTCGGCCTTCTCGTCGGGCTCCTCGTGGTCGTAGCCGAGGAGGTGCAACACACCGTGGACGGTGAGGAGTTGGAGCTCCTCGTCCATGGTGTGCTGCGTCTCGGCCTCGGCGCCCTGCTTCGCGGCGACCTCCGGGCACAGCACGATGTCACCGAGGAGCCCCGGCGCGGGCTCCTCGTCGTCCTTGCTCGGCGGACGCAGCTCGTCCATCGGGAAGGACATGACATCGGTCGGCCCGGGCAGGTCCATCCACTGGATGTGGAGCTGCTCCATGGCGTCCTCGTCCACGACGATCACCGAGAGCTCGGAGAGCGGGTGGATGCGCATCCGCGCGAGGGCGTAGCGGGCGATGTCGAGGATCGCCTGCTCGTCGACCTCGGTTCCGGACTCGTTGTTGACGTCGATCGACATGGTCGTGCTGATCTACTTCCGCTTGTCACGGGCACCCTTGTGGGTGCCGTTCTCCGTACCGTTCTCGCTGTCGTACTTCTCGTACGCGTCGACGATACGGCCGACCAGCTTGTGCCGTACGACGTCCGCCGACGACAGGCGGGAGAAGTGCACGTCGTCGAGCCCCTCCAGGATGTCCTGCACCTGCCGCAGCCCCGACTTCGTGCCGCTCGGCAGGTCGACCTGCGTCACGTCACCGGTGATCACGATCTTCGACTCGAAGCCGAGCCGGGTGAGGAACATCTTCATCTGCTCGGGGCTCGTGTTCTGGGCCTCGTCCAGGATGATGAAGGCGTCATTGAGCGTGCGACCACGCATGTAGGCCAGCGGCGCGACCTCGATCGTCCCCGCCGCCATCAGCTTCGGGATCGACTCCGGGTCGAGCATGTCGTGCAGCGCGTCGTACAGCGGGCGCAGGTACGGGTCGATCTTCTCGTACAGGGTGCCCGGGAGGAATCCCAGCCGCTCGCCCGCCTCGACCGCCGGGCGGGTCAGGATGATGCGGCTGACCTGCTTGGCCTGGAGGGCCTGGACCGCCTTGGCCATGGCGAGGTAGGTCTTGCCGGTGCCGGCGGGGCCGATGCCGAAGACGATCGTGTTCTTGTCGATCGCGTCGACGTAGCGCTTCTGGTTGAGGGTCTTGGGGCGGATCGTGCGGCCTCGCGAGGACAGGATGTTCTGGGTGAGCACCTCGGCGGGTGTCTCCTCGGGACCATCCCCGTTCTCGCTCGCCCTGAGCATGGCGATCGAGCGTTCCACTGCGTCCTCCGTCATCGGCTGCCCCGAGCGGAGCACCAGCATCATCTCGTCGAACAGGCGCTGGACGAGGGCCACTTCGCGGGCGTCGCCGGCCGCGCTGATCTCATTGCCCCGGACGTGGATGTCGGCCGCCGGGAAGGCCTTCTCGATCACCCGCAGGAGAGCGTCGCCGGATCCCAGGAGGGTCACCATGGCGTGCTGGGCGGGGACGGTGATCTCTACTCTCGCCTGTCCCTGCGCGGGGGTGTGAGCTGTGGGTGTCTGAGTCATGGGCCGGCTCTGTGGCCTTGCTCGTCCTCCTCGATATGACTCGCCCGCCACAAGGGCGGCCTGGTGATTCCCAGGGTACGCCGGGCCACTGACAACGCCGTAGGGCTTTTCGGTGACCGTCGGGCCACGAAATACGGGGTGGCGCCCGGGGTGCCGGGAAGCGTTCCCGGCGCAGGGCGGGCGCACAGGGTGTCGCCGTGAGCTCTGTTCGCGCCCCCGCGCTTGTACGGACAATGTGCTGTGTCAGCCAAGTGTCAGCTGGAGATCCGGCCGGTGGGCCGTGGCTCCCACCGCCGGGCCGTGAGGGAAAGCAGGTCGGCCGCTGTGTTCGTGCGTCTGCCCACGTCCGTGTCCGAAGCGCAGGAGTGCCTGACCGAGGGGGCGGTGCCCGTCGGCGGGGCGACGCTGGTGTGGGCCTCCTGGCAACGGGACGGGTTCCCGGAGCAGGCGGTGTCCCTGCGGGCGCTGCCCGAGGCCAAGGTGATCGGGGACGGGACGCTGGGCGCGGCCGTACTGCTGCACGAGATCGACGAGCGGGTGCCGGAGGTGCTGCGCCGGGCGGCGAACGGGGTGGGGACCGGTGCGGTGCGCCGGACCGCGACGGTCGGCGGGAACATAGTCGGCAGCTCGCTGCGGTGTCTGCTGCCGGCCGCGCTGGTGCTGGACGCCCGCGCGGTGGTCCTGGAGCCGGACGGTCCCGTCGAGACCGATCTCGCCGAGCTGCTGGCGAAGCGCCCGCTGCTGCTGCATCTGCGCTGGGACGAACCGATCGCCAGCGGCTACCGCAAGCTGTCCGACCAGCTCCGGGGCGAGGTCCCCTTCGTGGTCGCGGTCGCGGTGGGGGCGGGTCCGGAGGCGCCCGTGCTGCGGGTCGCGGTCCGTGACGGCTACGACGTGCTGAGCGAGAGCGTTCCCTACGACACCGACGTCCGCCGCGTCCTCGGGACTCTGGCGCTCACTCCGCTCGGCACCTTGCCCGAGGCGGTCTTCGAGGCCGTACGGGAAGAGGTCACGGGTGTGGTGGAGCGGGCGGCGGCGGCTCGCTGAGCCTCGCCGGGACGGCCGAGCAGGAACGTTCCGCCCCGGGGCGCCTGCGCGCGAGCGAGCGGCTACCGGCCCCGCCTCCCCCTACGTCGACCCGCCGAACCCGATCGTCGGCACCGCCCGCCGCAGCGGCCAGGGGCTGCCGTCGCCCTGTTCCTCCGGTACGAGTCCCGCCAGGAACGCGTACCGGCTCAGGGCGGTCGGGTCCTGGCCCGCGACCGACTGCACCTTGCGCCACCAGGCGCCGATCTCCGACCAGCTCGGTGCGGAGAGGGAGCCGCCGAACTCCTGGACGGAGAGCGCGGCGGTGAGTCCGGCGAAGGCGAGGCGGTCGGCGAGCGGCCAGCCGGCCAGGGTTCCGGTGACGAAGCCGGCCACGAAGACGTCGCCCGCGCCGGTGGGGTCGAGGGCCTCGACGGCGATCGCCGGGACCGCGGCGGACTCCCCGGTACGCCGGTCCACGGCGTAGGCGCCGTCAGCACCCAGGGTGACGACGGCGAGGGGTACGTGTTCGGCGAGGGCGTGGGCGGCTGCGCGGGGGCAGTCGGCGCCGGTGTAGCGCATGGCCTCCTCGGCGTTCGGCAGGAAGGCCTCGCAGTGCGCGAGGTCGGCGAGTCCGGCGAGGTCCCAGGCTCCGGTGTCGTCCCAGCCGACGTCGGCGAAGATCCGGGTGCCCTCGCTCGCGGCCTGGGCGACCCAGGGGGCCTGCTTGCCGGGGGTGAGGGAGGCGACGGCGGCACGCGCGCGTGGCGGGCAGTCAGGTGCGCCGCCCTGGCCGAACACGACCTCCGGGGGCGGCTCGTGGCCGTGCGAGACCATCGTGCGTTCGCCCTCGTAGGCCATCGACACGGTGACCGGGGAGTGCCAGCCGGGCACCTTGCGGGAGGTGGAGAGGTCGATGCCCTCGCCCTGTTCCAGCGCGTCCCAGCAGTACTCGCCGTAGTGGTCGTCGCCGAAGGCCGCTGCCAGCGAGGTGCGCAGGCCGAGGCGGGACAGCGCGGTGGCCATGTTGGCGACCCCGCCGGGGCTCGATCCCATCCCGCGGGCCCAGGACTCGGTGCCGCGCACGGGGGCGGTTTCGAGCCCGGTGAAGATGATGTCGAGGAAGACGGTGCCGGTGAGGTACACGTCCCAGGGCGGATCGTCCGCCGCGCGCAACCCGGCCAGCGGGTCGACCCCGCAGGACGGCCCTTCGCTGCGGGACGACGGTCCCTTTCCGGTGGACGCGTTGGACGCGGTCACGGTGCGCTCCCTGACGTGATACGGATCAGGCCAGTGTGCACCACCACGCGCGCGTGGGGGCGGCTCCCGCTCCGCGACCGCCCGTCGCGCCGGTGTGCGGCAAGCGCAGGTCCGGGCGCTACGGCGGCTGCCGGGCGCTACGGTGCGTGCCTCGCCCGGTGCCGCGCCGCACGCGTCCGGATCCGGTCACCCTGTTCACTCCCACCGGTCCTACCAGCGCGGCATCGAAGGCGTCACCCACTCCGGGTCGGTGATCCGCATCGCGGCCGCGTCGTCGCGCTCGCGCAGCGCACCGTCGTCGTCGAGCCAGCGCCGGTGCAGCAACTCCAGCCTGGCGCGGTCGAGTTCGACGCCGAGGCCGGGGGCGTCGGAGACGGTGACCTTGGCGTCGGTGAAGGTGAGGCGCTCGGTGAGGACGTCCTCCGACTGCCAGGGGTAGTGGGAGTCGCAGGCGTGGTGGAGGTTCGGGACGGTCGACGCGACATGGGTCATCGCGGCGAGGCTGATCCCGAGGTGGGTGTTGGAGTGCATGGAGATGCCGACGCCGAACGTGCGGCAGATGGCGGCCAGTTGCTGGGTGTTGCGCAGTCCGCCCCAGTAGTGGTGGTCGGAGAGCACGACCTGGACGGCGTCCTTCGCGAAGGCCTCCTTGATCTCGGCGAACGTCGTCACGCACATGTTGGTGGCGAGCGGTACATCGGTGCCGGCGGACACCTCGGCCATGGCGGGGGTGCCGAGGGCCGGGTCCTCCAGGTATTCGAGGACACCGTCCAGTTCCTTCGCGACCTTCAGCGAAGTCTCCACGGACCAGGCGCCGTTGGGGTCCAGGCGCAGGGGGTGGTCGGGGAAGGCGTCCGCCAACGCCCGTACGGCGGCGATCTCCTCGTCGGGCGGGAAGACCCCGCCCTTGAGCTTGAAGGAGGTGAAGCCGTAGCGCTCCTTGAACTTCCGTGCCTGCTCGACGACTCCGGCCGGGTCGATCGCGGCACCCCAGTCGTCCTTCTCGCTCGCCACGCCCTCGGGGTGGTCGGCCCACTTGTAGAACAGGTACGCGCTGTACTCGACCGCGTCCCGCACCTTGCCCCCGAGCAGCGCGTGCACAGGCAGCCCGAGCGCCTTGCCGAGCGCGTCGAGGCAGGCGACCTCGAAGGCGGAGACAACGGACAGGCGCAGCTTGTCGGCGGTCTGCACACCGCGCAGTCCGCCGACGTCGACCTGCGAGGAGGTCCGGGAAGCGTCGACCGCGACCTCGTCGGCGACGGTGAACAGGCCGTTCAGATCGCCGACTTGACGGCCGATCAGTTTCCGGGCGTACGGCCGGGCCAGTTCCAGGTACTTGGTGTCGCCGTAGGTCTCGCCGAGGCCGGTGATCCCGTCGGCCGTCTCGATCTCGACGATCAGGCGCGGGGTGTAGGGCTGGTGGACGCCCTGGGTGTTCAGCAGCGGCGGGTCGGCGACCAGGATCGGGGTCAGCCGGATGTCGGCGATGGTGAGGTTCACAGCGCGGCTCCTACGAGGTCGAGTCCGGTGGTGAGCAGGGCGGTGAGGTCGGCCAGGTCGGTGGCCGTGGGGTCGGTGAGCGGGGCGCGCACGGGGCCCACCGGGCAACCCCGCAGCCGGGCCGCCGACTTGACCAGGGACACCGCGTATCCCGGCACCCGGTCGCGGAGTTCGACGAACGGGACGTAGAAGTCGCGCAGCAGTTTCTCGACGGACTTCTCCTCGCCGTCGCGCAGTGCACTGAAGAAGGCGTTCGCGATCTCGGGGGCGAAGGCGTGGACGGCGGAGGAGTAGGCGGGCACGCCGACCGTGGCATAGGCGCGGGCCTGGATCTCGGCGGTCGAGGCGCCGTTGAAGAAGAGGAAGCCCTCGGGGGCGGCGAGCGTGAGGCGTTGCAGGCGGTCGAGGTCGCTGTGGCCGTCCTTGAGGCCGATGACGCCGGGGATCTGCGCGATCCGCCTCAACGAGGCCGCCGTATAGGCGACTTGGCCGCGCTGGTAGGCGATGAGCGGGAGCCGGGTGCGGGCGGCGAGCTGTTCGAGCTGGGCGACCAGGCCGTCCTGCGGGGCGGCGACGAGGTAGTGCGGCAGGACGAGGAGGGCGTCGGCGCCGGCCTCCTCGGCGATGCGCGCGAAGCGGGCGGCCTGTGCCCAGCCGTAGCCGACTCCGGCGACGACGGGGACACGGCCGGCCGCCTCCTCCACCGCGACGGTGACGACCGTGCGGTACTCGTCCTCGTCGAGCGAGAAGAACTCGCCGGTGCCGCAGGCGGGGAACACGGCGCCGGGGGCCGTGGCGATCCGCTCGGCGACGTGGGTGCGGAAGCCGCCGGGGTCGAGGGAGCCGTCGTCATGGAAGGAGGTGAGCGGGAAGGAGAGCACGCCGGCCGCCATCCCGTCGCGGAGCCTGCGCACCACGGACTCCGTGGTCTCTGGGGTCTTGGTGGTCTCCGGTTCGCCGTTCACTGAAGTCATCTCCCTATGTAGATGTTATCCACGTATGAAGACAGAGGTTAGATACGCGAACCTCGACCGTCAATGGGGCACCCCGCGCTCGCTACCATCACCCCATGTCAGAGCCCGGTGGCGTCCGCGAGGTGAAGTCCGCCGCCCGTACGGTCGAGCTGCTCGAACTGCTCGCCGCGCGCGGCGACCGTCCCGCGCGCCTCCAGGAACTCGCCGACGAGCTGGACGTGCCGCGCAGCTCGATGTACGCCCTCCTCCAGACCCTGATCGCACACGGCTGGGTCCGCACCGACATCACCGGCTCGCTCTACGGCATCGGCCTGCGCGCCCTGCTCACCGGCACGAGCTACCTCGACTCCGACCCCCGGGTGCGGGCCGTACGGCCGTATCTCGACGAGGCGTCCCAGGCGCTCGGCGAGACGATCCACCTGGGGCGGCTGGACGGGCGGGACGTCGCGTATCTCGCGACCCGGGAGTCGCACGAGTACCTGCGGACCATCAGCCGGGTGGGGCGGCGGCTGCCGGCCCATGTGGGCGCCCTGGGCAAGGCCCTGCTCGCCGAACGGCCGGACGCCGAGTTGCCCGACGGGCCGTACGAGGCGGCGACCCCCAACACCCTCACCACGCGGGAGGCGTTGGTCGCGGACCTCGCCGTGATTCGCGTCCGTGGGTACTCGGTCGACCGTCAGGAGGGGGTGCTCGGGATCGTGGGGTTCGGGTTCGCGCTGCGGTACGACAGGCCTGCGCTGGACGCGATCAGTTGCTCGGTACCGGTTGCTCGGCTGACGCCGGGGCACGAGGGGGAGATCGTTGCGGTGATGCGGGAGGTCCGGGCGAAGATCGAGGGTGCGTCGGCCGGGGCCGGTGGGACTGTGCACTGGCGGTAGTGGGCGCGCCTTCTGGGGGCTGCGGCCCCCAGACCCCCGCTTCGGCCCTGAAGGGGCCTCGCCCTCAAACGCCGGACGGGCTGAATTTGCGGGCCTGTGCCGAAAAGGCGCCGGGCGGGCTGGATGTAGTCGGCCTGTGCTGAAAAGGTGCCGGACGGGCCGATAACCCCTGGCCAGTGCCGCAATGTGGGCCTGCGGTTACCCGGCATCCCCCACCCCAAACTGAACGTGCCCCACATCACACCCCCCGCCCTTCTTTCGCGAAGCGCGTGCTTGATACAAATTGGCCGCGCGTTCCTGTCCGTCGACGGTCGTCGCCCAATCCCCTTTTTGAGCCGCTTCTTTCGCATGCCCTGGGAACGCCCGTGTTCGCCCGCAGCACCACCACGCCCTGGCCCCTCGTCGCCCTTTTCACGGCCGGGTACCTAGCCCCTTACCTCCTGCCCACCACCGTCGGCCGGCTCGACGCGGGGCTGCCGTTGTCCGCGACGCAGGCCGGTGCCGTCGGCAGTGCGCTGCTGCTGAGTTCGGCCGCGGCGGGCTTTCTGCTCGCCTCGCGCGTCGAACGGATCGGCCCGCGCACCCTCGCCCGGATCGGGCTCGCCCTCGCCGTGCTCGGCTACGGCTCGGCCGCGTTCACGCACGCCGTCCCCGCCATCATCGCGGGCGCGGTCGTCGGCGGCTTCGGATCGGGTACGGCCACCACGGTCGCCGCGTCCGGGATCGCCGCCGAACGGGACCCCCACCGCGCCTCCACGCTCGGCCTGTTGTGCGTGTCGGCGCTCGCGGGCGCCGTCTATCTGACGGTCCCGCACCTTGGCTCCGGCCACGGCCAACCGCTCGCCGCGATCGCGCTCACCGCACTCGCCGTATGGCCGCTGACCGGCCGCCTCCCGGTGCCTACGGCGACGACGGAGCACGCGCGCGTGCAGACCACCGGACTCCCCCACCGCCGTGCCGGACTCGTCCTCGCCACCACCCTGTTGTGCTGGTCGCTCGCCCAGAACTCCCTCTGGGGCGTCAGCGGCCGCATCGGCATCGCCCAGGCGCACCTCTCCGAGGTCACCGTCGGCGCGGTCTTCGCCATCGCGCTCGGCACCGGGCTCGTGGGCGTGATCGGCGCGGGCGCGCTCGGCTCCCGGCTGGGGCGCGCGGTGCCGATCGGCGCGGGCACCGCGCTCATCGCGGGCTGCATCGTGCTCAGCGCGTCCGCGCACGACCTGAGGACGTTCGCGACCGGCGAGATCGCCTGGAACACCCTCTACCCGATCGTCCTGTCCTACGTCCTCGGTCTCGCCGCCTCCCTTGATCCGCGCGGGCGTTGGGCGGTTCTGGTCGGCTCCACGTCGTCACTGGGGACGGCTGCGGGGCCGCTCGCGGGCAGTGTGCTGTCTGCGCAAGCCGGGTTCCCCGCGATGGGCGCGATCCTCGCGGTCGGGCTGGTCGTGATCGCCGTACCGATGACCGGAGTCGCCCTGCACGCCGGTGGACGGCTGCGGCTGCCGGGCACGGTCCGGCGGCGCGGCGGTGTCCCGGCCACCGTGGTCGCCGCGTCGGGCGGCATCCCTACGGGGCCGGTACCGGAGACCGTGACCTACTGAACCGGGCGGGCGCCGCCACGGGTCGCCCGGCGGTGCAGGTACCAGCCGGCGCCGGTGAGCAGCGCGGCCAGGGCGGCCACCGTGCCCACTGCGGCTCCGGTGGCGGCGAGGCTGCCGGTGGAGGAGGAGGCCGCCTCGGTGGTCGTGCCTCCCGTTGTTCCCGTTGCCGTTCCCGTTGTTCCCGTTCCCTAGTACCGCCAGTAGTCGAACCTGAGGTGCTACCGGACGCGCTTGTCCCGCCTGTAGTACTCGTTGAACCCGTACTGCCCGTACTGCCTGAGCCGCCGGACGTGTCTCCGCCCGTGGTGCCGCCGTCCGCTCCCCCGTCCGTCCCCTCACCTGGCTCCGTGACCGTCAGCGTGATCGCCGAAGTCCGCGTCGAACCGGCGGAGTTGGTGAACTCCGCGCGGTAGCGGTAGCCGTCCTGCGCGGTCTTCGCGGTGAAGGTGTACCGATGCCCCGCAGGGGGTAGTGGAAGACCACGCCGTCGCCGGAGAGCGGGGCGATGATCTGCGGGACCACGCGGGCGGCGAGCGCGCCGGTGGAGCCGGGGGCCTGCGGGATGTGGCCGAGGAGTCTGCCGTCGGCCGGGTCGACGGCCGCGTCAACCTAGGTAAAGCAAACCCAAATGCGATCTTCAGTTGTTTGCCAAGGGGCGGCAAAAGACTTCGGCCGACCTCAATCGGCCGATTTCCCGGGGCAGTTGGGGGTGCGTCGACCGGCAGCGACTAGAAGACGTACGCCTCGACCTCGGCGAGATACCGGGCCCGGCGCTCCTCGTCGTCCTCCAGGAAGGACGCGACGAAGGAGTTGCGGGCCAGTTCGCGCAGCCGGTCCTCGGTCAGGTGCAGTGCCTCGCGGATCGCGTCGAAGTTGTCGCCCGCGTAGCCGCCGAAGTAGGCCGGGTCGTCGGAGTTGACCGTGCAGAGCAGGCCCGCGTCGAGCATGGCGGGGAGCGGGTGCTCGGCCAGGACGTCCACCGCGCGCAGCCGGACGTTCGACAGCGGGCAGAGGGTCAGCGGGATGCGGTCCCGGACCAGGCGGGCGACCAGCTCCGCGTCCTCCATGCAGCGCAGGCCGTGGTCGACGCGCTCGACGCCGAGCACGTCGAGCGCCTCGGTGATGTAGGCCGGCGGGCCCTCCTCACCGGCGTGCGCGACCCGTCGTAGGCCCAGCGCGGCGGCGGCCTCGTACACCTCGCGGAACTTCACCGGCGGGTGGCCGACCTCGGCCGAGTCGAGGCCGATGCCGGTGATCCGGTGGAGGTACGGCTTCGCCGCTTCCAGGGTCTCCATGGCCGAGTCGGCGGACTCGTCGCGCAGGAAGCACATGATCAGCCGGGTCGAGACGCCGTGGTTGGTCTCGCTGTCGCCGAGCGCCCGCCACAGACCCTCCACCACCGTGGCCATGTCCACGCCCCGCGCGAGGTGCGCCTGCGGGTCGAAGAAGATCTCCGCGTGCCGCACGCCCTGCGCGGCGGCCCGGGCCAGGTAGGCGTTGACGAGGTCCTCGAAATCCCGCTCGGTGCGCAGGACGGCCATCAGCTCGTAGTAGAGGTTCAGGAAGGACTGGAGATCCTCGAAGAGGTACGCCTTGCGGAGGTCCTCGGTGTCCGCGTACGGCAGCTCGACGCCGTTGCGGGCGGCGAGGGCGAAGGCCAGCTCGGGCTCCAGGGTGCCTTCGATGTGCAGGTGCAGTTCGGCTTTGGGAATGGGCATCGAAGTATCGTACGGGTGTTTTATCGCCGTTTCGGAACCGGCACCCTGAGTAGATCGTGCGCCACGGTCAGCTCCCCCTCGAAGCCCGCGGCGCGTGCCTGCCGCTCGAACTCCTCCGGCTCGGAGTAGCGCTGGCTGAAGTGGGTGAGGACCAGGTGGCGGACACCGGCCTCCTGCGCCACCCGGGCCGCTTGTCCGGCCGTCAAGTGGCCATGATCTACGGCCAGTTGCTCGTCCTCGTCGAGGAACGTCGACTCGATCGCCAGCAGGTCGCAGCCCTCCGCGAGGGCGTGCACTCCGTCACAGAGGCGGGTGTCCATGACGAACGCGAAACGCTGGCCTCGTCGCATCTCGCTGACCTCGTCCAGCGTGACGCCGTCGACCGTGCCCTCGCGCTGGATGCGGCCCACGTCCGGGCCCTTGATGCCGTGCGCGGCGAGGCGGTCGGGGAGCATGCGGCGGCCGTCGGGTTCGGTGAGGCGGTAGCCGTAGGACTCGACGGGGTGGGAGAGCTTGCGGGTCTCCAGGGTGTAGTTCCCGGTGGTGGCGATCACTCCGTCCGCCGACACCGGGGACTCCGTGATGCCGACCGTCTCGCGGTACGCCGTGGCATAGCGCAGGCGGTCGAAGAAGCGCTGGCCGGACTTCGGGTAGTGGGCCGTGATCGGGTGCGGGACGCGGTCCAGGTTGATGCGCTGGATGACGCCCGCGAGGCCGAGGGAGTGGTCGCCGTGGAAGTGCGTGACGCAGATCCGGTTGAGGTCGTGCGCGGCGACCCCGGCGCGCAGCATCTGGCGCTGGGTGCCCTCGCCGGGGTCGAAGAGGATGCCCTCGCCGTCCCAGCGGAGGAGGTAGCCGTTGTGGTTCCGGTGCCGGGTGGGGACCTGGCTGGCGGTGCCGAGGACCACCAATTCGCGTACGGACATGGTGAATTGGTTATCCGGGCGGCCACTGCATGCCGCGGCCGCCCATGACATGGGCGTGGGCGTGGAACACGGTCTGGCCCACGCCGGTGCCGGTGTTGAAGATGACGCGGTAGCTGTCGAGCTTCTCGTCCGTCGCCACCTCGCCGGCCTCGCGGAGGACGTCGGCGGCGATGGTGGGTTCGGCGGTGGCCAGGGAGGCGGCGTCGGCGTAGTGGACGCGGGGGATCACCAGGACGTGGGTCGGGGCCTGGGGGTTGATGTCCCGGAACGCGACGGTCGTGGCTGTTTCGCGGACGATCGTTGCCGGGATGTGGCCCTCGACGATCTTGCAGAACAGGCAGTCGTCCTGTGGTTCCCCTGACATGTGGGTTCCCTCCGAGGCGTGGGGTGTTTTACGCGGGCATCGTATCGTCGTCGGGTGCGGCGCCGTCGTGGCTGGTTGCGCCCACGCGGCGGAGCCGCACGTCGATATAGCCGCGCGCCCCTCAGGTAGGCAAGCCGGGCGGTGTTTTTGCCGGACTGGTCTCCAGCGCCTCTAGTGCCAGCCTGATTGCCTCGTCCAGCTGGGTGTCCCTTCCCGCCGCATAATCCTGAGGCCTCTGCACCACCTCTACGTCCGGATCCACCCCGTGGTTCTCGACTCCCCAGCCGTAACCCTCAAGCCAGAACGCGTACTTGGGCTGGGTGATGAGTGTGCCGTCGACCAACCGGTACCTGCTGTCGATGCCGATCACCCCGCCCCACGTACGCGTACCGACCACCGGACCGATGCCCAGCGCCTTGATCGCCGCGTTGACGATGTCGCCGTCCGAGCCGGAGAACTCGTTGGCCACGGCCACGACCGGGCCGCGCGGGGCGTCCTCGGGGTAGCTGTAGGGTCGCATGCCGCGCGGGAGGTCCCAGCCGACGATGCGGCGGGCCAGTTTTTCGACCACCAACTGCGAGGTGTGGCCGCCCCGGTTGTAGCGGACGTCCACCACCAGGCCCTCTCGGGCCACCTCCACGCGGAGGTCTCGGTGGATCTGGGCCCAGCCGGGGGCCTGCATGTCGGGGACGTGGAGGTAGCCGAGGCGGCCGCCGGACTTCTCGTGGACGTAGGCGCGGCGGTCGGCGACCCAGGCGTGGTAGTAGAGCGGTTCCTCGTCCGCGAGGGGGACGACGACCGCGTGCCGGGGGTCTCCGCCGCCGGCCGGGGAGATGGTCAGCTCGATCGGTTTGCCCGCCGTGCCGATGAGGAGGGGGGCCGGGCCGGTGACCGGGTCCACGGGCTGTCCGGCCACCGCGAGGATCGCGTCGCCCGCGCGGACGGCGACGCCGGGGGCGGCCAGCGGGGCACGGGCGGCGGGGTCGGAGGTCTCGGAGGGCAGGATGCGGTCGATGCGCCAACTGCCGTCCTCGTGACGGGAGATGTCCGCGCCGAGCAGTCCCTGGCGCTCGCCGTGGCCGTGGCCGCCGCGCGGGGTGACGTAGGCGTGCGAGGTGCCGAGTTCGCCGTGCACCTCCCAGAGGAGGTCGACGAGGTCGTCGTGGGTGGCGAGGCGGTCGAGGGTCGGGCGGTAGCGGTCGAGGACTCCGGCCCAGTCGACGCCGCTCATGTCGGCGCGCCAGAAGTTGTCCCGCATGATGCGGCCGGTCTCGTCGAACATCTGCCGCCACTCGGCGGCCGGGTCGACGGTCTGGCGGATGCGGGACAGGTCGACGTTGATGTTCGAGTCGCTGTCGTCGTCGTCCGAGCCCGAGGCGCGGCGGTCGCTGGGGACGACGCGCAGTTTGTGGTCCGTCCAGAGCAGGACGCGTTTGCCGTCGCCGCTGACCTCGAAGTGGTCGGCGTCCCCGGCGAGGTGCTCGATGCGCTGCTGGGCGAGGTCGTAGCGCTCCAACTCCGTTTTGGGGTCGGGGTCTTCGGGGGTCGCACGGGTGGCGCCGAGGACTCCCTGCACCGGGTGGCGCAGCCACAGGACGCCGTCCTTGGCCGCGCGCAGGTTGGAGTAGCGGCCGGCCTCGACGGGGAACGCGACGATGCGGTCGGACAGGCCTTCGAGGTCGACCCGGGTGGTGGGGCGGCCCTCGCTGTCGGGGGTCTCGTCCTTGTCCGGGGCCTCGAAGGGGCGGCCGTGCCGCTGCGGTCCGAAGGGGGACGGGGTGGTCGCGGCGAGGGTGATCAGGTGCGGGCGGTCGCCGACCACGAAGGCGAGGTCGAAGACGTGCTCGTCGTAGACCGGGTCGAAGGAGCGGGTGGAGAGGAAGACCAGGTGCTTGCCGTCGAGGGTGAAGGCGGGGGCGTAGTCCTGGAAGCGGAGCGGGGTCGCCTCGGTGACCGACAGGTCGGTGGTGTTGGCGAGCTTGAGCTGGCGCAGCGGGCGCGGGCCGGGGTGCGACCAGGCGAGCCAGGCGGAGTCCGGGGAGAAGGAGAGGCCCGAGGCGTCGCCGTCCTCGCTGCGGTCGACCTCGCGGACCTCGCCGGTCTCGCGCTCGACGAGGAGGACGCGGCCGTCGTGCGCGGCCACGGCGACCCGGCCGCCGTCGGGGGCCACGGTGAGGGCGAGGACGCGGCCGAGCTGTCCGGCGGCGAGTCTGCGCGGGGTGGCGCCGGGGGCGAGGCCGGTGGCGGGGGCGAACTCCAGGGCGTCGTCGCCCTCGGCGTCCGTCACCCACACCACCCACTCCTCGCCGTCGGCGCGGAAGGTGTGGGGCAGCCGGGCCCGTACGCCGGGGGTGGCGGCGAGCGCGCGGGCCGGGCCGGAGCGGTGGGTCACCCAGTGAACGGTGCCGCGGACGGCGACCGCGCTGCCGCGCGCGGTGTGGTCGGGCGAGGCGGAGCCGAACCAGCGGGCGGCGGACACCGGGAACGGCTGCTGGTCGGTGCGCTGGCCGCCGAGCCGGAGGTCGAGGCGGCGGGGTTCGGCGCCGTCCAGGTCGTCCAGGAGCCAGAGTTCACCGGCCGAGGAGTACACGATCCGGGTGCCGTCGCCGGACGCGTGGCGGGCGTAGAAACCGTCGAGGGGTGTGTGGCGACGGAGGTCGGAGCCGTCGGCGAGGGAGGAGTAGAGCGCGCCGGTGCCCTCATGATCGGACAGGAACGCGATCCGGTCCCCCGCCCACACCGGGTACTCGATGTTGCCGTCCAACTCCTCGTGCAGGCGGGTGAATTCGCCGTCGCCCTCGCGGTCGATCCACAACTTGCCCGCCGTGCCGCCCCGGTAGCGCTTCCACCAGGCGGCCTCGCGGCCCATCGGCGCGGAGAGCAGGACGGTGGCGTCGGGGCCTACGGCCACATCGCCGACCGGCCCGTACGGGAGGGTGGTTGCGGGTCCGCCGTCCAGCGGGATCGCGCGGGCCCAGCTGCGGCGGAGGTTGGCCTGGCCGTGGGTGCTGATCGCGAGGACCTGGCCGTCCGCCGTCCAGCCGCGGACCTGGGTGCGTGAACTGCCCCAGTACGTCAGGCGTTTGGCGGGACCGCCGTCGACCGGGGCGATGTGCACCTCGGGGGCGCCGTCCCGGGTGGAGGTCCAGGCGACGGTCGTGCCGTCGGGCGAGATGCGCGGGTGGGACACCGGCACGTTCTCCGCGCTGACCCGCCAGGCCCGTCCGCCGCCGTCGAGGGACGCCAGCCACACATCGTCCTCGGCGGTGAAGGCGATCAACTCGCCGTGCAGGTGCGGGAAGCGGAGATAGGCCTGGGGACCGGCCTGGGCTGCGGACGCTGAGGGCTGAGTCACCTGATCAGCGTATGCAGCCGCGGCCTGCGACGACAGTGGTTTGGATCACTTGCCCTCTATGGGCGGACGGTCACTTGCCTTCCACGGGCCAGCAGGTCGGGTCGCCCTTGCACCAGATCGTCCTGGTGACCGTGACGGTCGGTCCCGGGCCGTAGGTGAGGGTCGGGTTCGGGTTGGACACGGACGACGGAGTCGCCGCGTTGCAGTCGCCGAGCCCGGTCACGTGGAACACCTGCTTGCCGCCGACCTTGGCGACCAGGTCGCCGCGCACACACGCCCCGTCGACGGCCCGGGTGACCTTGCCGGTGACGGTGATGTCCCGGTTGTCGTCCGTCTGTCCCTGGCAGTCGACGCTGACGACCGTGGTCTCGGTCGGCGAGGGCGTCTTCCCGGGCGTGTAGGCCTTGTTGCCGCTGCCGTAGTTGCCCGTGCAGGTCAGATAGCGCACGCCCACATGGTCCCGCTTGAGCTCCGCGGTCGCCGTCTTGTCGGTGGTGTACGCGACGGTCGCCGCACTGAGGTCACCGGGCTGGCACGCGACGGCCCCGCCCACGGCCACCACCGCGAGCCCCGCCGCGGCGGCCACCCGCCGGCCGCGCGGCCGACGCCAGTTCTGTCTCAACGCCCCCATGGACGGCAGCCTGCCACCGTCAGGGCGCACACGGAAGAGCGCATACGGCCACCCGTGCGCCGGGGGCGCGGTACCGGCGCACGATCGTCAGCCGCGGAGCAGCAGCCACTCCTGAAGCTCCACCAGATTGCCCTCGGGGTCCTTGAGATGGGCGACCCGCATCCGGTCCGTCATCGCCGCGGGCCCGTGCAGCAGCTCGGCGCCCCGGGCGATGATCTGCGCGCAGTACTCGTCAAGACCGTCGACCCGCAGCACCACGAGCGAGCGGTGCCCGGTGGCCGACTCCCCCAGTTCGCCGAGGACTTGGGCCATCATCGACCGGTCCTGGAGCGCGATCCCTGCCGAGCCGATCGAGGGGGAGAACTTCTCGTACGGTCCCTCGGTCGCCCCCGACTGGGGCTTCAGGCCGAGGACTTCGGCGTAGAAGTGGTAGCAGGCGGCGAAGTCGGTGACGAGCAGCCGTACTTGGGCGAGTTCCACAGCGATTCCCCCTGGTTCAGGACCAGCGTCCGGTACGACCCAGGAGCAGGGCGGTCGCCGCGGTCCCGGCCGTCGATGTACGCAGCACGCTACGCCCGAGCCGGCAGGCCTTCGCACCCGCGTCCTCGAAGAGCCTCAACTCCTCGGGGGAGACGCCTCCTTCGGGGCCCACGACCAGCACGATCTCGCCCGCGGTGGGGAGTTCGGCGGTGGCGAGGGGCTCGCTGCCGTAGTCGCGGTCCTCGTGGAGGACGGCGGCGAAGTCGGCTTTGGCCAGAAGTGCCGCAACCTGCTTGGTCGTTGCCGCGTCCGCGACCTCCGGGAAGCGCAGCCGGCGGGACTGCTTGCCGGCCTCGCGCGCGGTGGCCCGCCATTTCGCGAGGGCCTTGAGGCCCCGCTCGCCCTTCCACTGCGTGATGCAACGGGCGGCGGCCCAGGGGACGATGGCGTCGACTCCGGTCTCGGTCATCGTCTCCACGGCCAGCTCGCCGCGGTCGCCCTTGGGGAGGGCCTGGACGACGGTGATGCGGGGGCTGGGCTCCGACTCGGCGGGGAACGCGTGGAGTTCGACGATCAGGCGGTCCTTGCCCTCGGCCCTGAGGACCACCCCGGCGGCGCCCCGGCCCTGTCCGTCCGTGAGCACGACGTCCTCGCCGGGCTGAAGCCGTCGTACCGAAACGGCGTGTCGTCCCTCGGGTCCGGTCACCTCGGCGACGGAGCCGGGGCCCACGCCCGCCAGGGACTCGACGATGAACACCGGGGCGGTCATCGGAGGTTGTCCCCGGTCGACAACGCTGTCCGGGCGGTGGCCAGTTCGGCGGCCAGGACCTCGACCAGTTGGCCGGCCGGCAGTTCGCGGGCCATGCGGTGGCCCTGTCCGGCCCACAGGGCCATGCCCTGCGGGTCGCCGGACGCGGCGGCCTGCTTGCGGAGCGGGGAGGTCAGGTGGTGGATCTCCGGGTACGCGGCGGGGGCGTAGGGGCCGTGCTCGCGCATGAAACGGTTGACCAGGCCGCGGGCCGGGCGGCCGGAGAAGGCGCGGGTCAACTCGGTGCGCGTGAACAGGGGGTTGGTGAGCGCCTGCTTGTGCAGGGCGTGGGCGCCGGACTCCGGGGTGGTGAGGAATGCCGTGCCGAGCTGGGCCGCGCTCGCGCCCGCGGCGAGGGCCGCGGCGATCTGGCTGCCGCGCATCAGACCGCCGGCGGCGACGATCGGGAGGCTCACGGTCTCGCGGATCTGGGCGACGAGGGAGAGCAGGCCGACACCGGCGCCGTCGTTCTCCGGGAGGTCGCGGTGGGTGCCCTGGTGGCCGCCGGCCTCGACGCCCTGCGCGATCACCGCGTCGGCACCGGCCCGCTCCACGGCGAGGGCCTCCTCGACGGTGGTGACGGTGACGAGGGTGAAGGTGCCGGCCCGGCGCAGCGACTCCAGCACCTCGGGTGTCGGGACACCGAAGTGGAAGGAGGCGAAGGACACCGGGTTGTCGAGCAGGACGGACAGTTTGGCGTCGTAGCCGTCCTCGCGGCCGCTGTCCGGGTCGCCGAGCTCCGTCTCGTACCAGGTGGCCTCGCCGGCCAGCTGGTGGGCGTAGACGTCGACGGCCGCCTTGTCCGCGTACTCGGGCTGCGGCATGAAGAGGTTCACACCGAAGGGACGGGACGTCAGACTCCGCAGTTGCTTGATCTCCTGGTACATGCCGTCGGCCGTCTTGTACCCGGCGGCGAGGAATCCCAGCCCGCCGGCCTCGGTCACGGCGGCCGCGAGGCGCGGGACGGAGACACCGCCCGCCATCGGGGCCTGCACGATCGGATGAGGGAGGAGATCGGTCAGTGCGGAGGACATGACGGCATGTTGTCACGTCCTCCGAACAAGTCCGAATCCGGCCTTGGCCCTGGCACATGCCACTGCTTTCGGCCGGTCCGGCCCTGGCGGACGAGGCCGTCCGGAGCGAGGAGAGGGTCCGGGGGCGGCTGCCCCCGGACCCTCTCAGCGACCGTTGAAAGCGTCCTTGAGGCGCGAGAACAGCCCCTGCTGACCCGGCTGGAACGTCCCCATGGGGCGCTCCTCGCCACGCAGCTTCGCCAGTTCGCGGAGCAGCCGTTCCTGCTCCACGTCGAGCTTGGTCGGGGTGGTGACCTCGACGTGCACGATGAGGTCGCCGCGGCCGCCGCCGCGCAGATGCGTGATGCCTCTGGTGTGCAGCGGGATCGACTGGCCGGACTGGGTGCCCGGGCGGATGTCGACCTCCTCCATGCCGTCCAGCGTCTCCAGCGGCACCTTCGTGCCGAGGGCCGCCGCCGTCATCGGGAGGGTGACCGTGCAGTGCAGGTCGTCGCCGCGGCGCTGGAACATCGCGTGCGGCAGCTCGTGGATCTCGACGTACAGGTCACCGGCGGGGCCGCCGCCGGGGCCGACCTCGCCCTCGCCCGCGAGCTGGATCCGGGTGCCGTTGTCCACGCCCGCCGGGATCTTGACCGTGAGCGTGCGCCGCGAGCGGACGCGGCCGTCACCGGCGCACTCCGGGCACGGCGTCGGCACGACCGTGCCGAAGCCCTGGCACTGGGGGCAGGGGCGGGACGTCATGACCTGGCCCAGGAAGGACCGGGTCACCTGCGAGACCTCACCGCGACCGCGACACATGTCACAGGTCTGCGCGGAGGTGCCGGGGGCCGCGCCCTCGCCGTTGCACGTGTTGCAGACGACGGCCGTGTCGACCTGGATGTCCTTCGTGGTGCCGAAGGCCGCCTCGTCCAGCTCGATCTCCAGCCGGATCATGGCGTCCTGGCCCCGGCGGGTGCGCGAGCGCGGTCCGCGCTGCGACGCCGTACCGAAGAAGGCGTCCATGATGTCCGAGAAGTTCCCGAAGCCGCCCGCGCCGAAGCCCGCGCCCGCGCCGCCCGCCTGCGAGAGGGGGTCGCCGCCGAGGTCGTAGACCTGCTTCTTCTGCGGGTCCGAGAGCACCTCGTAGGCGGCGTTGATCTCCTTGAAGCGCTCCTGGGTCTTCGGGTCCGGATTCACGTCCGGGTGCAGCTCGCGCGCGAGCCGGCGGAAGGCCTTCTTGATCTCATCCTGCGACGCGTCGCGACGCACGCCGAGAACGGCGTAGTAGTCCGTGGCCACTTAGGACTCCGCCAGGATCTGTCCGACGTACCGTGCCACTGCGCGTACCGCTCCCATCGTTCCCGGGTAATCCATGCGGGTCGGTCCGACCACGCCGAGCTTGGCGACTGCCTCGCCGCCCGAACCGTAACCGACCGACACCACGGAAGTGGAGTTGAGTCCCTCGTAGGCGTTCTCGTGACCGATCCGTACGGTCATGCCCGAATCCCCCGCCTCACCAAGCAACTTGAGGAGGACGACCTGCTCCTCCAGGGCTTCCAGGATGGGGCGGATGGTGAGGGGAAAGTCATGTCCGAAGCGGGTGAGATTGGCGGTGCCGCCGATCATCAGCCGCTCCTCGGTCTCCTCGACGAGGGTCTCCAGGAGGGTGGAGAGCACCGTCGCGACCGTGCCGCGGTCCTCGTTCTCGAAGGCCTCCGGCAGGTCCTGCACGAGCTGCGGCACGTCCGCGAAGCGGCGGGCCGCGATCCGGCTGTTGAGCCGCGCGCGTAGATCCGCGAGCGAGGACTCCCCGAAGGGCGCCGGGCAGTCCACCATGCGCTGCTCGACCCGCCCGGTGTCGGTGATCAGCACGAGCATCACGCGCGCGGGGGCCAGCGACAGCAGCTCCACGTGGCGGACGGTCGAGCGGGTCAGGGACGGGTACTGCACGACGGCGACCTGCCGGGTGAGCTGCGCGAGCAGCCGGACCGTACGGCCCACCACGTCGTCGAGGTCGACCGCGCCGTCGAGGAAGTTCTGGATGGCCTTGCGCTCGGGGCCGGTCATCGGCTTGACGCCGGCGAGCTTGTCGACGAAGAGGCGATAGCCCTTGTCCGTCGGGATGCGTCCGGCGCTGGTGTGCGGCTGGGCGATGTAGCCCTCGTCCTCCAGGGCCGCCATGTCGTTGCGCACCGTCGCCGGGGAGACGCCGAGGCTGTGCCGCTCGGTGAGCGCCTTGGACCCGACCGGCTCCTCGGTGCCGACATAGTCCTGGACGATGGCGCGCAGCACCTGAAGCCTGCGTTCGCTGAGCATCGCGCACACCTCCAGTTCTGGTCGCCGTTTTGTTGCCGGGCTGCCCTTTCCTGGCACTCTGTGCGCGTGAGTGCCAGCGTTCCCCGGCCCAGTGTACGGCCGTGAGGTACACCCCGGGCAAGGCCGGTCCCGCGATGTCAATCCCTGGTGCCCTCACCGTTAGCGTCGCCGTATGACGGTGACTTGGGAAGAGGCGGGGTGGGAGCGGCTGGCCGCCGGGGTGGGGCGGTGCCGGCTGCCTGGCTGGGACTGCACGGTGGGGCTGGTCGTCGGGGGTGGCTCGGCGCTCATGATCGACGCGGGGTCGAGTGTGCCGGAGGGCGCGTGGTTGCGCACTCAGGCGCAGGCGCTCGCCGGGCGGCGTGTGACCCATCTCGCGCTCACCCACGCCCATTTCGACCATGTCCTCGGGGCGGCGGTCTTTGCCGGGGCGACGGTTCTCGCGGCCGGCGGTCTGCGCGAGGTGTTCGAGCACGGCGGTGAGGAGCTGCGGGCCGACGCGGTGCGCAACGGGCTGGATCCGCGGGCGGCGGAGAACGCGGCGGACCTTCTCGTGTGCCCCCGTGAATACGTGTGGGGCACCGCGGTGCTCGCCATGGACGGCGGTCCGGAGGTCCACCTGGTGGCGACGCGCGGACACACCGCCCACGACCTCGCGGTCCTCGTCCCCGGCTCACCGGCGGTCGTGTTCTGCGGCGATCTGGTCGAGGAGTCCGGCGAACCGCAGGCGGGCCCCGACGCCGTACCGGCGCACTGGCCGGCCGCGCTCGACCTGCTCCTCTCCCTGGGCGGCGAGGACGCGCTGTACGTGCCCGGTCACGGAGCGGTGGTGGACGCCGGGTTCGTGCGGGCCCAACGGGACGCGTTGGCAGGCCGTTTCGGCGTGTCGTGAAACCGGGCGGGCCGGTTCTCCTATCGTCATCCGAATGCGCCAGTACTCCGCCGACCTGACCCCGCCGTGGAAGAAGCCGAAGCCCGTGCCCGAGGTCGCCGCGGAGGCGGGCCTCGTGGTCGAGGAGCCCGGCACCGGTTTCTGCGGCGCGGTGATCCGCTGCGAGGCCGGCACGGTCACCCTGGAGGACCGCTTCGGCAAGCACCGGGTGTTCCCCCTGGAGCCGCGCGGCTTCCTCCTGGAGGGCCGCGTGGTCACCCTGGTGAAGCCGGTGTCGAGTCCGCTACGGCCCACTCGTACGGCGTCCGGTTCGGTCGCCGTCCCCGGTGCACGCGCGCGTGTGGCGCGTGCCGGGCGGATCTACGTCGAGGGGCGGCACGACGCGGAACTCGTCGAGCGGGTGTGGGGGGACGACCTGCGCATCGAGGGCGTGGTGGTCGAGTACCTGGAGGGCGTGGACGACCTGCCCTCCATCGTCGCCGAGTTCGCCCCGGGCCCGGACGCGCGCCTCGGCATCCTGGTGGACCATTTGCTCCCCGGCACCAAGGAGTGGCGCATCGCCCAGTCGGTCACCAGCGAGCACGCGCTCGTCGTCGGCCACCCCTACATCGACATCTGGGAGGCCGTGAAACCGTCCTCCGTGGGCATCGCCGCCTGGCCCCGGGTACCGCACGGGCAGGACTGGAAGACGGGGGTGTGCCGGGCGCTGGGTTGGCCGGAAAACACCGGTGCGGTGTGGCAGGCGATTCTGGCGAAGGTGGGGTCGTACAAGGATCTTGAGCCGGAACTGCTGGGGCGGGTGGAGGAGTTGATCGACTTCGTCACGGATAGCGGTGAGGCCTGACGTCGGGGAAAGTTCCGAACTCGCTGGTGTCCAGTTCGAGCACCAGTGTGATCAACTGGGACGGCACCAGATTGCCTGAGGCCGGGACCACCCCGCGCTCCAACACGATCAGGTCCGGAATGGGTTCGCTGGCCTCACCGACGATGTCCACATCCTGGGTCTGGAGGCGATTCCAGCGCTGCCGAGGGATCTGGTCCTGCACATCGGCAACGATCAAGTTGTGCACGATGTTCGGGGGCTGGCCATCATCACGACCACCCCCCGAAGAAGCTCCACCTTGAGTCCCTCGGGCGGCTCGAACCCCTCGAAGAACCTGGTCACCCCACGCTCGTCCACAGCGGTCATCTCCATGGCCTCCATATCCGCCGCGTGCTGTCGGCGGCAGCCTACGAATCAGGTTAGGGACCGAACCCGCGTTCCGCACTGATTCACTCCCCGAGTGATCAGTCCACCAGATCCCGCACCACCGCATCCGCCAGCAACCGCCCCCTCAACGTGAGCACGGCACTCCCCTCCTCGTACGGCCCCGCCTCCAGCAGCCCCTCCCCCAGCGCCCGGCGCGAAGCCGCGAGCCCCTCCGGCCGGAGCAGGTCCAGTGGGGCGCCCTCCCGCAGCCGCAGTTCCAGCAGAATCCGCTCCACCCGGCGGTCCTCCGCCGAGAGGATCTCGCGGCCCGCGCCCGGTGACCGGCCGGCCGCCAGCGCCCCCGCGTACGCCCCCGGGTGCTTCACGTTCCACCACCGCACCCCGCCCACGTGCGAGTGCGCTCCGGGGCCAGCGCCCCACCAGTCGGCGCCGCGCCAGTACAGCTCGTTGTGGAGGCAACGGCCGGAATCCGACGTCGCCCAGTTCGAGACCTCGTACCAGTCGAAGCCCGCCGCCGACATCACCTCGTCCGCGATCAGATAGCGGTCGGCATGCACGTCGTCGTCCGTCATCGGGACCTCGCCGCGGCGGATACGGCGGGCGAGCTGGGTGCCCTCCTCGACGATCAGGGCGTACGCGCTGATGTGGTCGGGGCCCGCGCCGAGGGCGGAGTCGAGGGACGCGCGCCAGTCGTCGTCGCTCTCGCCGGGGGTGCCGTAGATCAGGTCGAGGTTGACGTGGTCGAAGCCGGCCGCGCGGGCCTCCGCGACGCACGCCTCGGGGCGGCCGGGGGTGTGGGTGCGGTCCAGCACCTTCAGTACGTGCTGTTTCGCGCTCTGCATGCCGAAGGAGACGCGGTTGAAGCCGCCGTCGCGGAGGGCCGCGAGGTAGGCGGGGTCCACCGACTCCGGGTTCGCCTCCGTGGTGATCTCCGCGTCCGGGGCGAGCCCGAACTCGTCCCTGATCGCGCCCAGCATCCGTACGAGATCGCCCGCCGCGAGGAGTGTGGGGGTGCCACCGCCGACGAAGACCGTGCGGACCGGGCGCGGGTCGTCGCCGAGGACCTTGCGGGCCAGGCGGACCTCGTCGATCAGGGTGTCCGCGTAGTTGTCCCGGGAGGCCAGCACTCCGCCCGTGCCGCGCAGCTCGGTCGCCGTGTAGGTGTTGAAGTCGCAGTAGCCGCAGCGGGTCGCGCAGTACGGGACGTGCAGATAGAACCCGAGGGGGCGGTCGGCCGATCCGGCGAGCGCCTGTGCGGGCAGGGCGCCGTCGTCGGGGACGGGATCGCCGTCGGGGAGTGCGGAAGGCATGCCCTCCATTGTCCAGCACCGGCGGGGATCACTCCGCCTGGAGCACCAGCAGCGCCATGTCGTCCTCCGGAGGACGGCCGCCGAACTCGTGCACCAGGCGTTTGATGCGCTCCGCGATCAGCTCGGCGGTCAGGCCCGCGCACCCGGCGAGCGCGGTCGCGAGGCCGTCGCCGTCGTCGAACTGGACGGAGCCGGAGCGCCGCTCGGTCACCCCGTCGGTGACGCACAACAGGCTGTCGCCCGGCCGGAGTTCGAAGGTCTCGCTGGTGTACGTCACGTCCTCGATGACCCCGAGGAGGGTCTGCGGGCGGGCCACCGTACCGACGCCGCCGTCCGGGCCGAGGAGCAGCGGCAGCGGGTGTCCGGCGGAGGCGAGGGTGCAGCGGACTCCGCCGTCGAAGGGGACCAGCTCGCCGTAGAGGAGGGAGAGGAAGCGGGGGCCGTCGCCGACCGGGCCCGGCATCCCGCCCGCTGCCACCATCGCGTGGGCCGCCGCGTCGGCTGCCTCGGTGGCGTCGTCGAGGAGGAGCTGGTTGAGGCGGTCGAGGACGTCGGCGACGCGGTAGCCCTCGCGGGCGAGGAGGCGGAGCCAGGGGCGGGCCAGTCCGATCACCACGGCGGCCTCGGGGCCCTTGCCCTGGACGTCGCCGAGGGCGAAGCACCAGCGGCCGTCGCCGGCCGGGAACAGGTCGTAGAAGTCGCCGCTGGGGCCGCCCTTGTCGCAGGGTTCGTAGACGAGGGCGCTGTGCACGCCGGGGATCTCGGCGACCGCGCCGGGCAGCAGGCCGCGCTGGAGGACGCGGCTGATGGTGGCCTGGCGGGCGTACTGGCGGGCCGCGCCGATGGCGAGCGCGACGCGGCGGCTGAGGTCCTCGACCAGGCCGGTGACCTCGTCGGGGAAGCACGGCAGCCCGGACCGTCCGATGACCAGCGTGCCGAGCGGCCGACCGCCCGCGATCAGTCGGTACGCCAGCGCCGCGCCGTAGGTGCCGTGCGGGCCGAGGGCGTCGGCGGGCCAGGGGTAGGACACGGGCCGCAGGGAGTCCGGCGGGCGGGGCGGGTCCTTCTCCAGGGCCTCGCGCAGCTCCTCGATACGGTTCTCGCTGCCGTGCCAGACCCGGGCCAGACGCGGTCCGGCACCGGCCCCGGCGTCCTCGCTCCAGCCCCCTCGGCCCAGCGCCTCGTCCTCCAGCCATACGGCGCACCAGTCGGCCAGCCTCGGCACTATCAGCTGTCCGGCGAGCGCGGCGACGAGGTCCTCGTCGAGCTGTCCGGCGAGGAGGTCGGAGGCCTCGGCGAGGAAGGAGAGGGCGCCGCGGCCGAGCCAGTCCCGGTCGCGTTCGGCGCGCTGGGGTTCGGGGGCGAGGATCTCGGCGACGCGCAGGCCGCGTTCCACGGCGTACGTCTCCAACTCCTGGACGGCCGGGGTGCCTTGGGCGGGCATCCGGGCCCAGACGGTCTTGGTGCCGGTGCGGTAGGTGACGCCCCAGGCCTCGGCGAGGGTGGAGACGAGGCGCAGGCCGCGGCCGAACTCCGGTGTCTCGTGGGCCGGTTCGGCGTTGTTGTCGCGCGGGGCGCGGGAGGGGTGGTGGTCGGCGACCTCGACGACGATCGAGTCCGTCTCCTCCAGCCGGCACACCAGCTCGACGTCCGTGCCGGCGTGCACGACGGCGTTGGTGACGAGTTCGCTGACGACGACCATCGCGTCGTCGGCGAGCCGGTCGGTGAGGAACTCGGTGCCGGACAGGCCGAGTTCGGCCCACTCGCGGAGCGCGGCCCGCACCAGGCCACGGGCGGAACCGGGCGCCAGGGAGCTTCCGGACAGCGTGGCGCGCACCGTCGTACGCCGGTCCGCGCCGTGGTGCGCGGGCGCGTCGGGAGCACGCGAAGTGGTCTCCCGTTGCGTCGGTATGGCCCCCATGCACAGCTCCCCGAGCAGATCGGACGAATACGCCTCGGTCGATGCGGACAGAGTGACAGACTGACCGCGGCCATAAGCGCCGAGTCACCGAAGTGGGCCACCATGAGTGAGAACAGTGCTAAGCGTGTGCTCGAAGACGGACACAAAGAGGACTGGATTCGACCATCGGATCTCCGTCCGCTGCTCGCCGTGATGACCGCGGCGCGGGACGGCGACTTCACGAAGGCACCGGAGACGGGTCACGGCATCGTGGCCGAGCTGACCGCCGTCTTCAACCAGATCATGGACCGCAGCACCCACTTCAACGCCGAGACCCAGCGCGTCAAACGCGAACTGGTGCGCCACGGCCGCCTCGACGAGCGCCTCTCGGCCAGCCCCGGCCAGGGCGGCTGGACCTCCCGCGTCAACGATGTCAACCAGCTCCTCGACGCCCTGGTGGCCCCGGCCGCCAACGCGACCCGGGTCCTGGACGCGGTCGCGGGCGGCGATCTGACCCAGCGGGTCGATCTGCACGACGGCAGCCGCCAGTTGCGCGGTGATCTACGGCATCTGGGCCGGGCCGTGAACAAGATGGTGGACCAGCTCTCCCTGTTCACCGGCGAGGTGACCCGGGTGGCCCGCGAGGTCGGCACCGAGGGCAGGCTCGGCGGGCGGGCCAAGGTGACGCGTTTGTCGGGCAGTTGGCGGGACGTGACCGAGGCGGTCAACACGATGGCGTCCCGGCTGACGGCGCAGGTGCGGGACATCGCCCTCGTCACGACGGCGGTGGCGCGCGGTGACCTGACGCGGACGGTCACCGTCGAGGCGACCGGTGAGCTGCTCGAACTGAAGCTCACCGTGAACACGATGGTCGACCAGCTCTCCGCCTTCGCCGACGAAGTGACGCGCGTCGCCCGCGAGGTCGGCACCGAGGGCCAGTTGGGCGGACGGGCACAGGTGCGGGGTGTGTCCGGGGTCTGGAAGGACCTCACCGACAACGTCAACTTCATGGCGTCGAACCTGACGTCGCAGGTGCGGAACATCGCCCAGGTGACGACGGCCGTGGCGAACGGCGACCTCTCGCAGAAGATCACCGTGGACGCCCAGGGCGAGATCCTCGAACTGAAGTCGACCATCAACACGATGGTCGACCAGCTCTCCGCCTTCGCCGACGAAGTGACGCGCGTGGCGCGCGAGGTCGGCACCGAGGGCAACCTCGGCGGACGCGCCCAGGTGCGGGGCGTCTCCGGGGTCTGGAAGGACCTCACCGACAACGTCAACTTCATGGCGGACAACCTGACTTCACAGGTCAGGAACATCGCGCTGGTGTCCACCGCCGTCGCACAGGGCGACCTCGGCAAGAAGATCACGGTGGAGGCGAAGGGCGAGATCCTGGAGCTGAAGTCCACGATCAACACGATGGTCGACCAGCTCTCCGCGTTCGCGGACGAAGTGACGCGCGTGGCGCGCGAGGTCGGTACGGAAGGAAACCTCGGCGGGCAGGCGCAGGTGCGGGGCGTCAGCGGGGTCTGGAAGGACCTCACCGACAACGTCAACTTCATGGCCCTGAACCTGACTTCGCAGGTACGGAACATCGCACAGGTGACGACCGCCGTGGCCAACGGCGACCTGTCGAAGAAGATCACCGTCGACGCGCGCGGCGAGATCCTCGAACTGAAGGACACCGTCAACACGATGGTGGAGCAACTGCGCGCCTTCGCCGACGAGGTGACCCGGGTGGCCCGCGAGGTCGGCACGGACGGCCGACTGGGCGGCCGGGCCCAGGTGTTGGGCGTCTCCGGGGTGTGGGCCGACCTGACCGACAACGTCAACTACATGGCCGACAACCTGACTTCGCAGGTGCGGAACATCGCGCAGGTCGCGACGGCGGTGGCGCAGGGCGACCTGTCGAAGAAGATCGACGTGGACGCGCGCGGCGAGATCCTCGAACTCAAGACCACCATCAACACGATGGTCGACACCCTCTCCTCCTTCTCCTCCGAGGTCACCCGGGTGGCCCGCGAGGTCGGCTCCGAGGGTCAACTCGGCGGCCAGGCACGGGTGGAGGGCGTCTACGGCACCTGGAAGCGCCTGACGACCAACGTGAACGAACTCGCGCTGAACCTCACCACGCAGGTCCGCGCGATCGCCGAGGTGGCCTCGGCGGTGGCGCAGGGCGACATGTCCCGCTCGATCACGGTGGAGACCCAGGGCGAGGTCACCGAGCTCAAGGACAACATCAACCTGATGGTGGCCAACCTCCGCGAGACGACCCGTGCGAAGGACTGGCTGGAGTCCAACCTGGCCCGGCTCGCCGCGCTGATGCAGGGGCACCGGGACCTGATGGAGGTCGCCGACCTGATCCTGCGCGAGCTGACCCCGCTGGTGAACGCGCAGTACGGGGCGTTCTTCCTGGCCGATCCGGACGAGGACAGCCTGCGAACGGCCATCCCCGCCAAGGGACTTGCGTTCATCGCCGGGTACGGGTCGGCGCAGGGGGCGACCGTCGACACGGGCGGGATGCCGGTGCACGGCCTGGTGCGGCAGGCGGCGCGGGAGAAGAAGCGGATCCTGGTGGAGGAGGCCCCGCCGGACTACATCAAGATCAACAGCGGGCTCGGGGAAGCCGCCCCGGCGAGCGTGGTCATCATCCCGATCCTCTTCGAGGACAAACTCCTCGGTGTGATCGAGCTGGCCTCGTTCTCCCGCTTCTCCGACGTGCACCTCGCGTTCTTCGACCAGTTCGTGAACACCATCGGCGTCGCGATCAACACCATCATCGCCAACTCCCGCACCGAGTCCCTGCTCGGCGAGTCCCAGCGGCTCGCGATGCAGTTGCAGGAACGTTCGGACGAACTCCAGAAGCAGCAGGCCGAGTTGCAGCGCTCGAACGCCGAACTGGAGGAGAAGGCGGCCCTGTTGGCGACCAGCTCCCAGTACAAGTCGGAGTTCCTGGCGAACATGAGCCATGAGCTGCGCACCCCGCTGAACTCGCTGCTGATCCTGGCCCGGCTGCTCTCCGACAACCCGGACGGTCATCTCACCGACCAGGAAGTGCAGTTCGCGACCACGATCCACCGCTCCGGCTCGGATCTGCTCCAGCTCATCAACGACATCCTCGACCTCTCGAAGATCGAGGCCGGCCGGATGGACGTACGCCCGAAGCGGCTTCCTCTCATCAAGCTCCTCGACTACGTCCACGCCACGTTCCGCCCGCTCACCCTGGACCGGGGGCTCTCCTTCGAGGTGTCGGTGGGCGAGGACGTGCCGCGCGAGATGTGGTCGGACGAGCAGCGGCTCCAGCAGATCCTGCGCAACCTGCTGTCCAACGCGATCAAGTTCACCGCGAAGGGACGGGTCGAACTCCGCGTCAACCGGGTCAAGGACCCCGAGCACCGCTACTCCGACAGCGACGAGGTCATCGTGTTCGCCGTCTCCGACACCGGGATCGGGATCGCCGCCGAGAAACTCCCGGTGATCTTCGAGGCGTTCCAGCAGGCCGACGGCACGACCAACCGCAAGTACGGCGGTACGGGGCTGGGGTTGTCGATCAGCCGGGAGATCGCCGGGCTGCTGGGCGGCCGTATCGTCGCGGAGAGCGAGCCCGGGAGCGGTTCGACGTTCACGTTGTACGTCCCGGTGGCGAGCCCGGGGTATGCGGCGACCGGGCAGGTCGCGGAGGCGGGGCAGGCAGGACAGGCGGGGCGGACCTTGCGGGCCTCGGAGCTTTCGGGGACCTCCGGGGATCGGGAACTGCCTTCGTTGTCCGAGGAGTTGTCCTCCGAACCGTTCACCGGGCACGAGGTGGACGACTCGTGGCCGACGCCCACCAAGCTGGAGGCGTGGAAGGTCGGGCGGGCGGGTCAAGTGCTGCCGGGGCGGCGGGTGTTGATCGTGGACGACGACATCCGCAACGTCTTCGCGCTCACCCATGTGCTGGGCCGGGTCGGGATGCCGGTGCTCTACGCGGAGAACGGCCGCGAGGGCATCGAGACCCTGGAGCGCAATCCCGACGTCGAACTCGTGCTGATGGACATCATGATGCCGGAGATGGACGGCTACGAGACCATCGCCGCCATCCGTCGCGCTCCGCGCTGGACCGGGCTGCCCATCGTCGCGCTCACCGCCAAGGCGATGCCGGGCGACCGGGAGAAGTCCATCGCGCGGGGCGCCAACGACTACGTACCGAAGCCGGTGGATGTCGACCAGTTGCTGACCGTGGTCTGCGGCCTGCTGGATCCCGAGGCCACGGACATCCCCGGGACGGATGCGGGTACGCCGGGAGAGACGGCCGCACCGCCGACGACTGAGTGAGGCACGGTCATCATGAGCGCTGAGGCAACGACCGACGAGAGTGCCGCCATCCTCCTGGTCGACGACATGGAGGACAACCTGGTCGCGCTGGAGGCCGTCCTGGGGTCCCTCAACGAGCCGCTGGTGCGCGCGCGTTCGGGCGAGGAGGCGATGAAGGCGCTGCTGCGGCAGCGCTTCGCGGTGGTCCTCCTCGACATCCGGATGCCGGGCATGGACGGGTTCGAGACCGCGGCCAACATCAAACGGCTCGACCAGACCAAGGACGTCCCGATCATCTTCCTGACCGGCACGGACTCGGACGCGGGGTACGCGTTCCGGGGGTACGCCACGGGCGCCGCCGACTATCTGACCAAGCCGTTCGATCCGTGGGTGCTGCGGGCGAAGGTGACCGTCTTTCTCGAACTGCACCGCAAGAACCAGCTGTTGGAGCGGATGCTGGCGCGTGAGCAGGGGCAGTTCGACGAACTGGCCTCGCGGCTCAAGGAGATCGAGACGCGGATGGCCGCGAGCACGGTCGAGGATGTGCGGGAACTTCGGGATCGCGTGACGGAGATGGGGCAACTGGTGCGGGAGTTGCGGCGGCGCTCGACCCGGTAGGCACGTTCGTATCCGCGGGTCGGTGGGGGCCGGCCGCGCCCACGCGGCGGAGCCGCACATCGATACGGCCCCGCGCCTCTTTGGGGCACGGGGCCTCGACCGATGGCTACGCCTCGCGTGAGCCCGCGTACATCTCGTCGATCAGGTGCTTATACTCGCGCTCCACCACCGGGCGCTTGAGCTTGAGGCTCGGGGTGATCTCGCCGTGTTCGATGTCGAGGTCGCGCGGGAGGAGGCGGAACTTCTTGATGGTCTGCCAGCGCTGGAGACCCTCGTTGAGTTCCTTGACGTAGCCCTCGATCAGGGCGACCGTCGCGGGGGCGGCGACGACCTCGGCGTAGGACTTGCCTTCGAGGCCGTTCTCCTTCGCCCAGTCCAGGATGGACGGTTCGTCGAGGGCGATGAGGGCGGTGCAGAAGTTCCGGTCGGCGCCGTGCACCAGGATGTTGGAGACGTACGGGCAGACGGCCTTGAACTGGCCCTCGACCTCGGCGGGCGCGATGTACTTGCCGCCGGAGGTTTTGATCAGGTCCTTCTTGCGGTCCGTGATGCGGAGGTAGCCGTCGGGGGACAGTTCGCCGATGTCGCCGGTATGGAACCAGCCGTCCGACTCCAGTACCTCGGCGGTCTTCTCGGGCAGCCCGTGGTAGCCCTCCATGATGCCGGGGCCGCGCAGCAGGATCTCGCCGTCGTCCGCGATGCGCACCTCCGTGCCGGGCAGCGGCTTGCCGACCGTGCCGGTGCGGTAGGCCTCGCCGGGGTTCACGAAGGAGGCCGCGGAGGACTCGGTCAGGCCGTAGCCCTCGAGGATGTGGATGCCGGCGCCGGCGAAGAAGTAGCCGATGTCCGGCGCGAGCGCGGCCGAACCGGAGACGCACGCGCGCAGCTTGCCGCCGAAGGCCTCGCGGATCTTCGCGTAGACCAGCGCGTCGGCGACCTTGTGTTTGGCGGCGAGACCGAAGGGCGCGGTGGCCGAGCCGGTGCGGCGGAAGTTGTCCTGGGTGACCTTGGCGTACTCGCGGGCGACCTCGGCCGCCCACTGGAAGATCTTGTACTTGGCGCCGCCACCGGCCCGCGCCTTGGCCGCGACCCCGTTGTAGACCTTCTCGAAGATGCGCGGGACGGCCGCCATGTACGTCGGCTGTACGACCGGCAGATTCTCGATGATCTTGTCGACCCGGCCGTCCACGGCGGTGACGTGCCCGATCTCGATGTGCCCGGAGGTGAGCACCTTGCCGAAGACGTGCGCGAGCGGGAGCCAGAGGTACTGCACGTCGTCCGGGCCGAGCAGACCGGTCGCGGCGATCGCCTTCGCCAGGTACGACCAGTTGTCGTGCGGGAGGCGGACGCCCTTGGGGCGGCCGGTCGTACCCGAGGTGTAGATGATCGTCGCGAGCTGGTCCTTGGTGATGGCCCCGACCCGCTCCTTGATCAGGTCCGGATTCTTCTCCAGGTACGCGGCACCGCGCTGCTCCAGCTCGGCGAGGGTGAGCACCCAGTCGCTCTCTCCATCGGCTCCTGTCTCCACGCCGGTCGGGTCGATGACGACGACATGCGTCAGCTCGGGGAGGTCGGCGCGCTTCTCGCGGGCCTTGGCGAGCTGTGCCGCGTCCTCCGCGATCAGGACCCTGCTGCCGGAGTCGGCGAGGATGAAGGTCGACTCGTCGGCGTTGGTCTGCGGGTACACCGTGGTCGTGGCGGCGCCGGCGCACAGGATGCCCAGGTCGACGAGGATCCACTCGACGCGGGTGGCGGAAGCCAGGGCGACGCGCTGCTCGGGCTCCACGCCCAGTTCGATCAGACCGGCCGCGATGGCGAAGACCCGCTCGGCGGCCTGCGCCCAGGTCAGCGACTTCCAGGCGTCTGGGCCCTCACCGGAGGCCGCCGGCACCGGGTAGCGGTAGGCCTCGGCGTCCGGCGTGGCCGCCACGCGCTCCAGGAAGAGGCCCGCCACGGACGGCGGACGGTTCTCGATCAGGGTCTGTGTGTCGCTCACGACATCCTCCGGGCCCGCGACAGTGCGGCTACTGGCTTGTTGCTGCGGCGGTCGACTCATTGCTGAGGCGGTTGGCTCACTGCGGCTGGTGGCTCATGTGGCTGGTGACTGGTGGCTCATGTGGCTGTTGTTTAACTCACGAGTAACTATCGAGCAGTGATCAGAGTAAGCCGCGACCGGCCGGTGCGTAAGGGGCGGTGGACGGTCACTTCCTCCGGAGCCAACACATAGGGCCCGCCGCGCGAAAGCGCAACGGGCCCCATGAATCGCCGCTACTTCTTGCCCTTGGCTCCGGGACCGCTGTCGTCGCTGGACAGCACCGCGATGAAGGCCTCCTGGGGAACCTCCACGGAACCCACCATCTTCATCCGCTTCTTGCCCTCCTTCTGCTTCTCCAGCAGCTTCCGCTTACGGGAGATGTCACCGCCGTAGCACTTGGCGAGGACGTCCTTGCGGATGGCGCGGATGGTCTCGCGGGCGATGACCCGGGAGCCGATGGCCGCCTGGATGGGCACCTCGAAAGCCTGCCGCGGGATCAGCTCGCGCAGCTTGGCGACCAACCGCACGCCGTACGCGTACGCCGCGTCCTTGTGCGTGATCGCCGAGAAGGCGTCGACCTTGTCGCCGTGCAGCAGGATGTCGACCTTGACCAGGCTGGAGTCGACCTCGCCGGTGGGCTCGTAGTCGAGCGAGGCGTAGCCGCGGGTCTTGGACTTCAGCTGGTCGAAGAAGTCGAAGACGATCTCCGCGAGGGGCAGTGTGTAGCGGATCTCGACGCGGTCCTCGGAGAGGTAGTCCATGCCGAGCAGGGTGCCGCGCCGGGTCTGGCACAGCTCCATGATCGCGCCGATGAACTCCGACGGCGCGAGGATCGTCGCGCGCACGACGGGCTCGTAGACCTTGTCGATCTTCCCCTCGGGGAACTCGCTCGGGTTGGTGACGACGTGCTCGCTGCCGTCCTCCATGTCGACCCGGTACACCACGTTCGGCGCGGTCGCGATGAGGTCGAGCCCGAACTCGCGCTCCAGCCGCTCCCGGATCACGTCCAGGTGCAGCAGCCCGAGGAAGCCGACGCGGAAGCCGAAGCCGAGGGCGGCGGAGGTCTCCGGCTCGTAGACGAGCGCGGCGTCGTTGAGCTGGAGCTTGTCGAGGGCCTCGCGCAGTTCGGGGTAGTCGGACCCGTCGAGCGGATACAGACCCGAGAAGACCATCGGTTTGGGGTCCTTGTAACCACCGAGCGCCTCGGTCGCCCCCTTGTGCAGGGTGGTGATCGTGTCACCGACCTTGGACTGGCGGACGTCCTTCACACCGGTGATCAGATAGCCGACCTCGCCGACCCCGAGCCCGTCCGCGCCGAGCATCTCCGGCGAGTTCGTCCCGATCTCCAGCAGCTCGTGCGTGGCGTTCGTGGACATCATCCGGATCTTCTCGCGCTTGGTGAGCAGCCCGTCGATGACTCGGATGTACGTCACGACACCGCGGTAGGAGTCGTAGACGGAGTCGAAGATCATGGCGCGCGCGGGCGCGTCCGCGTTCCCGACCGGCGCCGGGACCTCCTTGACGACCTTGTTCAGCAGCGCGTCGACACCGAGCCCGGTCTTCGCGGAGACCCTGAGAACGTCCTCCGGGTCACAGCCGACCAGGTTCGCCAGCTCCTCCGCGAACTTCTCGGGCTGTGCGGCCGGCAGGTCGATCTTGTTCAGTACGGGGATGATCGTGAGGTCGTTCTCCATCGCCAGGTAGAGGTTGGCGAGGGTCTGGGCCTCGATGCCCTGGGCGGCATCCACGAGCAGCACGGTGCCCTCGCAGGCGGCGAGCGACCGCGAGACCTCGTACGTGAAGTCGACGTGTCCCGGGGTGTCGATCATGTTGAGGATGTGGGTACTGCCCTCGTCGGCCCCGTCGGTGGGGGCCCACGGCAGACGCACCGCCTGGGACTTGATCGTGATGCCACGCTCGCGCTCGATGTCCATGCGGTCGAGGTACTGAGCACGCATCTGCCGCTGGTCGACCACTCCGGTCAGCTGGAGCATCCGGTCGGCGAGCGTGGACTTGCCATGGTCGATGTGCGCGATGATGCAGAAATTGCGGATCAGCGCCGGGTCGGTACGACTCGGCTCGGGCACATGGCTGGGGATCGCGGGCACGCAGGGTCCTGATTCTTGAGGCGTCCGCAGTGTCTGCGGTCTCGGGTCGGATCGATACGTAGGCTCCATCGTCCCACGGGTGGGAGGTGCGGTCCGGTTTGGGCCGGTGCGGGTGA
>NZ_JAENRY010000719.1 GCF_016612545.1 Streptomyces sp. MBT65 | reverse complement strand
GGCGCGGGCGCGGCCTGGGTGGGGCGCGGACGCGGCAGCGGTACGACCCGGCGCAGGCCCTTGGGCCGTAGATCGTCCTCGTGGTCCCGTTGTACGGGTACGGAGGCGGTCGGTGCCTGGGGGACGCCGGCGCCGGTGCCGGCCGCGGCGACGACCTCGTCCGGGCTGCCGAGACCCTTGAGGATGCGCTGGACGGCGGCGGGGGTGTCCACGGTGGAACCGGCCCGCCGGCGGTCGATCTCGTTGCGCAGCTCGGACACGAGCCGCATCCGCGTGACCGAGGGCAGCTGCCGCTGCTGCGCGACGTCACCGACGCGGCTCAGATACTCGTAGACGACCTGGTCGCTCTCGATACCCACGAAGTCCCCTCAGGGGCGGGTGCGTTGGATACCCCTCGGTGACAGACGTTACCGCCAGCAGGCCCGATGCCGGGAACCTCACGTCGTGCGCGCTCCCCCGCTGTCACCCCCACCCGCTACCGTGGGTCGGATGAGCACCCCGGCCACGCCGCCCCGTTCGCTCGCGGAGGCGCTTCGAAGCAGGGACGACGCGTCCCTGGCCGCGCTGCTGCGCAGCCGTCCCGACCTCATCACGCCCGTGCCCACCGACCTCACGCAGCTCGCGACCCGGGCCGGTACGCGCGGGTCGGTCGTGCGGGCGCTGGAGCGGCTGGACCGGTTCGCGCTCCAGACGGCGGAGGCGCTGGCCGTGGCGGCGGACCCGGCGCCGTACGACGCGCTGCTGGGGCTCATGGCGGGCGACGCGCGCGACGCGGCCGTCACGCACGCGCTGCCGCGCGCCCTCGCGACCCTGCGGGAGCAGGCGCTGGTGTGGGGTGCGGACGACCGGCTGCGGCTGGTGCGGACGGCGCGTGAGCTGCTGGCGCCGTCGCCGCAGCATCCGTCGCCGACGGGTCTCGGTCCTACGGTCGCGGAGGCCACGGCGGGGATGTCGCCGGGGCGGATCCAGGAGATCGTGACGGCCGCCGGGCTGCCCTCCACCCATGACTCCGTGTCCGCGGTGGCCGCGCTCACCAAGCTGTTCACGGCCCGGAGGCGGATGAAGACGCTGCTCGCCGGCGCCCCCGAGGAGTCCCTGGAGGTGCTGAACCGGCTGGTCTGGGGGCCGCCCTACGGGCAGGTCACCGCCGACCCGGCGGCCCCCAGACCAGCCGGTTC
>NZ_JAENRY010000718.1 GCF_016612545.1 Streptomyces sp. MBT65 | reverse complement strand
TCCGGTACTGGTCGCCCCGTCCGGCGCCGGCAAGTCCTCGCTCCTGAACGCCGGTCTCATTCCCGCGTTACGGCGCCCCGGCGGCTTCCCGATGCCCGGCGCCGAGCGCTGGCCGGTGATCGCCGTCACCCCCACCGCCCATCCGCTGGAAGAACTCCTCGAACGGACGGCGAAGGTCCTCGGCAGCGACCTCGACCTCACCGCACGGCAGGTGGCCGACCGCCCCGAAACCCTGCTGGAAGCGGTCCGCGCCCGCTCGGAGGGTACCCCGCCCGGCCCCGACGGCCGCCGCCCGCCACCGGTCCTGCCGGTGCTGCTGGTCGACCAGTTCGAGGAACTGTTCACCCTCTGCTCCGACGAGAGCGAGCGGCGCGCCTTCGTCCGGGTCCTGCGGTCGCTGTCCACCGGCCCGGACCCCGCCGTCGTCGTGCTCGGCGTCCGTGCCGACTTCACCGGCCGCTGCCTCGAACTCCCGGAACTCGCCCCGGTGTTCACCGACGGACTGTTCGTCCTGCTCCCCATGTCCGTGGCCGAACTGCGGGAATCCATCACCCGCCCCGCCGAACTCGCCGGCGTCACCCTCGAACCCGGCCTGGTCCCCCTCCTCCTGCGCGACGCCGGACTGCGCGACGAACCCGGCACCGCCCACCCCACGCC
>NZ_JAENRY010000717.1 GCF_016612545.1 Streptomyces sp. MBT65 | reverse complement strand
GCGCCCGGGCTGTCGTACGCGGATCTGGCCGTGGCGGTGCTCGACGAGATCGAGACGCCGAGCCGGCACCGCACGCGTGTGTCGGTGTTCGTTCCGCGCGATGGATCGCGGAGGGCGTAGGAGACAGGCTCGCACCAGGAGGGAATGCATCTCGTATGGCACCGTTCGCAACTGCCCTGCCCCGCAGTGGACTTCTGGTCGTTCAACCGCTGAGGAAGCGGCACTGCGCCGAGTGTCGTCGGGGGCCCTTGCCGTTGCTGGTCGTCGAGGGCGGTGTGCCGCGGTGTCTCGACTGCGTGGATCTCGGGCATCTGGTGTTCCTGCCGCGCGGCGACACCGCGCTGACGCGCAGGGCGCGGGAGGAGAGCGCGCTGTCGGCGGTGGTCGTGCGCTTCAACCGGCGCCGGAGCCGGTACGAGCGGCAGGGCGTCCTCGTCGAGGAGGCCGGGCTCGCCCGGGCCGAGCGGCGGTGCCTCGCGGACGCGGAGGCACGTCGGCGCCGACGGGCCCGGGACGCGGGGCGGCGGGCCGCGGCGGACGTGCGGTTCGCGGAGGCGTTCGCGGCGGAGATACGACGCCTGTTCCCCGGCTGCCCCGAGGCCCGGGCCCGGGACGTCGCCGCGCATGCCTCGGCGCGGGGCAGCGGGCGGGTGG
>NZ_JAENRY010000716.1 GCF_016612545.1 Streptomyces sp. MBT65 | reverse complement strand
ATGGTGGGGAGGGTGTGTTGGAGGAGGGTGGTGATGGTGGTGGGGAGGTTTTGGTAGTTGGTGGTGGCTTGGGACATGGCTTGGATGCCGGCGAAGGCGCCGACGAGGATGTGGGCGGTTTCTTGGGGGTTGACGTGGGGGAGGAGTTCGCCTTGTTGTTGGGCTTGGGTGAGGAGGTTGGTGACGATGGTGGTCCAGTGGTGGAAGGGGGCGGTGCGGTCGAGTCCGTCGGCGCGTTGGTCGAGGGTGAGGCGGACGCCGGCGCGGACGAGGGGGTCTGTTTGGAGGCGGTGGGCGTGGAGCATGGTGGTGTCGATGAGTTCTTGGGTTTTGCAGGGGTGTGGGGGGACGGTGAGGTTTTGGTCTTGTCCGGCGAGGACGCCTTGGGCGAGTTGTTCTTTTGATTTGAAGTGGAAGTAGAGGGCGCCTTTGGTGACGTTGGCGGTGGTGAGGATTTCGCTGATGGTGGCGGCTTGGTAGCCGCGTTCTTCGAAGACGGTGGCTGCGGCCATGAGGATGGTGTGGCGGGTGCGGATGGCGCGGTCTTGTTTGGGTTGTGGCATGGGGTGGCTTCTTTCGTTGCGGGTGGGGTTCCCGCTGGTTTAAAAATACCGTCCAGTTCGTATAGTCTACGGGGTTTGGTGGGGGGTGTTGGGG
>NZ_JAENRY010000715.1 GCF_016612545.1 Streptomyces sp. MBT65 | reverse complement strand
CCCAGGACGGCCTGCAACTGCTCCTCGCACGGGCCGCCCAGGGACTGGGCGCCGCCGTACTGGCGCCCTCGACGCTGACGATCGTCACGTCGGCGGCGCCCAGTCCCTGCGCGGCCCGTGCGAGGAGCAGTTGCCAGCCGTCCTGGGCGAGCCCGCCGGCCAGCGAGGCCACGGTGAACAGGGCGAGCCCGACGAGGAACATCCGCTTGCGGCCGTAGAGGTCACCGGCCCGTCCGCCCAGCAGCATGAACCCGGCGAACGCGATGGCGTACGCGTTGACCACCCATTGCAGTCCGGACGCGCTCATCCCCAGGTCGGTCCGCATCGACGGCAGCGCCACGTTGACGACGGACACGTCGAGGACGACGAGGAACTGCCCCGCGCAGGCGAGCGCGACGACCAGCCAGGCCGCGGGCGGCGCCGAGCCCCGCCGGGACGGGCGGGATATCCGGGAGCGGGAGGATGAGGATGACGGAGAGGGTGAGGGAGAGGGTGAGGCGTCAGCGGCTCGGTGCATGGTCGTCATACTGTCAACCGGTCCGTGCCCCCTGCATCGGCATTTCGTCCCAGCCGCACCACCGCCGCAGGACCTACGCCGTCCGCAGCAGCGTCACCACCGCCGCCCCGCCCAACCCGATGTTGTGCGCGAGCCACACCCCGGCC
>NZ_JAENRY010000714.1 GCF_016612545.1 Streptomyces sp. MBT65 | reverse complement strand
CGACCTCGACGGGCAGCGCGCGCGGCCGGTACCCGGCGGCGTTCACCGCGATGGTCACCGCCCCCGGCACCAGCTCGGCGAAGGCGAACTCGCCCTGCTCACCGGTGATCCCGCTGGACAGCAGATCCCCGCGCACATCGGTCACGATGACCATCGCGTCCTTGACCGGCAGCCCCGAATCGACCGCCCGGACAAGGCCGTTGAGGCCGCTGGTACCGCTGAGGAGGACGTCGTACGAGACCGGGTCGCTGCCGTTGACGACGACCGTGGACGCCTGCGGCTGGAAGCCGTCGGCGGAGGCGATCAGGACGTACGAGCCGACGCTCGGCGCGTCCAGCGCGTAGGAGCCGTCCGCCTGGGTGACCGAGCGGCCCAACTGGCGTCCCCCGAGGGAGATCAGCGTGACGGCGGCCTGCGGGACGGGCGCGCTCTCGGCGCCGCGCACGAAGCCGCGGACGGGAATCCCACCCGAGAAGGGTGCGGGGTCGAGTGTGGTCACGGGTGTGGTCTCCTCCCTGGCCACCGGGGCTACGGGGGCCTGGACCTGCGGGGCGGCTACGGCGTCCTCCTGGGCCGGTGCGGGGAACTCGCCGGCGTCCAGCACGCCCACCGCTTCCTCCGCGGCCTGGGCCAGCCCGCCGGAGGTCCGCAGCGGGACCTCCTTGATGAACATGACGACGACGAAGGCGATGAGCGCGAAGGGCGCCGCGTACAGGAACACGTCGGCGATGCCGTGGCCGTAGGCGCTCTCCAGCCAGGTGCGGACCGTGCTCGGGAGGGCGTCCATGTCCGGGAGCGCGCTGCTGCCGACGGCCTTCGCGGCGGCGGCCTGCGACTGCGGGTCGAGCGAGGTGACGGTGTCCTTGGCGTAGTGCGTGATCCGGCCGGACATGACCGAGCCGAGCACACCGACGCCGACCGCGCCGCCGAGCGAGCGGAAGAAGCTCACCGTGGAGGAGGCGGCGCCGAGGTCCTTCGGGGTGACCTGGTTCTGCGTGGACAGGACCAGGTTCTGCATCATCGTGCCGACGCCGATGCCCAGCATGGCCATGTAGATGGACAGTTCCCAGTACGGGGTGTCGTAGCGCATCAGACCGAGCAGACCGAGACCCGCGGTGAGGAAGAGACCGCCGGCGACCAGCCAGCCCTTCCAGCGGCCGGTCCTGGTGATGAAGCGGCCGGAGACCATCGACGCGACGAACAGTCCGCCGATCATCGGGATCGTCATGACCCCGGACATCGTCGGGGACTTGTCTCGGGCGAGCTGGAAGTACTGGGAGAAGAAGACCGTGCCCGAGTACATGCCGACGCCGACGAACAGGGAGGCGAGGGAAGCCAGCGACACCGTGCGGTTGCGGAACAGGCGCAGCGGGATGATCGGCTCGCTCGCCCGGGTCTCGGTGAACACGAACAGCAGCGCCAGCACGAGCGTGCCGCCCACCATCGTGTAGGTCTGCCACGACAGCCAGTCGTACTTGTCGTCGGCGAAGGTCACCCAGACCAGCAGCAGCGAGGCGGCGGCGGTGATGAAGAAGGCGCCGGTCCAGTCGACCTTGACCTTCCGCTTGGCGACCGGGAGGTTCAGCGTCTTCTGGAGCACGATCAGCGCGATCAGCGCGAAGGGGATGCCGACGAACAGGCAGTAGCGCCAGCCGAGCCACGAGGTGTCGGTGATCACTCCGCCGAGCAGCGGACCGCCGACGGTCGCCACGGCGAAGGTGGCTCCGGTGTAGCCGGAGTACCGGCCGCGCTCGCGCGGGGCGATCATCGCGGCCATCACGACCTGCACGAGGGCGGAGAGACCGCCGGCGCCGAGGCCCTGGATGACACGGGCGCCGATCAGCATCGCCGGGTTCTGCGCGAGACCGGCGACGACGGAGCCGATGATGTAGATGACCAGGGATATCTGGACCAGGGCCTTCTTGCTGACCAGGTCCGCCATCTTGCCCCACAGCGGCACCGAGGCCGTCATGGAGAGCAGGGCCGCGGTGACGACCCAGGTGTAGGCCTCCTGGCCGCCGCCCAGGCTGCCGATGATGGTCGGCAGGGCGTTGGTGACGATCGTCGAGGAGATGATCGCGGCGAACAGGCCGAGCAGCAGCCCGGAGAGGGCCTCCATGATCTGCCGGTGCGTCATCGGAGCGCCGTCGGGGGCCGCGGGGGATCCCCCTCCGTGCTTGGCGTGAGCCCGCACACCGGCTGGTGTGGTCGTTGCCATGGGCTTCCTTTTCTTCCGTGCTTATGCGGGTGTACGGGTGGTGGGTACGAGTTCGGGG
>NZ_JAENRY010000713.1 GCF_016612545.1 Streptomyces sp. MBT65 | reverse complement strand
CGTACGGGGTGCGCACGGTGGTGGTGGAGGAGCGGGGCGGGGTGTCCGCCCGGCCCAAGGCGACCACACTGCATGCCCGGGCGGTGCAGTGCCTGGTGCGGCGGGGGCATCTGGCCGGTCTGCCCGGGGGACGGGCGGCGCCGGCGGCGACGCGCTGCGGGTTCCATTTCGCCGGGATGCCCGGGCTGGACATGTGCGCGCCGGCCCTGGAGCCGCCGCCGGTCCTCAAGTGCGAGCAGGAGCAGCTGGAGCGGCATTTCGAGGCGCGGGCGCGGGCGGCCGGGGTGGTGATCCTGCGCGGTCTGCGGGTGACCGGGGTGCGCCAGTGGCCGGAGGGGGTACGGATCACGGCCCAGGGCCGCCGGGGCCCGGTGACCTGCACGGCCCGCTACGCGGTGGGCGCGGACGGCGCGCGCAGCACGGTGCGCGAGCAGGCGGGCTTCGCCTGCCGCAGCTACCCGGCCACGGTCTCCGCGCTGGCCGGCGACGTCAGCCTGGAGGACCCCGGCGCGCTGCGCCCGGGCTGGCACCGCACCGAACGCGGCTGGATCGTCGTCAAGAACATCCCGCAGACCCCGGACGCCACGCAGACCCAGGACGTTATGGGGACCCCGGACGTCACGGAGACCCGGGCCGGCGCGGGGACCGGGGCTGCCACGGGAGAGG
>NZ_JAENRY010000712.1 GCF_016612545.1 Streptomyces sp. MBT65 | reverse complement strand
GCCCATACCCCCGCAACCGCTCCCCCGCCTCAGCCACCTGCTCCCCCGACAACAACGTCGGCGACAGCCCCGGCACCGAAGACGCCGTCAGCCACAGCCGGCACATCCACTCCAACTGGGCCGTGCGGTCGAACGCCTGGTCCAGGGAGTCGCCGTAGGCGATCGTGCCGTGGTTCTGGAGGAGGCAGGCGGAGCGGTCGGCAAGGGCGTGGAGCATGTTCTCGGCCAACTCCTCGGTGCCGTAGGTCGCATACGGGGCAACCCGGACCGGGCCGCCGAGGGCGCCGGACATGTAGTGGACCGAGGGGAGTTCGGGGACGAGGGTCGAGACGGCCGTCGCGTGGACGGCGTGGGTGTGGACGACGGCGAGGGCGCCGGTGGTGCGGTAGACGGCGAGATGCATGGGCAGTTCGCTCGTCGGGCGCAGGGTGCCGAGGACCTGCCGGCCGTCGAGGTCGACGCCGATCACGTCGGCGGGCGTCAGCCGGTCGTAGGGGACACCCGACGGCGTGACCAGGACCGTGTCGCCGACGCGCGCCGAGACGTTCCCGGAGGTGCCGACGACGAGGCCGTCGGAGACCGTCCGGCGCGCGGTCGCGACGAGCACGCCCCACGCGTGCGCCTCCTCGGCCCGCACACTCCTCCCCCTCACACCTCTCCCCCGCAC
>NZ_JAENRY010000711.1 GCF_016612545.1 Streptomyces sp. MBT65 | reverse complement strand
TTGCTGGGGGAGGGGCGGCACGCGCTCCTCACCGCGGACGCCGGGCCGGAGAAGCGGTATCGGCAGTGGCTGGCCGTGCGGCGGGGGGCTGTGCGGGCGGTCGTCGGGACCCGGGCCGCCATGTTCGCGCCGGTTCAGGACCTGGGGCTCGTTGCGATCTGGGACGACGGGGACGACAGCCACAGCGAACAGCACGCGCCGCAGCCGCACGCGCGGGAGGTGCTGCTGCTGCGCGCCGCGCTGGACAAGTGCGGCTTCCTGTTGGGGAGTTGGAGCTGCACGGTGGAGGCCGCGCAGCTCGTGGAGAGCGGGTGGGCGCGGCCGTTGGTCGCCTTGCGTGAGCAGGTGCGGGCGGCCGCTCCGCTCGTACGGACCGTGGGGGACGGGGACTTGGCGCGGGACGAGGCCGCGCGGGCCGCCCGGTTGCCGACGTTGGCCTGGCAGGCGGTGCGGGAGGGGCTGAAGCACGGGCCCGTGCTGGTGCAGGTGCCCCGGCGGGGGTATGTGCCGCGGATGGCGTGCGCCCAGTGTCGGGCCGCCGCGCGGTGTCGGCACTGTGCGGGGCCGTTGGAGGGGCAGGACGGGGGTGTGCTGCGGTGTGGGTGGTGCGGGGTCGTGGAGAGCGCGTGGCACTGTCCCGAGTGCGGGGGGTTCCGGTTGCGGGCCCAGGT
>NZ_JAENRY010000710.1 GCF_016612545.1 Streptomyces sp. MBT65 | reverse complement strand
TGGCGGACGAGGGCGTGGGGGAGGGGGTCGTGGCGGAGGTGGGCGTGGCGGCCGTGGCGGCCGAGGGTGTTCCGGTGGGGCGCACCACCCGTGCCAGCCCCGCCAGTGACTCCCGCGTCGCCGCTCCCGTCGTGCCCCGCTCCGCCGCCGCGATCTCCGTGCCGTCGGGGCCGTACAACACGGCCCGCCCGCCGACCCGTTGGGCGAGTTGGCGGAGTACCGAGGGGATCGGGTCGGGGCGGGAGGCCGCTGCCGCGAGGCTCTGCTGGGCCTCGGTGACGCGGCGGAGTTCGGCGAGGCGGGCCTGGGCCATCAGTTGCCAGACCGCGCGGGCCACGCGGGAGAACGGGGTGGGCGGCGGGACCTCCAGGAGCGGCAGGTCGTAGTGGTCGCAGGCGGCGACCAGGGCCCGCGGCACGGTGTCGTGGACCGGCGCGACACCGAAGCCGAGGGCCACCCCGCCCGCCTCGACGATCCGGGAGACGTAGTCGGCGAAGTACGTACCCGAACCGGCCGCCTCCGGGATGTGGACGCCCGCCGTCAGCAGCAGCTCGCCGCCCAGCAGATACGGATACGGGTCCGGCATCTCCGACGTGTGCGCCCAGTGGATGACGGTGTCGGGGTCGGTGGGGCCCGCGATCTGCCGCAGCCCCAGATCCTCGCGGGCCCCACCGACCCCGACA
>NZ_JAENRY010000070.1 GCF_016612545.1 Streptomyces sp. MBT65 | reverse complement strand
CTCCCGGCGGCACCCCGGCCGCCCCGCCCGGCCCGGTGAGCCCGCCCGCGAGGAGTTCGAGTACCGCCGCCACGGCACCGCATCCCTGATCGCTGCCCTGGACGTGCTCACCGGCGAGGCCCTCACCGAGGTAATCGCCCGAAACGACGCGGTGACCTTCACTGCCTTCCTCGACCAGCTTGACGCGATCATCGCCCCCGGCCAGGAAAATCACATGGTTCTGGACAATGGGTCCTCCCACACCGCCAAGCACAGCAAGAAGTGGCTGGCAACCCACCCCCGATGGACCGTGCACTGGACCCCGCCGCACGCCTCCTGGCTGAACCAGATCGAGCTCTACTTCTCTGCCATGACCCGCCGCGTCCTCCGCCACGGCGACTTCTCCAGCCGCGGCGACCTACTCGACAAACTGGACGCCCACGTCATCGGCCGCAACGAATCCGCGAAGCCATACAAGTGGACCTACGACGGAACCCCGCCCAAGACCACGTGAACAGTCCGCACACCCCTCCACGGACTTGCGCGGAGCGGCACTGAGACCACCGCGTCGTTGTCACCCCCACCCCCGGGGGGCGGCAAGACCGTCCGCGCCTTTCTCCCCCGGTAGTGCAACGGGCCCTGCCGCGGCATTGGTCAGCCCGGACAGGCGGCTGCGGCCGGGCCTGTTTAGGAGAGCTTTCAGCGGCCATACGGGGTTGCGTAAGGCGTTTCCACCGAAGAGGGAGTGATCGGCTGTGTCTGGCGAGCAGAAGGCCGAAGCGAAGGTCGAGCAGGCCAAGGGCAAGCTCAAGGAGACCGCCGGCCGCGTGACGGGCAACGAGGACCTGACCACCGAGGGCCTCGGGGAGCAGGCCAAGGGCGACGCGCGTGAGACCAAGGAGAAGGTCAAGGACGTCTTCAAGGACTGATCGTCATGCGTGAGGGCCGGGACCGCTCTGCGGTCCCGGCCCTCACGCATGACGCGCCGCCGCGACGCGTTCGCTGCCGATGGTCGGGGAACCGAAGAAGGAATAGCCGCGCTACCCGTCGGCGCGGCGCAGATGACCTGCGCGAATGAAGCGGATTCAGCCGGCCACTGATGCGGTCGTCGGCCAATTCCTCTGGCCTCCGCAGAACTCGCCGCACTTACGCCAGCCGCCACCATCCCTGCGGACCGCCGAGTAAGCCCTCAATAAGGGCGCACCCACTTCCGCCGGCGACCGCATCGCCTCGCTGCCACCGCCCGTGCTCGCGGCGTCCTCACTGGCTACAGCAGCCACTCCGCCCTCCACCCGCCCGGACTTCGCACCCGCTACCCGCCTTGCGTACGCAGCTGATGCTCGTACGCGAAGATCACGACCTGCACCCGGTCGCGGAGCCGCAGTTTGGTGAGGATGCGGGTGATGTGGGTCTTGACGGTGGCCTCGGTGAGGAAGAGACGTTCCGCGATCTCGGCGTTCGACAGACCGGCGGCGATGAGGTGGAACACGTCCCTTTCGCGGGGCGTCAGTCGGGCGAAGAGCGCGCCCGCGTCGTCCGCGTGCGGCCACGGGGCGATCTGGGCGAAGCGGTCGACGAGACCGCGGGTGATGCGCGGGGTGAGGACGGCGTCGCCGGAGGCCACGGCCCGGATCGCCGCCTGCAGTACGGCCGGGACGACGTCCTTGAGGAGGAACCCGCAGGCTCCGGCGCGGAGGCCCTCGAAAGCGTACTCGTCGAGGTCGAAGGTGGTGAGGATGAGAACGCGCGAGGCTGTGCCGGAGGTGATGCGCCGGGTCGCTTCGATTCCGTCCATGACCGGCATCCGTACGTCCATGAGCACCACGTCCGGCAGGGTGCGCCGCGTAAGATCGACCGCCTCCCGCCCGTTGGCGGCTTCGCCGACGACAGTGATGTCCGGCATCGTGTCGAGGAGGCTGCGGAAGGCCATGCGGACGAGTGCCTGGTCGTCGGCGAGCAGGACCGAGATGGTCATCGCGGTTCCCCCAGCTTCAGCTCGCCCGAGACGACCCACCCTGACGCGATGGGTCCCGCCCGGAGGTCACCGTCGAACATCGCGACCCGTTCCCGCATCCCGGTCAGCCCGTTGCCGGCACGTCTCTCGGTGCCGGTTCCGGGGGCCGGCCTGCCGTCGTCGGTGACGCTGAAGCCGACCAGGTCACCGCCGCAGTGCAGGACGACGTCCACCGTCGACGCGTTCCGGGCGTGCTTGACGACATTCGTGAGCGACTCCTGCAGGATCCGGTAGAGCGTCGTCTGTGCCTCCGCGCTCAGGGCCTCCGGGCTGCCGGTCTCGGTCAGCCGGACATCCAGGCCGGTGCCGCGGGTCTCGTCCACCAGAGCCTCGAGCGAGCCGAGGTCCGGCTGAGGGGCTCGTTCGCCACCGTCGTCGGCCCGCAGGACACCGAGCAGGCGACGCATTCCGGCGAGGGACTGCCGGCCGGTCGACGCGGCCTGGAGCATCTTCCCGCGGGCGCCCTCCGGATCGGTCGCGGTGGTCGCGGCGGCGGCCTCGGAAAGGGCCACGACGACGACCAGGCCGTGGGCGACGATGTCGTGCATCTCCCGCGCGATCCGGGTGCGTTCGGCCGCCGCGGCGAGCTGCGCCTGCTGGGCGCGCTCCTGTTCCAGACGCTCCGCGCGGTCCTCGATCGAGGCGAGGTAGCGCCGCTGGGCGCGCACGGTGGTTCCGAGGAAGAACGCCGCGGCGGCCAGCCCGCTGAGGATGACGAAGGCGTCGTTGACGCTCGCGGCCGGGGCGAACCGCACCGCGACCAGCACGACGCCGAGCTCGACGGCCGCCACGGCGGTGAGCGAGTGCCGTAGACCATGGTGGGCGGCGACGGTGTAGAGCGCGACGAGCACCGCGAACTCGGAGAACGAGACCGTGCCGAGCGCCCACGTCACCATTGCCACGGTCCAGCAGAACCAAAACACGGCGACCGGAGCGCGGCGGCGCAGCAAGAGGGGGCAGATCACGGCGATCGCCAGCAACCAGTCCAGCACCCCGGACCCGTTGTAGAGCAACTCGTGCGACGCGGCGACGGCGCACAGGACCGGCGGCCCGAACAGCAGGACGAGGGAGAGCGGCGGGCGGTCCCGGAACAGTCGGTGCGCCGGCTGGAGGTGCTTCACCCCGCCGACATTACGGAAGGGCGGTCCCAGCGACATCAATCGAAGGTCTTACATCCGCCGGAAAGTGACCACCATCGTTGGATGTGCCGGTCCAGGGGTCGCTTCTAGCTTCGCGATATGAGAAATCGACCAGCGACCATGGCCATGAAGGTGCCGGAGATCGCTCTCACCTTCTGGATCGCGAAACTCTGCACCACCGGATTCGGTGAGTCCTTCTCGGACTACGTCTTCTTCAACGACTACATAGGACAACACGCGGCCATGCTCATGGGCCTCGGCCTGCTCCTCGTATGCCTGGCCGTGCAGTTCGCCACCACGAAATACACCCCGTGGGTCTACTGGCTCGCGGTGACGGCGGTGAGCGTCTTCGGGACGATGTCGGCGGACTTCCTGAACAAGGATCTGGGGATGCCGCTCTACGCCTCCACGCTGATGCTGCTGGCCGTTCAGGCCGCCGTCTTCGCCGCCTGGTACGCCACGCAACGCACGCTGGACGTGCACAGCATCAACAACCCTCTGCGGGAGCTGTTCTACTGGCTGACCGTCCTGTGCACCTTCGCCCTGGGAACAGCCGCGGGCGATTTCGCGGCCGTAACCCTGGGGCTCGGCACCTTGGCCTCGTCCTTCGTCTTCCTGGGGATCATTCTGATCCCCGCGGCCGGCTATCGCTGGTTCCGTCTCAACGAGGTCCTGGCCTTCTGGTTCGCCTACACCATCACCCGCCCCCTGGGCGCCTCCGTCGCGGACTGGCTCTCCGTACCTGCCCCTTATGGGGACGGAATTCAATTGGGGACCGGGCCCATAAGCCTGGCCCTCGGGATTCTCCTCGCGGGAGTTGTCGCGGTGGTCGCATCACAACACCGTCGGCCCAATCCCCCTACAGCGGCACCCCTGGAGGCGACAGTTCAGGGCCGTTGACCACACCGGGAAGAGTCGGCCCCGGTCACTCACGAGTCCCCTGGTCTCGACTCCGCCCACACGGTCCACCAGATCTTCAACACCTGGCGCATCCTCATGCACTACATGCTCGACGAGGACGTCCCTCTCCCACCCAACATCGTGGCGCGGATCGAGCTCCCCGACGTCACACCACGCGTCACGGTCCCGCTGTCACCCTCGCAAGTCTCTGCGGTCGCCGCAGCGATGCGGAGGGTGGCACCACGATATGAGGCTCTGATCTGGCTGGGAACCTGCGCCGGACTACGCCACGGCGAGGCCTTCGGACTGAAACGAAGCCAAGTCGTCTGGGATCAGGACCTACTTCGTGTCGCAGAGCAACGTCAGCAGAGCAAGGCCGTACACCTCAAGACCAAATCCAGCTACGCAACCCTGCCCGTGGATCACTTCCTGATCCAGCGGCTGACCCAGCACACAGCGCTGTTCTCCGAGCCGCCGCCCGTTACACCGCACTCCGAACGCCGCCGGGCGCGCCGCTACAGCGAACCGCCGGACGAAGACCTGCTCGTCACGAACAGGTTCGTCAGGCCCGTCCTCGACAGCGATTTCCATGAGAAGCGGCGAAAGGCCGTGAGACTGGCCGGGCTTCCGGAACGCACCCGATTCCATGACCTCAAGCACTTCTACACAACCACCCTCGGCGCCTCCGGCAAGCACGATCCCAAAACGGTGCAGGCACTCTCCCGGCATGCGGAGTTCTCCTAGACCTCGGACATCTACGCTCACCCTCCCCTCGCCGTGGAGGGGATCACGGTCGCCGTATTCCGAACTGCCTTTTCGCACCTCCACAGACCGTCGACTGCTCCGTGAACCGGGGCCACCGGCACTGCTCATTGCCTCTGGTGTGTTCCGACAACCGTGGACTTCCCAACCGGAGCAGCAACTGCCCCGTAATCCCGCGGGAAGTGGCCTTGGGAATCAGGAAGACCTGGCGCACCCAAGGGTGCCGAGAGGGACATCGCGTACGTGGTCGGCATCCGCGGCGATATCACCGTCCAGCCGAAGGATGCGCATCCCGCCGCCCTGGCCTGGTCCGGCACCGACCGCCCGCCGTTGCCCCGCTATCAGCAGCCGCCGGTGATGGTGGCGGACCTGGCGGGAGGGCTCCCGCGGAGCGATGACCTCCCGCTTCCTCTGCGTCAAGGTCCCTCCGGCCGGGGTGCGCTCGCGCCAGCTGGCCCAGGCAGCCGCAGTGGCCGAGCAAGGCCGGTGGGACGGCGTCCTGCCCGAACTGTGGCTGCTGGCCAAATGACTCGACGATGAAGACAAACCAACCCGCTTCTGGCTGTCCGGCCTGGCCGACGACACCCCGCTCCTGGAGCTGGTCCAGCCGGCAAAGATCCGCTGGCGCATCGAGCACGCCTACCGCGAACTCAAGCACGACCTGGGCCTGGACCACTTCGAAGGCCGCTCCTGGAACGGCTGGCATCACCACGCCATCCTGGTCACCGGCGCCCACGCCTTCCTCGCCAAGCAGAGGCCGGCCCCAAAAGCCGATGCAGCGGCTTCATCCTCTACCAGATCCTCGACATCCTCCAGGACCGAACGGCTGGACCGGCACCTGCACCACCTGCCACCAACCTCTGCCCAACAGGACAACACCAAGATCAAGAAAGACCTGACGGAGTCCCACTGGTCAAGCGTCCCGGCTGGACCGTGGGAGGTCATTCCGGCGGACCTGTCCCGTGCCGCTGGATCTTGACCGTTTGCCATCGGACTGTGGCGGACGCGAGTTTGCGTCATCGGAGTTTGATCACCGCAGGTCGGCGGCCCAACGCACCTGCGGTGCGTTGGGCCGCCGACCTGCACTTATGTGCAGCACTTCGCAAACGTGCAGGTGAGAGCGTTACGATCGTCGTGCAGGCTGCTCGTTTTGTGGGGACGGTGGGGTCAGGAGGGCTTGACCGCCGAGACCGGGGTGACGGTCACCTTGTTGTCGCACTCGGCCCACACCCCGTCGTCCAGGGCGACCTGGTGCTTCCCGGAGTGCGGCAGCCCGATGACCATCGTCGGATACGCCTTCGGGGTCTTGCCCGACACGCAGTAGCCGTCGCCCTCCCCCTGGACCTGGACGAAGGTCAGTTTCACCCATGCCTTGCCGTGCGGCCGGACTGTCACGGTGGCGGCCCTGCCGGTGGGGGTGACCTTGAGTGGGGTGTTGTGGGCGGGGGAGCCGTTGCCGGCGCCCGCGACCGTCGGATGGCCCTTCAGGACGCACGTCTTCCGGGAGACGTTGGTGAACTGCACGACCGCCGCCCCGGTCCCGGTCCCGACGGGCCGGTGGGCGGCCTGCCACGCGCTGACCTGGAGGGCGGAGGCCGCGCAGGCGGGCGGGGTGGAGGTGGTGGTGCTCGCCGCCATGGCAGTGCCGGGCAGGATGCCGGTCACCGCCGCCGCGACGGCCGTGACCGCCGTCGTCGCCAGAGCCGCCCTGCGAATGCCGTTGCTGTGCCGCATGCTGTGGTCCCCCTGAGTCGTCTCGTCCGCGGGTTTCGGTCGTCGGTCGTAGCCCCGCGGTACGAGTGGTCGTGGTACGTGAGTGCAGAGGGGACGGGAGAGCGGCAGGGTTCCGTGCGGCGACTGCTTGTGACGGAACGGTGACGACAGACTGCACCCATGCAGATGGCCGTCAGAGCAGACAGGAGCACCTCCAGCGCGCCACGAGTCTTACCACACCCCCGGCGCGCACCGAAGGTGCGCTGAGCCGCTGACCTGCGGTGATCAAACTCCTATGACACAAACTCGTGTCCGTCGAAGTCCAATGGCAAACGGTCAAGATCCAGCGGCACGGGACAGGACCCGACGTCTCGTGGAAAGGGTGGCACGTTCAACCCGTACCTGCTACCTTCCCTCCGCTCATACATTCAGTCATGACATGTATGAATGGAGACGGCGTGCGGGGAAAGACAGCCGTGGTGCTCGGCGGCAGCGTGGCGGGGCTGTGCGCCGCGGGAGTGCTCGCGAGGCATTTCGACGAAGTGATCGTCCTGGAGCGGGACCGGCTCCCGCCGGACGCGCAGCATCGGCGGGGCGTACCGCAGAGCAAGCACCCGCACTTCCTCCTCAACTCCGGGCGTCGCGCGATTGGCGAGATCTTTCCTGGATTCGAAGAGGCACTGATCGCCGCGGGCGGGATGTGTCTGATGCCGTCGATGGACGCGGCGTACTGCGAGAACAAAGGCTGGGCCCCGCGCAAGGCCGGGTCGATGACGATGGTCTACAGCTCCCGGGTGCTCATCGAGCGGGTCCTGCGCGACAAGGTCCGCGAGCTCCCGGCCATCGAGATCCGCGAGGGCGTGACGGTCACCGGACTTCGTTCCACCGGGGCCGGCACCGCGCGCGGGCGCGTCGAGGGAGTCGAGTACCGCGCGGGCGACGACTCGGGCCACCTGTCCGCCGACCTGGTCGTCGACGCGCTGGGGCGCGGCTCCTGCGTCGCCGACTGGCTGAGCACGGCGGGTTGGCCGGCGCCGCCGGAGAAGACCCTCGACGCCAAGGTCACCTACACGTCGCGATGGTACGACCTGCCGCCCGCCGACCGGCGTCCGCAGGCGTGGTGGTGGAAGCACCTGGTCATCACTCCGACCCAGGACACCGGCGACCATCCCGAGGAACACGAGTTCCTCAGCAACTTCTTCCCGATCGAGGGGAACCGCGCCATCGTGTGCATGGGGGCGTGGGGCATCCGGATGCCGCGCGAGGTCGACACTTTCGAGGCCGCGGTGGACCGTGTGCGGGCCAGGTCCTTCGGGCAGGCGACGCATGCCTGCACGCCGACCTCCGGGGTGCACCTCACACGCTCGACCGGCAACAAGTGGCGCCGCTTCGACCTGCTCAACCAGCCTCCGCTCAGGCTGGTCTGCGTCGGTGACTCGATCTGCGCGTTCAACCCGTTCTACGCCCAGGGGATGAGCTCGGCGGCCCGCTCCGCACTCATCCTCGCCGAGATGCTGCACGGCCACGACGTCCTCGACCTCGCCTTCTTCCGCGAGTTCCTCGCCCGGCAGAAGAAGTCACTCGACGTGCCCTGGATGCTCGCGATGGCCCGTGACCGCGCATATGACTTCGCGACCGGGAGTGAGGTCGTCGCTCCCTGGCGCCGCAAACTGGCCGCGCGCCTCAGCTGGCCGGTCTTCAACGCCATCAACGCCACGAGCCGCGAGGACGCCTACGTCGAGCGGACGTTCGCCCAGGTCTTCAACCTCGACCTGTCGCTCCGGGACATGACCACCGACGTGCGGTTCTGGTTCGGAATCGCGCGCTACAAGGTGCGCCAGTGGCTCGGACGCACGGTCGTACCCGGCGGGTTCGACGACCAGCAGGATCCACCCGGCACCGACTTCACCGGCCACAGCCGCGCCGGCAGCGCACCGTACGCCGAGACCGACCTCGTGAATGACTGACCCGGGGAGCAGGCAATGAGCTCTTCATGCGACGCAGCGGCCGAGCGCCTCGCTGGACAGCTCGGCTTCTCCTGCCATGACGCCCATCCCATCGTGACCTTCCGCAACCCGTTCGGTCTCGAGAACAGCACCATGCCGTTCCTCGAACTGCTCATCATCGGTGGCGCGGTGTTCGCCCTCGTCCATGCGTGGCGGCGGTGGCGGCGCGACGGCGACCCGGTCAACATCTCTCTGTGGTTCGCCTCGCTCGTCTACCTGGCAGTGATCGAGCCACCGCTCTACTTCCCGGGCTGGTTCGGCCTGGAGAAGCACGTCGGGCTCATTTTCTCCCACAACGTGTTCACCGTGCAGTTCATGTACGACCGGCTGCCGCTCTACATCGTGGCCTTCTATCCGGCGCTGTCGCAGCTCGCCTACGAAGTGGTCCGCGCCCTCGGCGTCTTCGCGCGACGTGGGCTCCTTCCCGGTTCGCTGGCGGTCGCGTTCACCTGCCAGGTGTTCTACGAGATCTTCGATCAGCTCGGACCCCAGCTGAAATGGTGGGCCTGGAACCCCGGCAACGAGTTGGTCAACGAGCCGTCGCTCGCCTCGGTCCCGATGAGCAGCATGTTCCTGTTCGCCTCGGTGTCCTTCGGCGCGATGACCTACCTCGTCGTCAGACTGGTCGGCGCGAAGGACGGTCGGGGCACGCTCACCGGCCGGCAGACCAGCCTGCGCACCGTGGCCGCCGGTGCCCTGACACCGCTGGCGATGTCGGTCGCCGGCGTTCCCAGCAACGCCTTCCGCGGTGGGGATCACCTTGGGATCCAGCAGGCCATCCTCGGCGCCGAACTCGCCCTGGTCTGGCTCGTCGGCCTCTGCCTCCTTGCGGACGCCTGGCGCGCGCGGCGAACAGATCCGGTGCCGGTGGCGTCGCCGCTGTTCGCGCGGATCTATCCGGCGCTGTACCTCGGCGTGCACATCGTCTTCTGGCTGGTCGCCTTGCCGGCCTACGTCGCAGCAACCCATGGCATCACCGACCAGGGCACGCCGACCGGCAGCCTGTGGTACACCGTGCTGTGCGCCGTCGCCGCAACCGGGCTCATCGTGGCCGTAATCCGCGCGACCACGTCCCGACGGGCCGCAGAGCCTGTGCGATCCTGAGCGCATGGGGCATCACGGCTGGGGAGGCCGGCCTCCCGCATCGGACGCGGAGGCCAGGCAGCGCATCATCGACGCGACCGCCCGCTGCATCGACAGGCACGGCGTCACGAAGACGACCCTGTCCGACGTCGCCGGCGAGCTCGGCGTCACCCGCCAGACCGTCTACCGCCACTTCGACAGCATCAGCGACATCATCCGCGAGGTGGCGGCCCAGGGCGCCGAGTCGTTCGTCGACCTGATGATCGCGCACCTGCAAGGGACCACCGACCCGGCCGAAGCCGTGGTCGAAGGCATGGTCTTCTGCGTACGGACCATCCCCACCGAGCCACGCCTGAGCCTCCTGCTGCAACTCGCAGACACCACCGCCTTCGGCCGCGGCGCCACCACCAAGGACACCATCGCCTACGGCGCCAAGATGCTCCAGCGCTTCCCCGTCGACTGGGCCACCGCTGGCATCGGCGAGGACGACCTCAACGGCCTCGCCGAGATCATCATGCGACTCCTGACGTCACTGCTGCAGCACCCCGGCGAGCCACCGCAGAACGAAACCCGGCTGCGCACCTTCCTCAACCGCTGGCTGGCCCCGGCACTCTCCCGGACACCAGCACCTGCGCCCCCGCAATCCTGAACGCGCACCCGGTGACGTAAGAGGCAGCACCGAATCGCGACTCGCGCGCCAACCAAAACTCACCGCAGTCGCAGGGTGGGAGCACATTTTTTCCTACGTTGTTCTGCGGGACGTGGTGAGCCCTTCGCCTGGTTCACCCGCCCAGGGTGCCGGGTGTGGTTCACAAGGCTCTGCCGCATAGGACCGATTGATAGGGCGCATGCGGGCCTTCAGTGGTAGCCCGTCATCGCTGCTGGCGCGGGGCGCCGAGCCTGGCCGGCGCCGCCCCGGTACGGGTCGTTCGGATGTCATCTGATGCTGCGGGTCGGGCGGGTGGGGGCGTAGAGCAGGTACTCCAGTGGACCCCGTCGGAAGTGGCGGGTCCAGGCTGTCGCGCAGAGTATGGCGCTCGTGGTGAAGAGGAAGAGGGACAGCAGGGCGGGTCCGGTCTCCTCCTTCATTCCCACGGCGCGGATGGCGAGGTCGTACAGGACGTAGGCGGTCAGCGCGATCATGCCGACCGCCGTGACCGGGGTGGCCGGCCTGGTGAGGCGTGGCAGGCGGACCGTAGCCTGGACGCATACGGCCACGGCGACCAGTGCGACGCCCGTGTTGGCAAGGATGGAGAACGTGGTCTGGCTGCGCGGTGCGGCCACCAGCAGCCAGGTGGCCGGAGTGTCGCCGGTGAGGTCGCCGACCGTGTCGGACCACCAGGCGGAAGCCGGTGAGACGCCGTCGGGGGCGCTGCGACGGCGCCGAGCGCGTGCGGGACGAGATGCAGGGCCGACCAGGATCCGTCGTATCCGAGCAGCGCCAACGCAGCGCCCAGGCAAGAGAGTTGGGCGAGTGTTCGGGCTCGCGTGAGGTCGAGGCGGGCCACCGCCATGCCCGCGACCATGAACGACATCCAGGTGAGGACCGGGTATTCGCCCGTGAACAGCAGTTCCATGAAGCCGTCCGTGCCGGTGATCCAGGCCAGTTGGTCCCCGGCGATGACGGTGTCCGCCCAGTCGCCGGCCTCGATCGGCTGCCGGATCAGGTACAGCACTTGGGGCATGACCAGTGCGCCCCCGGCGGCGATGACCGCCAGTGTCCTTGCGCTCAGGCGGCGCAGTGGCAGGACGAGGAGGAAGAGCAGGCCGTAGAAGGAGAGGATCACGTCGACGCCTGTGTGCAAGGCGGTCAGGGCATAGCCCAGTGCCATCAGGACGAGCGCGCGGATGACGATCCGGCCGGAGGCGTCGATGACGGCGCGGGCGGTGATCCGCCCCATGTGGCCGTCGACCAACTGGACACTGCCGGGAAGGTCGAGCGCCGCTTCCCCATCGGAGAACTGGACATCGTGGACCTGGGGCCCGGTTTCTGCAGTTCGCCGTGGGCTGTGGCGTGCCGAGCAGGTCGTAGTCGCTCGGCCGCTTGGGTCGCCGCTCTGTTACTCGCTTCGGCTGGTGCCGGGTGGGCCGGGGGTACCGGACAGGCCGATGCGGGCCGTGATGCGCTTGCCGGCAGGTTCCTGCTCGATGAGCAGGTCCTCGGCGACGGCCTGGACGATCTCCAGGCCGTGCTGGCCGATCCTGCCCGGATCAGCCTTCCGGGCGGTGGGAAGGGTGGGGTCGCTGTCCCACACGACCACATCAACCCTACGGCTGGTGAGGCGCAGTTCCATCCGGACGGGGCCCGGGGCGTGCGTGAGGGCGTTGGTGACCAGTTCGCTGACCACCAGCTGGGTGAGGTCCACGGCACGCTGGGATAGCGGCAGGTGATGGCGGGTGCGGGCCAGGTCGAGGAAGCCGATGGCGCGGTGGCGTGCTTCGGCGATGCAGCCGTTGCCTCCCGCCAGGGTGTAGCCGGTGCGCATCAGGTGTCCGTCCGGCGCGGAGGATTCGTCATCGTCGGCATGGGATCCCACTGGCTCGTCCTCGCTTCCCGTCCATGAGCGCTCGCCTACCCACCGTCCCCGCGTACATGGCTGAGGCACGCTGTTCGGAACAGCCGCCCAAGTGCATCCGGCCGGGGCGGTGGGGCAGAATCATCCGCGCAGGCCCGGATCCGGGGACAGCGTATGGGCAGCCGAGGAGACCGTGACCGACATCGGACAAGCAGGCGGGCCGCAAGGGCTGTCGATCAGGCACCGCGTGGTGGACGGCATACGGGTCGTCACCGTACGGGGCGAGATCGACAAAGAGGTCGAGGACCTCTTCCACGAAGCTCTGCTGCCTGCGGACGGCCTGATGGCGCCTGCCCGGATCGTGGTGGACCTCAGTGGCGTGACCTTCATGGACTCCAGCGGGATCAACGTCTTCGTCACCGCCCATCAACGCGTGAGCGACGCTCAGGGCTGGCTGCGCATCGCCGGAGCCCGGGAGTCCGTCGTGCATGTGCTGCACATCGTCGGGCTCGACACGCTCATTTCCTGCCATCCCACAGTCGAGCACGCCCTGAACGTCTGACCTTCCCTAGCCGGGACGGTCCGTGGTGTCTCCGCGGGTGCGCCTTTGTACTGCCGCGGTCAGCTCGTGGCCCACCGGCTCCGGCAGCGGCCGGCCCAGCGCCCAGGCCGTCAGGGTTTCCGCGACCGAGTGCACCTGGATGTCGGTTCGCTGGGCGACTTCGCGCAGCACCTCGAATCCGGCGGACGGCGAAATGCCGTGCACCGCGAGGAGAACACCGATGGCCTGCTCGACCGACGTGTGGGAGACGAGTGCGTGTGAGAACTCTTCTCCGGGCGCCTTCTGCCGGTTCTCCCTGAGCACGGTGGAGTCGCGCGGGGCTGCGTCTCGGGGGCCGTGCCAGTCCAGGCACAGGACGGTGGCGTCGTCTTTCGGCGGCCGTCCGTCGTAGGCGTCGGCGACCGCGGCGACCAGTGTTCGCACGGCCTCACGTGGATGCTCGGCCGCAGTGGCACGCAGGAGTCCGGGCAGGTCGACTGCTTCGGCTTCGCGTTCCTGCATGCCGTCGGTATAGAGGAGGAGGCGGTCGCCGGGGCGCAGGTCGAGGTCCTGCACCTGGTAAGCGCCCTGCCTGGCGATGCCGAAAGGCAGGTTCACGGTCAGCGGCAGGACCTCGACCGTGCCCTCGCGCAGCCGCAGCGGCCAGGGGTGGCCGGCGTTGACGAGCTTGGCACCGCTCCCGTCCAGGGCGATGCGCAGCAACTGGCCGGTGGCGAAGGTACGCCGTCCGTGGTCGAGGAGGGCCTGGTGGGTCTGGCGGGCCTGTTCGGCGAGGTCCGCTCCGGCGCGGCGAGCGCCCCGGGAGGCGTTGACCAGGAGAGTCGCCATGAGCGAGGCGCTGACGTCGTGGCCCATCGCATCGGTGACGGACAGGTGCAGGGTTTCCTGGTCGAGGCTGTAGTCGTAGGTGTCACCGGCGATGTCGGAGGCCGGGACCAGAGCGCCGGCGAGGGTGAACTCGGGGGCTTCGCAAGCGGCGGCCGAGGGCAGGAGCTGGCGCTGGATCTCCGCGGCCAGACTCACCGCAGTGGTGCGGTTGCCCCAGTGATAGAGGTCGGTGAAGCGGCGGTCGGTGACGATGATGTACGCCAGCGCGTGCGCCGCCTCCTCCACCTGCTCCAGCATCTCTTCGGTGACGTGGGTGAGGAACAGCTCCAGGACACCGATGGTGTCACCGTTCCCTCAGCACGCCCACGCCGTGTGGAACCCCTGCTGCGCGTGTCGCCAGGTCCCTGCGGGCCGGTCGGCCCGACGGTAGGACGACAGGTTGATGGGTTCCGCTGATGTCGTGAAGGACGGGGGACCACTCGCCGATGGCGCCGCTCCCGGCGGGACCCGTCCGGGACAGCGACGCCGACCGGTAGCTCGGCCGCACCCGTGTCCACCCTGCCCCGGGCTCCGCCAGCAGCGCCGGAGGCACAGACCGACGAGGGCTGAACTCCAACAGGCCCTGTCCATCGCGCCGTTGGCCTTTCTGCCGGTGCTTCCGTTTCCGTCCGATCAGTATGGGCATCCGAGTCGAGATCCGGATGGGCGGATCGAATTCGGGACAGGTCGTTGAGGAGGTGTTCATGGAATGGGCTCGGAGGGCTGCCTGCGCTCATGAAGACCCGGAGTTGTTCTTTCCCCTTAGTTCCGCAGGACCGGCACTACGGCAAAAGGTTGCCGCCAAGCGCGTCTGCTCCGTCTGCCCTGTGACCCGCCAATGTCTGGACTGGGCGATCGACGGCGGCCAGGCCCACGGCGCGTGGGGCGGAACGAGCGAGCGAGAGCGCGCTGAACTGCGTCGGACGGCCATCCTGGTGGACGCGCACGAATGAACACCTTGAGGCGGGCAACCCGCCGCGAGGAATGGTTGGTTCCGGTAGGGGATGGGTTCCTCCCCCACGTCCGTCGGGGCCACTCGGTGATCCAGGACAGGGCGACGCGGTCTCCTTGGAGTTCGTCACGGCGAGGGGCATGACACGCAACGAGGTCGGCATCCGGGGCCCGCGGATGTCAGCCCGGCGCCCTTCCCAGCGCTGGCATCGAGCGCCGACGCGGGCCCGCCGCACACCGACACCTGTCGCGGCAGCGCCGACAGCTTCGTTGCATATGCCCGGCATCAGGGAAGGTGGGGGGTGCGCGGTCAGGCAACGGCCGTCCCGGTCGCCGGTCCGCGGCTGGTGCAGGTCCGCCGATGACGGCGCCCGGTTGCTGGAGTGATAACAGGATGACGAGCCACCCGCCCCTGACGGTACGGACGGCCACCGGCCTCACGAGGGTCGTGTGCCTGTCGGGCGCGCTCGGCCCCGACACCTGCCCTGGACTGGAGCGGGAACTGCGGCAGTACCTCGATGAGGTCGGCCGTCACGAGCAACAGCTCGTTCTCGACCTGGCCGACGTGCAGTCCTTGAGCATCGCGGCCTGCCAGACCCTCCGTCACGCCACCGACCACCTGGCGCACTCCCCCGTGCTCGTCGTCGGCGCGGGCCCCGCCGTCCGAGCGGTGCTGGAGCACCGGAAGCTTCCCGGCGTCCGCCTTCATGACACCCTCGCCGACGCGCTGGCCGCCCTGCCCGACGCCGTCTCCGACACGACCGCACAACGTGCGGCCCGACACTCCCACGAGACCGACGGCCTGAGGGACGAGGTATTCGGTCTACGGGCCAGGGCCCGGACCAGGACCCTGATCGGCGTCGCCCAGGGCATCCTCCTCGCCCGGTACGGACTGCCCGGCCCCGATGCCTCGTTCACCCTGCTGCGGGAGGCTTCCCAGCCCCACAACGTACCGTTGGGTGTCCTCGCCTCCGCCGTCGTCAGCGCTCCGCCACCCCAGTCCGACGCCCGCTGGTTCACCGGACGCTCCACCCATATGTCGCCCCCGGCCACGGGTTTCCTGCAGAGGTACGGCATCGACGCCCACGACCGGCGCCAGGTCCTCGCCACGGCCCTCCACGAGGCGGCGAACATCCTCTCAGACGCGAAAGCCGCCGAACTGCACCTGACCGACCCTGCGCAGAACGACGCACTCGTACTCGAACAGCAACTGGCGCTCGACTCCGCGTACCGGGATCAGGCCACCCTTGTCACCGGGCCCCTTACGTGTGCGCCCGCGCGCAGCGAAAACGCGAGCGCGTGACCGTCCCCGACGTCGCGATCGACCCCGATCTCCTGCTCCACCCCGCCGGCCGCGCCCTCCTCGCGGCCGACAGCCGCGCACTCGTCTGCATCCCGCTGACCACAAGCGACGGCCGGTGCACCGGCACCCTGACCCTGCACTGGACCAATCCCGGAACATAGCTGACCGACGAACAGCAACACGCCCTCAGCGCCCTGGCATCCGAGACCGCGGCCTGGCGGTCCTGGTACCGACGCACCGTCGTACTGGACGCGCTCGAATACCTGCACCAGCACCGCGGCGTCCGGACGTCGCCCCCTGCTGGGTAGTTGGGCAGGCCCGCGCCGGGTGACCACGGCAGAGGACGTGACGGAGAACCAAGCGTGGTGCGGGAGCCTGTTTCCGCTTCGGTGTCACGCCGCACCCTCGGCGCACCGCCCGGCCCGGGCATGCGAAATGCCGGTCCCGGAATGCTGCGGTGCGTGATCGGGATCGTCGCCGGTGTTCAGGCAGTGGCGTTCGCGTCGAGGATGCGGGACGGGTCCATGATGCGTCGGACCAGGGCGAAGGCGGTGTCGGCGAGGCTGACCCGGTGGCCGGCGGCATAGTCGGCCAGGAGCCGTCCGGCCTGGCTGACGGAGGCATCATGGTAGGCGGCGATCATGCCCTTGGCGGTCTCCAGGGTGGTCTTGGCCGCGATGGCGCTCTGCACGCGCGTAATGACATCGTCGCTGCGCGGCTCAGTGGGCCAGCGCATCAGCTACAGCGCAGCCGTGTCGCTCAGTGCCTGGGCGAGGGGCAGGTCGTTGCCGGGCAGTTCTCCGGTGCCGGCGTTGAGGAGGGTGACCGCACCCATGGAGCGTTCGTGCAGACGTACCGGCACGGTGTGCAGGGGCCGCGTCCGGTCTGCATCTGCATCAGCTCGATGAACGCGGCTTCGTCGTCGGTGGCGGCCATCGTCTTCAACGTGCCGCGCGCGTCGGCGATCATCACCGCCACGGCGTCCACGTCAAGCAACTGCCGGCAGCTCTGCACCAGGCGGTCGAAGAGGTGCAGCGGGTCGAAATCAGGCGCGTAGGTGTCCGCAAGCTCGACGAACGCCTTGACGACCTCTCGCTCGCGGTTCATGTCCGCTTCCCGGCGTTGTCCTGGCAGATGCGTGCTCCTTCATTCATGATGCATGTCCATGGTGCGCCCGAGCACCCGTGGCCGGGTACTGGAGCGGACCGAGAGTCTGATGGCCGACGCTGTGTACGCGGACCACACGTTCTTCTCCACCTGCGGCAGCTCCCTGTCGGTGAAGGCCGCCATGCCGGCGGTGACCGGCCCGGGCTGTCGGCCCCTCGCCGGACGCGACGCCCACAAGTCGGTGGTGGCCGGAATCTCGTTACCGGACCGAACAGCTTCCTGGACCTTTTCGACGGCGGCTGCCACCGGGTTCTTCGTCGCGCTCACTGGGTTCCGATCTGTCGGAGGGACAGCGCCACGCACGAAGCGATCAGCACTCTGGCAGCCGGTCTGTTCTCGACTGCCGCCCACGGGTGCCCCTCGACACGACGGCTGACACACGTAGCGCCCATCCGACGCCGTAACACGGATGCGTGAAGACGCGAGCCCGATCGGGGTCAGCGTGGTCCTGCCGCCGATCCGTTACGGCAGGCCGAATGTCGCGTCCGCGTGGGTTCCCGCCCTCACGCGGTCGGCGATTCGGTTTCCGGCATGCACACGGTCATCGCGACGGACGGCTGGACACCGAGACCACGGCGCCCGGGTAGACGGCGGCCACGGCGTCCGTCGACGCGGTCGCGCCGTGACTCCGGATGTGCGCGTCGAACGCCCTGTTCGGTCGCCTGGCCGGTCAGAACCACCCGGTACATGCGGAGTTCCGCCAGCAGGTACATCAGGGGCGTCTCGTAGAAGCTGGAGTGTCTGCCTTGACGACGAACAGGACACCGCGTCCGGACGCAGCACCTCCACGAGGGCGCCGTGCGGCGTCGCCGGCGCCTCGTCGAGCAGCTCACGGTTGCGGGAGCGTCACTGCCCCCAGTTGTCGTTGGCGTAGATCACCGGAGTCCCGGCCGCGCGGGCGCGGTCGAGCGACGACACGATCCCCGGCAGCGCCGCCTCGGGGTGGGCAGCAGGAGCTCGGCGTCCGCGCGGTCATAGGTGTTTTGCTCATGTCGATGACCAGGAGCGCCGAGCCGGTCATGCCACCACCTTCACCCTTCGCTACCGTCCTGGCCCGCGAAGGCCGGGGCGAGGGTCATCTCGCCTTCACCGTGAGCCACACCGTGCGCACCCGCTGACGCACGTGGAGCAGAGCCGCGGTGCCCTGCCCAGAGGCCTTCCGAATCGGGACCTGCCGGCGCGGGCCAGTCGTCTCAAGCGCGGCCCCGGGCGGTGCTGCCGTACATGAGGAGGTCTTTGCCGAGCAGGCAAGCGGGAACGGATACCGCGAGGCGTTGCCTCGTCCGTCGGGCCCACGGGCGGCCTTGCGATCTCGTCTGCGTGGGCGTGTCAGAGACCGGTGGCCGGTGCGCTGGAACTCTGGGACGGGTCCGCCGCGACGGTGCCCGCGACACCGGCGCTCGTACGGCCGGCAGACGGCTGCTCGCGGTGGTGGCGGTCGCCACGGGTCTCGGCGACGAGAGTGTCGCAGCAGGCCCGCAGGTCTTCCTCCTGGGCCTTGCGGCGCATCTGCCGCGCGGCGCTTCCGTCGGTGAGGATCTCATCGGTCAGTGTGCTCACGGTCTGCCAGTCGCCGTGAGCCTCCAGTGCGGGACGCAGTCGGGCGAGCAACTGCCGGACAACCGTTGGTGCCGGTGTTTCCTGACGGGACTCGGGATCGACCAAGGCTCCTTCGAGGCCGGAGCGGGCGGCCTTCCACGAAGCGCCCCGCAGCCAGTCGTGCCTGCTCCGGCACTCTGGCGTGGTGCCGGTGCGCAGCCGTTCGCGTGCGTCGGTCACCATCGCGCGGAACAGTCCGGCGATGAGGACGACGGTTTCGACACGCGGGCACGCGTCACAGATGCGTAGTTCCAGCGTTGGCAGGTGGGCGGACGGACGGACATCGTAGTAGATCATCCCCGCGTCGGTAATCACCCCGGACTGGACAAGCTCCTGGAGAAAGGCGTCATAGTCCGCTCCGCTCGCGAAGCAGCCGACCGGTCCCGCGGTGGGCCAGCGCTGCCACATCAGCGTCCGCCAGCTGGCGTAGCCGGTGTCGGACCCGTGCCAGAAGGGCGAGCTGGCCGACATCGCCAGGAGCACGGGCAGATAGGGGGCTACGGCGCACATGACCCGGACCGCCGTGTCGCGGTCGGGTACGTCCACATGTACCTGGGTGCCGCAGATGAGTTGCTCCTCGGCCACCCTGCCGTACTCCTCGACTATCTCCTGGTACCGCGCGTCGGCCGTCGGCCGCCCCGAGGCGGCCGGTGCCAGCGGCGCCGTACCCGCTGCCATCACGGCGAGTCCCAGTGAAGCGCCGGCGGTGTCGAGGCGCTGTCTGGTCGCGATCAGATCTGTGTACAGGTCCTGGAGGGATGCGTGCACTCCGCTGTTCGACTCCACGGTGGACTGATGCAGCTCCGTGGTGAAGTTCCGGCGGGGCAACCGTCTCAGAATCGAGTTCGCCCTCGGTACCAGCAGTCCGCTTTCCACCTCCAGGACGTGGAACTCCTCCTCCACTCCGATCCGCATGTACGTCACCCCCTAAGGTGTGGCCCAAGCGTCTGGCCTGCTCAGGGAGTTGGCCTACCGGGCGAACTGCGTGTGCAACTCCGAGTGCCCAGGAGATCGCGAAGTAGGCACCGAATGCACACCAGGCCCAACGCTCGTACGCCCCGGGGTCGATGCCACAGGGGTGTCGGCCGACCCGTCAGGTACGCAGCGCTCATGGGTGGTCTCCACGCGTTGGCATCGGTGCGCTCTCAGGGGGGAGCGGCGTGGGCATGCGTTTCGTCAACCGTGGCCTGGGCCGTGGGGCGACAAACGTCGTGGTCCCCATGAGTGCTGTCACCGAGGCCGCACTGTCCGTCCTGCGCGGTATGTGGATTCTGGGCGACCGACCCACGGCGCCGGCTTGGCTGAGCCTCGGCGTCGCTCTGTCCACGCTGTGGCTCGCCTCCGGAGCAGGCGCTCGGCGAAAGAGCCGCGCGGCAGGCGCGCAGGTGCCCGCGGATGGGCTCGCCGGCCCGGGGATCGCCGTGCACTACATCGGACTCACGCAGGCAGACTCGGTCAGCGGTCCGCAGCTCGTGGCTCGTGGCTCGTGGCTCGTGGCTCGTGGCTCGTGGCTCGTGGCTCGTGGCTCGTGGCTGCCGGACGTCTGGCGGCCGTCGTTCTTCTGACACCCAGTACCGCGCGGCACTCGCGTCAGATCCAGCAGCCTTGGCCACTGGTGGCCCAGGCCTTAGGGATCGGTGCAGGAGCAGCGCTCGGTCTCGTCCCTCCACCTGCCGACAGTCCAGCGGCAGCAGACGACGGCCATCACTGCTGTCCTGGCCTCCTTGTATCCGGCCATCCCCACGATCCTCGGTCTCACCACGCTGCGCGTTCGACCCGCTCGCGGCGTTGTCGGCGCGTTGGTTCGGCGTGCCGTTCGCGACAGTGGTTCGGACTGGACCAGGAGCAGCACTTCACCGGGCCTCAGGCGTCCGGGTGCGTCCTGGCGGATCCGTCCGGTACGAGATGGCCGTCGCACCCCACGTCCCAGGCCCGTGCCGCGCCCCGGCGGGGGCACGGTGTCGGGGGCCGGCACGTACGGAGGCTCGGGCAAGGACCAGATCGAAGAACCGGCCCGTCACCGGGGCCGGCAGGGCCCTTCATGGCCTGACATCCGATCCGACGCCCCAGCTCCAAGCGCTCCAACTGTTGGACGAACCCCCCGGTGGCCCAACGGCAACGGGGCTGATGAACGGAGTACGGGTGTCGGTCGACCTCGTCGGGTTCCTCGGTGTGGTGCCGGTGGCCTACTTCGTGCCGGGTCCGGACTTCCTCGTGGTGCTCCGGTCGGCGACCGGAGCACCGCTCCAAGGGCCGGGCAGCGGTCCTGGGGGTCCAGGCCGGGCTGTGCGTGCACAGGCTCGCCGCCACCGGCCGGGGAGTGTGTAGCCGGGCCCGGCCTGGGAACTCGTGGCGGCGGACGCGACATTTCGAACGGCGGAGGAACCCATGGCCGTACGACACCGTTTGATCAAGAAGTCTCCCGAGGACGTCTGGACGATCCTGTCCGACGCCGAGCGGTACGGGGACTGGGTCGTCGGTACCTCACGGGCCGAGCTGGACGAAGGACGATGGCCCGAGGTGGGCGCGGCCCTCCGCTACGAGATCAAAATCGGGCCGCTCACCCTGCACAACCAGACCGTCGTACGCCGCAGCGAACCGCCCGCCGTCCTCGAACTGGAGGCGCACAGCGGGCCGTTGGGGACCGCGAGGATCGCGATGGAACTGCGCCCCTGGGGCGAGCAGACCCTGATCATCCTCGACGAGCATCCGCTGCGCGGCGCTGGGGGCGCCCTGCACAATCCTCTGCTGGACGCGGTGCAGCAGGTGCGGAGCCGCGCGATGCTGGCCCGTCTCGCCCGGCTGTGCGAGGACGACGAAGGCACGTCTCGCACGACTTCCGAGCGATCGCGATCGCGACCGCGCACGGCCTGAACCGGCACCGAGACCGGGAGAAAGGCCGCGCCACCGAGCGCGGCGCCACCCACCGAGCGGGGAGCACGTCATGCCGGACGCAGTAGTGATCGGGGCCGGGCCCAACGGGCTGGTCGCCGCGAACCTCCTGGCCGACGCGGGCTGGAGCGTGGAGGTCCTGGAGGCCCAGGACGAGCCCGGAGGCGCGGTCCGCCACGACCGAGGGATCGACCCCGACTTCGCCAGCGACCTCTTCAGCGCCTTCTATCCCCTCGCCGCCGCCTCCCCGGTCCTGGCCGGCCTGCGTCTGGAGCTGGAGGGGCTGAGCTGGAGCCACGCTCCGAAGGTCCTGGCCCACCCGTTGCGGGACGGCCGCTGCGCGGTCCTCAGCCGGGACCTGGAGGAGACGGCCGCGAGCCTGGAGGCGTTCGCCCCCGGAGACGGAGCCGCGTGGAAGGAGCTGCGGGACGTCTGGGAGACACTGCGGCCCGGCATCCTCGACGCCCTGTTCACACCGTTCCCCCCGGTCCGCGCCGGGGCCCGGCTGACGCTGCGGCTGCGGGCGGCAGGCGGCTTGCGGCTGGCCAGGACGATGCTGCTGCCGGTGCGGCGTCTGGGCGAGGAGGAGTTCCGCGGGGAGGGCGGCAGGCTTCTGCTCGCGGGCAACGCCCTGCACGCGGATCTCGCACCGGAGGCGGCGGGCAGCGGCGGCTTCGGCTGGCTCATGTCCATGCTCGGCCAGACCTACGGCTTTCCCGTGCCCACCGGCGGCGCCGGAGCGCTCACCGCCGCCCTCGTCCGCCGCTTGGCCCGCCTCGGTGGAACGGTCCGTTGCGGGGAACGGGTCACCGAGGTCGTTGTCCGAGGCGGCCGGGCCGTCGGCGTCCGCACCGCGGGCGGCGAAGCAGTGGTCGCCCGCAGGGCCGTCCTGGCCGACGTGTCCGCACCCGCGCTCTACAGCTCCCTGGTCGCGGAGCAACACCTCCCCGGGCGACTGCTCACCGACCTGAAACGCTTCCAGTGGGACTTCGCCACGTTCAAGGTCGACTGGGCGCTGAACGGCCCGGTGCCCTGGACCTCCCCGGAGGCCGCACAGGCAGGGACCGTCCACCTCGCGGAAGGCGTCGACGCCCTCACCCGCTTCGCCGCGCAGATCGCCATGGGCCGTGTCCCCGACGAACCCTTCGCCCTCTTCGGCCAGATGACCACAGCCGACCCCAGCCGCTCACCCCGGGGCACCGAGTCTGCCTGGGCCTACACACACGTACCGCACCACGTGCGGGGCGACGCGGGGGACGACAAGCTGACCGGCTCCTGGGATACCCGGGAACAGGAAGCCATGGCAGACCGTGTCGAAACACAGGTCGAACGCTACGCGCCCGGCTTCCGCGGCCTCATCAGAGCCCGGCGTATCCTCGCCCCACCCACGCTGGAGAGCATGAACGCCAACCTCCACGGCGGCGCCATCAACGGCGGCACCACCGCCCTGCACCAGCAGCTGGTCTTCCGCCCCACCCCCGGCACCGGCCGCCCCGAGACGCCCGTGCCCGGCCTCTACCTCGCGTCCGCCTCGGCGCACCCGGGCGGCGGCGTCCACGGCGCCCCCGGAGCCAACGCCGCACGCGCCGCCCTCCACCGGCAACGCACCGGCGCTCTCGCCCACCTCCAGAGCCGGCTGACCCACCGCGACCGCAAAGGGCAGCGCTGACGGTCCGCGTTACCGCCTGCGGCCCATTGCCGAAAGCGATCACAACAGTCGGCCGCCCAAGGCATGGCTCAGTTCGGGGGTGAACGCCTGATGCCGTCGGAACGTCGGCGATCCGAGCGCGCGGACGCTCGGTGGCGGCGGTCCCCGCTGTCTCAGCTCGACACTCCCGAGCCCCGTCGGCCCCGGCCGCCGGAGGGTCACCGAGACTCAGGGCGACACGCCGGCGTGCCGTCATCCGGCGTCCCGGGTGCCGTGTGCCTGCACGGCTGTTGCCAGATGAGCGGCAAGGGACTCGGACAGCGGCCGGTCGGCCGTGCTGTGCAGGAGCGCGTCAGCGATCAGGTGCAGCTTGGTGTTGCTGTGCTGCGAGACGGTCACGAGCACCTGCCATGCCTGCCCACGGGTGAGGCCGAAGAAGGCCGTGAGCATGCCGCAGGCCGCGTCGATCGTGCCGCGGGTCTCCAGCGCCCGGTGCAGGTGCGCGTTCTTCGAGGCAAGGCCGTCGTCGGGTGATGTGGCGGGGAAGAGAGGGGCCGCGCCGGTCAGCTCCAGCAGGCGTTGCACGGCGGGGCTGCTCGCGCGCAGGACGAGGTTCTTCGAGGTCTCCCGGGCGTTCTTGCGCACGAGCAACAGGACGTTGAGGGCGGAGCAGTCGCAGAAATCGACACCCGTGAGATCCAGTTCCAGCCCGTCGTCCGCGTCGCGAAGCGCATCGCCCAGTCGGTGCCGCAGCATGTGCGCGCTGTCCAGGTCCAGTGCGCCGCTCACGGTCGCCACGAGCCGACCGCCGACCACGCCGACATCCACCGTTGCGGACGCTGGTGTCGAGGGCGGGATCGTGCTGCCGCACTCGGTGCAGGTTCCCTCGGCCGGACGTAGAGCCGCGTGGCAGGACATCGGAGGCTCCTGGAACATGTCGACGACTCCTTACGGCTCCACTTTCACCCCACCTCCCATTCACGTCAACCAATACACGAAAACTGATTCACCCTTTTGAATACGCGAAACACCCGCCCTATAGTCAGACCATGGACCGAGCCGCTGAACCACGTCCGGGCTGGACGTTCCTGACCAACCACTCCCGCGTCCTGGCAGCCATCGCCGCAGACCACACCACCCGCGTCCGCGACATCGCGGTGCGCTGCCAGCTGACCGAGCGAGCCGTTCAGAAGATCATCGCCGACCTGGAAGACGGCGGGTATCTCACCCACGTCCGGGAAGGCCGCTCGAACGTCTACCGCATCGCCTCCGCCACGGCGCTGCGTCATCCCGCCGACGCCCCGGCCTCCGTCGCCGATCTGCTGGCCGTCCTGGCCCAGCACGACGGCGCCCGCCCGGTCGCTTCCCGCCCTGACACGGACGAAGAGCACCGGCCCGGCACAACACCGTGACGCGCTCCTCGTGGCAGCGCCGGCCCGCCCGTGGGCACACCCGCTTGTCGGTGTACGCGTCGGGCGCGAAGTAGGCGGTGGCCGGCCGCATTCTTACCTCCGCCGTCGCGGTCATCACGCCTGCGTGAACGCAAGCTCCGGAGACCCGGCAGTCCCATAGGCAAAGGCGTCACCCCTGCCGATCACATCACCAACCGGCAGGGTCGCGATCCGGATTGGACGTTTGTTCGGCCTCGGTCGGTGCACACGAAGGGCTGACACAACTTTTGTCCGAGGAAGCGGAGACACACACCATGGGCATCATCGCGTGGATCGTCATCGGCCTGCTCGCCGGAGCCATCGCCAAGCTCCTGATGCCGGGCAAGGACCCCGGCGGCATCATCGTCACCATGCTCATCGGCATCGTCGGCGGTCTCCTCGGCGGCTGGCTCGGCAAGGTGATCTTCGGCGTCGACTCCATCGACGGGTTCTTCGACCTCTCCACCTGGATCGCCGCGATCGTGGGCTCCCTCATCCTGCTGCTCCTCTACCGCGTGGTCACCGGCAACCGGCACTCGCACCGGCACGCCTGACCGACGAAGGCACACGCCAACACCAGCTGAACGGCTCCCTCCTGACTCACAGGACGGGAGCCGTCGGCATGCCCGGGGCTCCGACGGGGGCCGCCCCCAACCGCGTACAGGACTCCGGCCACGCCCCACGCGAACCGGCCAGTCGCCGTACCGCAACCCCGTCGTACGCCGACGCCATGAACATCGGCAGAAACCGGCTCGCCCCACTGGCCCCGAGTGGGACTCCGACCGCTGGGTACTCGGACGCGCGACCACACCCTGCCGTGAGAGGGAAGGCACCGTGAGCGACCGCCGTCCGGAGCGTCCCAGCGACGACAGCGTCCCCAGGGCCGGACCCACGCCCAGGAACAGGCCCGACCGGCCGACAGTCGCCGGGCACGACACCCGCGATGCGGAACGGGCCGCGTGGACCCTCACACTCCGCGGATCCCCGATTCGGGCATCCCGTACCCGATGAACCACCCCCCTGACGCCTGGCGCGCCGTACCCCTCCCCGTGGGCGACTCTGGAAGCGACACCCACCCGCGACGTAAGGACACACCATGGGTGTGCGGACATGGATCAGCGACTGGCCGGCGTTCCGTCAGCTCACCGGAACCGATCCCCTGGGCCGCGGCCGAGCCGCGATGTCGACGCGCACCAGACACCTCAGGCCGCGCACGGACACCGCCGACCGGGTGGTGAGTTCGGTGTGCCCCTACTGTGCGGTGGGCTGCGGCCAGCAGGTCTACGTCAAGGACGACAGGGTCGTCCAGATCGAGGGCGACCCGGACTCCCCCATCAGTCGAGGGCGCCTTTGTCCCAAGGGTTCGGCCACGCTCCAGCTCACCACCGGCTCGGCCAGGCGTCACGAGGTGCTGTACCGGCGGCCGTACGCCACCGACTGGGAGCCCCTCGACCTGGAGACCGCCATGGACCTGGTGGCCGACCGGGTGATCGAGACGCGGCGGCGGACCTGGGAGTGGGAGTCCGAGGGGCTGCGCACCGCGCGCACCCTCGGCATCGCCAGTCTCGGCGGCGCGACCCTCGACAACGAGGAGAACTACCTCATCAAGAAGCTACTGACCGGCCTCGGGATCATCCAGGTGGAGAACCAGGCCCGGGTCTGCCACAGTTCCACCGTCGCCGGACTCGGTACCTCCTTCGGCCGGGGCGGTGCCACCACCTTCATGCAGGACCTCCAGCACGCCGACTGCATCGTCATCCAGGGCTCCAACTTCGCCGAGGCCCACCCGGTCGGCTTCGAGTGGGTGATGGAGGCGAAGGCGCGCGGCGCCCGGGTCATCCACGTCGACCCACGTTTCACCCGCACCAGCGCGCTCGCCGACCTGCACGTCCCGATCCGCGCCGGCAGCGACATCGCGTTCCTCGGCGCGATCATCAACCACGTCCTGACCGAGGAGAAGGACTTCCGCGAGTACGTCCTCGCCTACACCAACGCCGCCACCCTGGTGAACGAGGACTTCCGCGACACCGAGGACCTCGGCGGCGTCTTCTCCGGACTGGACGAGGACAAGCACCACTACGACCCGAGCAGTTGGCAGTACGAGGGCGTCGAGGTGCAACAGCCGACGGGTGAGGTCGACGAACAGTACGAGGAGCGCGTCCACGGCTCCGGCGGCCCCGAGGCACACGGCTCGGGCGGCGCCCAGACCACGAGCCGACCGCCCCGCGACGAGACACTGAGCCACCCGCGCTGCGTCTACCAGATCCTCAAGCGCCACTACGCCCGCTACACACCGGAGTTGGTGGAGGAGGTCTGCGGCGTACCGCGTGCGAAGTTCCTCCAGGTGTGCGAGGCCCTGACCGCGAACTCGGGCCGCGAGCGCACCAGCGCATTCGTGTACGCGGTGGGCTGGACCCAGCACTCGGTCGGCGCCCAGTACATCCGCGCCGCGAGCGTGCTCCAACTGCTACTCGGCAACATCGGCCGCCCCGGCGGCGGCATCCAGGCGCTGCGCGGCCACGCCTCCATTCAGGGCTCCAGCGACATCCCCACCCTCTTCAACCTGCTGCCCGGCTACCTCCCCATGCCACACGCCCACGCGCACGAGAACCTCGACGCGTTCATCGACGCCAGCCGCACCGACAAGGGCTTCTGGGGCAACATGCGGGCCTACTTCGTGAGCCTGCTCAAGGCGTACTACGGCGACGCGGCCACCGCCGCCAACGACTTCTGCTTCGACCACCTGCCGCGCCTGACCGGCTCCCACTCCACCTACGACACGGTGCTGGCCCAGCTCGACGGCGTGTGCAAGGGCTACTTCCTGATGGGCGAGAACCCTGCGGTGGGCTCCGCCAACACCCGGCTGCAACGGCTCGGCATGGCCAACCTGGAGTGGCTCGTCGTCCGCGACTTCTCCCTCATCGAGTCGGCCACCTGGTGGCAGGACGGCCCGGAGATCGAGACCGGCGAACTGCGTACCGAGGACATCGGCACCGAAGTGTTCTTCTTCCCCGCCGCCGCCCACACCGAGAAGAACGGCTCCTTCACCAACACCAACCGCTGGCTCCAGTGGCACCACGCGGCCGTCGAGCCCGAGGGCGACGCCCGCAGCGACCTGTGGTTCATGTACCACTTGGGCCGCCGCGTCAAGGAGCGGCTGGCCACCTCGACCGACCCGATGGACCGGCCCGTACAGGATCTGACCTGGGACTACCCGGTGGACGGACCGCTGCGGGAGCCGATCGCCGCCGCCGTGCTCGCCGAGATCAACGGCCACGGCCCGGACGGGGCCCCGCTCTCGGCGTACACCGAACTCAAGGACGACGGCTCGACGCGCTGCGGGTGCTGGATCTACTGCGGGGTGTACGCGGACGGCGTGAACCAGGCTGCCCGCCGTCGGCCCGGAAGCGAACAGGACTGGGTGGCCGCCGAGTGGGCCTGGGCGTGGCCCGCCAACCGCCGCGTCCTCTACAACCGGGCGTCGGCCGCCCCGGACGGCACACCGTGGAGCGAGCGCAAGGCGTACGTGTGGTGGGACGAGGCCGAGGAGAAGTGGACCGGGTACGACGTCCCGGACTTCGTACCCGACCGCGCCCCCGACTTCGTACCGGACGAGGACGCGACCGGCCCCGACGCGCTGCGCGGCGACGACCCGTTCATCATGCAGACCGACGGCAAGGGCTGGCTGTACGCCCCGGCGGGACTGGAGGACGCCCCCCTCCCGACCCACTACGAACCGCAGGACTCGCCCTTCGGCAACGCCCTCCACCCCTCCACACCCCGCTCACCCGTACGCCAGTTGGTGACCCGGGAGGGCAACCGGTACCACCCCAGCGGCGACGAGAAGGGCGCCGAGACCTTCCCGTACATCGTCACCACGCACCGCCTCACCGAGCACTTCACGGCGGGCGGAATGAGCCGCTGGTCGCCGTACCTCTCCGAACTCCAGCCGGAGTTCTTCTGCGAGGTCTCACCCCAGCTGGCCGCCGAACGCGGCCTGGAGCACATGGGATGGGCCACCATCGTCACGGCCCGCAACGCGATCGAGGCCCGCGTCATGGTCACCCCCCGGATCACCCCGCTGACCGTGCGCGGCCGGACGGTCCACCGGATCGGCCTGCCCTTCCACTGGGGGCCCAACGGCGTGGCCACCGGAGACGCGGCCAACGAACTCGTCGCGATCGCCCTCGACCCCAACTCCCATATTCAGGAGGACAAGGCGCTGACCGCCGACATCCGCCCGGGCCGCCGACCGCGCGGACCGGACCTGCCGAAACTGGTCGCCGAATACCGCAGCCGCGCGGGCATCACCGCCAACACCGGAACGGACACAAGGAAATGACGGACCGTCACTTTCTGAGCGGCACGGAGCCCGACCCCGCACACGACGCCGGGCACCCCGAACCCCCGCCCCGCGTCGGCTTCTTCACCGACACCTCCGTG
>NZ_JAENRY010000709.1 GCF_016612545.1 Streptomyces sp. MBT65 | reverse complement strand
CCCCCGCACCGACCGCCTCACCCTCCTCACCCACGAACTCACCGCGGACCCCACCTCCTGGCAAATCCTCCTCACCGACCTGACCGGGGCCCTGGGCCCGGCGGCGCTCCGGGGTCCGGCGGCGGCCCTGGGTCCGGCCACGACCGCCAGCCCGGCCGCGGCCCCTTCCTCGGCCACGGCGCCCGGCCCGGCCGTATCTCCCGGCTCGGCCACGGATCCCTCCTCGGCCTCGGCGGCAGATCCGGCCCCGGTACCCGGTCGGGCCCCGGTCCTCGGCCCTGAGGTCTTCCCCTCGGATACGGTGCCGGGTTCGGCCTCGGTCCTTTCCCCGGCCGTTGTCCGTACCGAGGCACGGGCGCAGTGCGCGGGCGACGGTGTGGCCGACTGGGTCGCGGGCCTGCGCGAGTTGGCCTGCGACCCCGCCGAGGCACGTCACTGGGGGCTGGTCGCCGAGCGCAGGTCCCGGGCGGCCGCCGCCGCGCCGCCCGGCGCCGCCCCGCTGCCGATCCCGGGCACCACCACCCTGGGCACTGGATCGGGCGTCGTTCCGGACACCGCTTCGGACACCACCGTCCCAGGTACCGCGCCGGGTACGACCGCCTCGGGCACCGGATCGGGTGTCGTCCCGGACACCACCCCGGACATCACCGCCCCGGAAACTGCCTCAGACGCCGGGCCAGGTATCGCCACCCCATTCCCCACCCC
>NZ_JAENRY010000708.1 GCF_016612545.1 Streptomyces sp. MBT65 | reverse complement strand
CCCGACCACGAGGCACCCCAACCCCGCCCCGCTGTGCAACAGCACCCGCAACGGATCGGCACCCATCGCCGCACCCAGCAACAACCCGAGCACCGGCAACCCGGCGAGCATCACCGCGGTGGCCCGAGCCCCCGCCAACTGGGCCCGGAGATCGGCCCGTTGATCCCGGTCGGCGCGCAACGCCCCTTCGAGCCGGTCCAGTCCCACCGCGAGCCCCGCTCCCTGGTCCACGGCGACCCGCCAGCACGCGGCGAGCCCCAACAGGCCGTCCGCACCCGGCTGTCGTGCCGCCGAGGTGAGCGCACCCGGCACGTCCCCGCCGAACCGCGCCGCCGCCAACACCCCGGCCTGCGCCTCACCGAGCCCGCCGGAATCACCCGCCGCCCGCAACAAGGCCTCCCCCGGCTGCCGCCCGGCGCGCACCTCCCCGGCGAGCGCCGAGCACAACGCGATCACCGCGTCCCCGCGCAACTCCCGTGCCCGTCGCGCCTCCCCGGCCAGCCGCACCCGGCGCAGCAACGGCACCCCGACCGCCCCCGCGACGACCGGAATGACCGAGGCCCCCAACACGGCCAGCACCAGCCCGGCACCCAGCGACCACCACTCGACCCGCAACCGGCCCCGGATCCGCCGCAGTTCACCCACGGCCCGCTCCCACGAGGGCGGCCCGGCACCCACCGCCCCGCCACCCGCGAACATCAACCTGT
>NZ_JAENRY010000707.1 GCF_016612545.1 Streptomyces sp. MBT65 | reverse complement strand
CGCCATGACCCCCGCCCCCGCCTCCAGCACATGCCGGGACCGGAAGCGCGGCATGCCCAACCGCCCCGGCATCATCGTGTGGACGGCGACAACCTCCAGGTTCCGGTCCAGGTACGCCACGTCGATCGGGAAGCGCATCCGGAACGTGTGCACACTGCTCGCCGGCGAGAGCAGCATCGCCCCGTCGATCGCGTCCCGGCCGAGCAGCCCCTTCGTCCGCGCCCGGTACGAGGTCGCCAGCTCCAGCCGGACGGCGATCGGCCCGGCGGCCCCGTGCACGGTCAGCGTTCCCCGCCCGTCGCTCCAGCGTCGTCCCATGTCAGGTCACCTTCCTGTACCACCGCGGATCCGGTGTCAACCGACCGTATCCACACGGGAGTAGGCCCTACATGGGCCCACGGGCCCATGCCCCCGCCCGCCGTATCCGGATATCGTCCCGGCGTGCGCCTGTTTCTGATCGTCGTGGGTGCCCTGTGGGGCGCGTGCTCGGGCCTGCTGCTGCCCCGCGCCGCCCACCGCCTCTCCGTGGACCCCGAGGAACCCTGGAACGGGAACTGCCCCGACGGCCACCCGATCACGGGCCCGTTCGACGGCTGGCTGGGCCGGGCCCGCTGCACCGACACCACCGGCCGATACGCGTACGGCCCGACGACGAACAGCCCGTCCGACGCGACCCCTTGCGGCCCCTACGGCCCCCGCACCCCCGCCG
>NZ_JAENRY010000706.1 GCF_016612545.1 Streptomyces sp. MBT65 | reverse complement strand
GGAGGTAGGAGCGGAACATGCGGCCGTCTTCGCGGATGTAGGGCAGGACCAGGGATCGGAACTCGGGGTCGGCCGCCAGGTCCGGGTCGGTGCCGCCGAGGGTCAGCAGGTGTGCCATGACGGTGTCGTCGTTCTCGTCCTGGTCGGTGGCGAGGTCCTCGGGGTGGGGGTGGGGGGCGTTCCGGGAGCCGGACGCGACCAGGTGGGCGGGGCGGATGCCGCGGCGCTCCAGTGCGCGGGCCGTCTCCAGGGCCACGGCCGCGCCCATGCTGTGTCCGAACAGCAGCAGGGGGCGGTCGGCCAGTGGTTCCACGGCGCTCGCGATGGCGTGGGCCAGGACGCGCAGGTCCTTGGCCGGGGGGTCGTCGATGCGCTCGGCACGGCCGGGGTAGCGCACGGTGTGCACCTCGGTGCCGGGTAGCCGGGTTCCCCAGTCCCGGAAGAACGCGGCGGATCCTCCTGCGTGCGGGAAGCAGATCAGGCGCTGGTCCGGGTCGGGCAGTGGGGTCGGGCAGTGCAGGTGACGGGCCCGGGGGGCGAGGGTGGTGGGAGCGGGGGGCATGTCGGTTGCTCCTGGTCGGTGTGGGGCTCCTGCGGTGGGTGGGTGTGGGTTCGCACGCGGTTGGTGGGTGGGGTCGGGGTCGTGGCGGTGCGGCGGAGCCCCCCCCCCGGGTCGCCCCCCGCGTTGGTGACAGCGGGACGGGGAGGGAAGCG
>NZ_JAENRY010000705.1 GCF_016612545.1 Streptomyces sp. MBT65 | reverse complement strand
CTCCACCACCCCACCGAGCAACCCCGGCCGTACCCCCAACCCCATCGACGCGTCGATCACCGCGCCGTGCAGCAACCCGGCGCCCGGGCCGGCCAGCCACCACACCAGTTCCGCTATTTCGTCGGGGTGGATCAACCGGCCGCCGGGCAGGGCGGATTCGAGGGCGGTACGGCGGGACGGGGTGAGGCCCGCGAGGGTGCTGGCCTCGAACATGGGGGTGTCGACGGCGCCGGGGCAGATCGCGACGACGTCGACGGGGTCGTGGACCAGTTCCGCGGCGAGATGGCGGGTGAGATACGCGAGGGCCGCCTTGCTCATGCCGTCCGCGATCCGGAAACCCGGGAACTGCGCGACGCCCCCGCCGACACTGGCGACGTTGACGATCGTCCCCCGGCCGCGCGCCCGCATGCCCGGCAGCAGTTGTTCGCTGAGCCAGAGCGGTCCCACGGCGTTGATCTGGAGGAACGCGGCGTCCTGCGCGTGGCCGGGCCCGGGGACGTACTGCTCGACGGTCTTCGAGCCGACCGCCGCGTTGTTGATCAGGATGTCGACGGGTCCCGGCAGTTCCGCGACGAGGCGTTCGTGGTCGCCCCACTCACCCTGCCGGAACTCGAAGGCCCGGGGCGCGTATCGGCAACCATCCGCCGGTCCCACAGGGCCTGTCGGTCCGGTCGGACCCGCAGAGCCCGCAGACCCCGATGGTCCCCCCGAATCC
>NZ_JAENRY010000704.1 GCF_016612545.1 Streptomyces sp. MBT65 | reverse complement strand
CCCCGTAGCCCCTCGCCCCTTCGCATGCGCGCCCGACGCAGGCCGCCGCTCCGGCGAACCACCGTTCCCACCGTTCGTCGACGTACTCGACACACTCGGCATCCCGCGCGCGTTCCACGCATCCCACGAGGCCGACGCACGCGAAACACCCGAACTACCCGACGCACCCGGCCTGTTCGGCGCACCCGCACCGTCCGAAACCGGACCGCCGCCCCTCACAGGGAAGCCCGAAGCATCCCCCGAGGCCGAATCCCAAACAGAACCCGACGCGGAACCCGAGACAGGACCCGAAGCGGAGCCCGGAACGGAACCCGAAGCGGAGCCCGGAACAGAACCCGAAGCGGAATCCGAGGCCGGCCCCCAAGCCACCCCCGAGACCGGTCCCGAAGCCGCACCAGAAGAGGTCCCTGACGCGGCCCCTGCCGCAGCCCCCGAACCCGAGGCCGCCCCGGTCGTCCCCGAAGTGCCCCCAGAACCAGAATGCGGTCGGTCCAAGTCCTCGCCCGTTGCATCGTCGGACGCCGTCTGCCCCGCAGACTTCGTCACGTTCACCGAGTTCGTCACGTTCGCTGGGTTCGTCACGTTCGCCGGGTTCACGGGATCCGACGAGCCCGGGGGTCCGGGGGCGCGTCGCGCTTCCGTGCTCATGCACCCCCCGTTTCCTCGTACCCGGGCCACCGTTTGTCCGTATGCGGGCCGGCGTTCTCCTGCCCGTGCTCGTATACGGACCGGTGTCCACCCCGCTCTCACCCGGCACGCACACAAAATCAAAGTCGTCCCGAGCACGCATACCCGCAGCGGCGGACCGCCATCCCGGACGCGGTCGAACGACCGGCGGCGTTTCCTCCGTGCGTGCGCGTCACTCTACGGGTTGCCCCCGCTCGAACGGGAACCAGTCCACGCCCCCGGGGCATCTGCCCGGAACGTCCCCCTACCCTGCGGTAATCCTGTCTGGCAGGCTGCGTTCATGACTGCGCGCGCCGCCGACCGGGCCCGTTACGACCGGGCCACCGCCCACCTCGACGCCCCTCTCGCGATCGTCGACCTGGACGCCTTCGATGCCAACGCGGACGACCTTGTCCGCCGG
>NZ_JAENRY010000703.1 GCF_016612545.1 Streptomyces sp. MBT65 | reverse complement strand
CCCCACCTCCATGGCCTCCACCTCCATGGCCTCCCCCTCCCGCGACAGCGACCTCCGCCGCACCTTCCCCCCGTTCCCGCCCAGGCCCTCCGACGGTGTCGGCTTCGCCGAGACCTGGTGGGGCAACGCATGGGTGACCGCGCTGGAGGAAGGCGCGCTGGACCCCAAGCGGCTTGCGCGCGGCCGGGGTTACGCGGAGAAGGGCCACGTCGACGCGATCACCGTGACCCCGGGGCTCGTGCTCGGGTATGTGCAGGGCAGCCGCGCGCGGCCGTACCGCGTACAGGTGCGGTTGCGTACGCTGGACGACGCGGACTGGGAGCGGTTCCTGGACGCCGCCGCCGACCGGCCCGGGCACATCGCCGCGCTGCTCGACAAGGAGATGCCCAAGTCCCTTGCGGAGATCGGGGTTCCGCTGCTGCCGGGACCCGGCGACCTTTCCCCGCAGTGCAGTTGCCCGGACTCCGGTCACCCCTGCAAGCACGCCGCCGCCCTCTGCTACCAGACCGCCCGCCTCCTGGACGCCGACCCCTTCGTCCTGCTCCTGCTCCGCGGCCGGGGCGAACGCCCGCTGCTCGACGCCCTGTCCCGTCGTAACGCCACCCGTGCGGCCCGTGCCGCCCAGGAGCAGGAACCGGCCCCCCTCCCCGGCGTAAGAGCCACCGACGTGCTCGCCGAGCCGGGGCGCCGACTCCCCCCGCTGCCACCCCCGTTGCCC
>NZ_JAENRY010000702.1 GCF_016612545.1 Streptomyces sp. MBT65 | reverse complement strand
GTGGGGGGCCGGGGCTGTGGTGCGGGGTTGGTTCCGGGAGCTGTTCGTGACGGTGTTTGTGGTGTTGCGGACGGGGCGGTCGCGGTTGGCTTCCAGGAGCAACTTGGCGATGGCGGGGAGCTTCGCGGCGCGGTCGGCGGGGAGCGTGCCGATGGGGAGCCAGGGGGTGGCGCCGAGGAGGAAGCAGAGTTCGCTCTTGTAGATGTTGCCGATGCCGGCCAGGTTGCGCTGGTCGAGCAGGGCCTCGCCGAGGGGGCGGGCGGGATCCGCGAGGAGGTTGGCGAGAGCCTTCTCGGGGTTCCAGTCGGGGCCCAGGAGGTCGGGGCCGAGGTGGCCCACGGCGCGGTGTTCTTCGGTTGTGCGGAGGAGTTCCAGGACGGGGAGGCGGTAGCCGACGGCCGTGCGGTCGTCGGTGCCGAGGATCACGCGGATCTGGTGGGCCGGGCTGCCGCCGCTCCAGCGCTGACCGTTCGCGTAGACCCTCCAGGTGCCGTCCATCCGCAGGTGCGAGTGGAGGGTGAGGCCGCCCTCGATACGGGTGAGCAGGTGTTTGCCCAGGGGTGTGACGTCCAGGACGGCGCGGCCGGTGAGGTCTGCCGTGGCGTACTTGGGCACGCGGAGGTCGCTACGGGTCAGCACCTTGCCCGCGAGGGCCCTGTGGAGGCGCTTCGCGGACTGCCAGACGGTGTCGCCTTCAGGCATGGGTCAAGGGTGGCATGGGGGAGGGGC
>NZ_JAENRY010000701.1 GCF_016612545.1 Streptomyces sp. MBT65 | reverse complement strand
GGGGTGGTGGGGCGTCGTGCGGGTGCGGGTGGCGCGGGTGCGTTCGGTCGGGCAGCGAAGCACTGCCCCCAGCGCACAACGCCGCAGGTCGTACGGCAACTCGAACGCCCCGCCCGGCATGCCCGCGTTCGCGCCCGCCCCGACACTGGCCGCAGGCCCCGCCGCCGTGACGCGAAGGAGTGACCATGCTGCCCGGATTCCTCACCAGGGCGGTCGAGTTGCTGCTCGGCAGGGAGGGCCGCTCGCTCCACCTGAAGACGGCGGGCACGGCGACGGTGGTCCTTGGCGGGGTGATGCTGGTCGGCTCCTGGGCGGTGGTCGCCGCCGAACACGGAGCGCGCGGCGCCAATCTGACGACGTACCCGAGGGCGTTGTGGTGGTCGATCGAGACGGCGACGACCGTCGGGTACGGGGATTTCTTCCCGGTGACGTTGTGGGGCCGCGTCGTCGGCTCGGTGGTGATGGTCGCCGGCATCACCACGTACGGCCTCGTCACGGCGGCCCTGGCCACGTGGTTCGTCGGCCGGGAACAGCGCCGTCGGCATCAACTCGTGCACGGGGCGGAGGAGTTGGGCGAGGAGGCGGTGCGCGCGCTGCATGCGCGCTTCGATCGGCTGGAGCGGATGGTGGGTGGGAAGGGCGAGGAATCGGGAGGGTGACGGCTCGGGAGGCTGAGGACTCGGGCGGGTGAGGTGCGGGGGAGAGCGGTGTACCGGCACGAGGGGTGGGGCGTGCGT
>NZ_JAENRY010000700.1 GCF_016612545.1 Streptomyces sp. MBT65 | reverse complement strand
GATCCCCGGCGCCGCCCTGATCGTCGCCGCCGCGATCCTGCTCGCCCACGGCCGGAGCGCCCTCGCCGCCGCGCGCGTGGAGGAGTTGTACGCCCTTCTCGTGACCGTCGAGGCCGACGACGCCGAGGAGTCCGCGCGGGCCGCCGTCGCGCCCGTGGCGGTCAGCGGGGACCTGTTGATGGTGCCCGGCGGCACGCTGTGGCACCGCGCGGACTGTCCGTTGGTCGCCGGGAAGCCGGAAGCGGTGCCGGTGGACTCGAAGTTGGTGGCGAGCGGCGAGCTGAGCCCCTGCCCGATCTGCGAGCCCGCCGAAGCCGACGACTGATGTCCTCCCTGAGCTACGACCTCACCCTCGCCGGCCTCTCCGTCGGCAGCGCCGCCGCGCTCACCGGGATCGGCCTGGTCGTGACGTACCGCGCGACCGGTGTCCTCAACTTCGCGCACGGCGCGATCGCGATGGTGTGCGCGTACGTGCTGCGGCAGTGCGTGGTCGGGTGGGGCTGGCCGCTGTGGCTGGGCGCGGTGGTGACGCTGCTGTTCCTCGCGCCCGGCATCGGGGTGGCGCTGGAACGGTTCGTCTTCCGCCCGCTGTCGGTCCTGGGCGGCGATCCGGCGCGGACGCTGGTGGCGTCCATCGGGGTGTTCGTGCTGCTGGTCGGCGGGGCGGCGCTGGTGTGGGGGCAGGGGGCGCGGGACGACGCGCCGGAGCTCGTGTCGGCCGATCCCTGGGGGCAGTTGGCGGTGGTGGT
>NZ_JAENRY010000006.1 GCF_016612545.1 Streptomyces sp. MBT65 | reverse complement strand
GCGCTATTGGGGGAGGGTGACCAGGGTGCGGCCGTGGCCACCGCCGGCGTCGACGTGGTCGTGGGCCTTGGCGATGTCGTCCAGCGGGTAACGGTTGCCGACGGGGACGGTGAGGGCGCCGACGGCGGCTGCGGAGGTGAGGTCGCGGGCGGCCTGGCGCTTGGCCTCGGCGGGGAAGTCGTCGCTGCCGAGCAGCCGCAGGGTGACGTTGTTGAACAGCAGCGGCCAGAAGGGGATCTCGGTGCGGTCCGCGCGGGTGGCGTAGGCGGCGATGACGGCCCCCTGGGCGGCGACGGCGTTGTCGAGATCGGCGTTGTCGGACAGCGCGACCTCGATGATCCGGTCGACGCCCCGCGGCGCGTACGAGCGGATGACTGTGGCGGGGTCGCCGGTGTCCAGGGCGACGGCGTGGGAGACGACGGCCGGGTCGACGTGGTCGAGGTCCGCGGTGCGGCGGACGGTGGCGATCACGGTGGCGCCGGCCCAGTGGGCGAGCTGGGCGGCCAGGGAGCCGACGCCGCCGAGAACGCCGTGGACCAGGACCAGTTGGCCCTCGACCGGACCGTCGGCGAAGACGGTGCGGTGGGCGGTGATGCCGGGGATGCCGAGGCTCGCGCCCAGCTCGTCACTGAGGTGGCCGGGCAGGGGTGCGGCCTGGTGGTCGGGTACGACGGTGTACTGGGCGGCCGTGCCGGAGGGGCGGTAGGACTGGGCGCCGTATACCCAGACCCGTTGTCCGACGCGGTGGACGTCGACTCCGGCGCCGACCGCGTCGATGACTCCGGCGGCGTCGCTGTGCGGGATCACCCGCGGGAAGGGCATGGACGAGCCGAGCCAGCCGCGCCGTTTCTTGGTGTCGCCGGGGTTGACGCCCGAGACGGTGACGCGGACGCGGACCTCGCCGGGGCCGGGGACGGGATCAGGGAGTTCACCGACGTGCAGGACATCGGCGGCGGGGCCCTGGTCGTCGTACCAGGATGCGAGCATGGGGGTACCTCCGTGGGCAGTCAGTTCGCGGGAGCGGCGGGCGCATGCGGATCGCTGTCGGTGCAGGCGGCCTCGAATACGGGCGGTTCCTCGCCGAGGGTCTCGCGCAGCCAGGTCCGTTCGGCTCGGCTGGTGGCGCGGGCGGTGAGCAGCATGCCCCGCCGGTAGGGGTCGGCGATCTCCTCGGCACGCAGGGGGCGCTCGTTGTCGTAGAAGAAGCTCGCCGGTTCTTCCAGGAACTCCAGCCGTCTGCGCAGCACCGCGTGCCGTTCGGCCGCGTCGGGCAGGTGGGAGAGGAAGGCCAGGACGACGTAGAACCGGGTGTAGTCGGTGATCTCGTGGTCGGCGGGCTTGCGCAGGCGTTGAAGCATGTCGGCCCGTCCGGCCGCGGTCAGGCTGAGCACGTACCGGGCCGCCCCCGCGGCCGGGTCGGTGCGCCGCTCGATCAAGCCCGCCCTGGTCAGGCGATTGATCGCCGGATACAGGCTGCCGTCACTGACCGGCCGCGTATAGCCGGTCAGCTGTGAGACGCGGCGGCGCAGCTCGTGTCCGGGCAGGGGTCCCTCGGCGAGGAAGCCGAGTATCGCGAGTTCCAGCATGAGCCCATCTTCGCATGCGAACATCGAATCGATGTGAACATCGATTCGATGTTACGCTCGCCGGTACCCGCCCAAACGTCTCCGGAGAGGCACAGCAAGATGCCATCGCAGTCCACCGAGTCAGTGATGAACCGTTTCGTCGAGTTCATCAACACGGGCAACGAGGATCTCGCCCACGAGGTCATTTCTCCGGACGCGGTGTTCCACGCGCCAAGCCACCCGGAACCACTGCGGGGGCCCGACGGGTACCTGGAAGTCATCGGGATGATGCGCGGCGCCTTTCCCGACGTCCAGTGGACGCTGGAGGAGACGGTCACCGAAGGCGACACCGTGGCCGCGCGGTTCACCATGCGGGGAACCCACGACGGTGAATTCTTCGGGATCCCGGCGAGCGGCAACAAGATCTCGGTGCAGGCCATGAACTTCTACTACCTGGCCGACGGCCGGATCGTCGGCGAACGGGGCCAGCCCGACCTCCTCGGGGTGATGCAGCAGATCGGTGCCCTACCGGCGCCGTGAACCTCGTAGCGCCGGGTGAGCCTTCCGCCGCGCGGGATTGCCGCTGCCGGGTGAGGGCCGTACGTCGTGGTGGCAGAGGGCGAAGGCCCGCACCGCAGCACAGCACCTGGGCGCCCAGCTCGCCGCCCCGCAACGCGAAGACCCCCGGCCCGACCGAATGCTCTCCGCCGGCTGGGGCACGAAGGAGACGCTGCGCGTGAAGCCGGTGGAACCCCTGCTGGTCGCGGAGGTCGCCGTGGACGTCTCCCTGGACACCGCGGGCCGCCGGCGCCACCCGGTCCGGCTGCTGTGCGTACGCACCGACCTCACACCCGCCGACACTCCCCGCCACCTCGGCACCTGACCGGTTGCCGCTACCGGCCGCGCCCATCGGAGGGCCGGCTGAAGGGGACGATCACTGCGGAGGACATGGAGTTCTGCGCACTCAGGGCGGTGTTCACGATGGCGGTGGCCGCGGCGTCGACCTGGTCCTGGAGCAGGCGTCGCAGGGCCTGGCTCCTGGCGAGGTCGGTGCGCAGCCTGGTGAGTTCCTGGTGGCGGGAGCGTTCGCGGGCAGCGGCAGGGCTGTCGGCAAGGCGGCTCTCCCAGGCAGCGAGGATGCGCGGGGCGCGGTTCAGAGTGGCGCGGCCGACGTCGGCTTCGCGGTGGAGATTGTTCTTGGTGAGCCAGCCGTCGGTGCGTTCCGGGCACCCGGCGAGAAGGCGTTCCATGGCCTGTTCCAGGGCGTGCTCCGTGGGTGGGGAGACGGTCACGGCTCCACCTTTTTGATCATCAGGGTCGACTCCGCGGAGCTGCACGTCCAGGGCAGCACGGCACCCAGGGGGCACGGTGGACACGGCTATCAGCCGGGACAGGGTGGCGCGTTCGGTTTCTTGCAGCGGTACGTGTTCGGGGCCCAGGACGCTGTTGGAGCAGCGGGCGGGCGAAGTACATGGCGACGCAACCGCCCACGACCGCATAACCTATGCCGCGTTGAACTCCCGCTACGGCAAGGGGGCCGCCGAGACAGTGGTTGGGCGCGTCAATACGCTTCTTCGCGACCTGTGACCACCGTGGCGAACTTTTCCAGCCCCGTACCCCGGAGTGCCGTGGACAGCTCGGAGCTGCCTCGGTGCCGAAGCCTCTTCCCTGCCAGGGATCCCCACCACCCAGACGATCTCGGCGATGGGTCGGCCAGAGGGGCTGACTGCCGCCTGGGCCGGGCCCGGAGGGTGGGACTTGTCACGGAGCCGGATCACTCCGTTCAGTCGGGATTCGGCCGGGTCCCTCCCCATCTCCTCGGCGGGCTCGACATGCAGTGGCAGCAGGTCCAACCGTGCCCACGGCCGCGTCGCACGGGACCCGCTCGTGCCGCGCCTGCGGCGGCACGCAGAAGGCGGAGCGGGTGGACGGGCCGGTGCTCTGACGGGCCAGGGTTGGCGTCACGGCCGGTGGGGCATCGTGCGTGTGCACCATGCCCCACCGGACTCGCCAACCGGAGGACGCGATGACACCTGCCGACTTCGACGATCTGATCGTGATGCTGATGCAAGGCGAGGTGGAACCCAACGGCACAGACATGATCGTCCTGTTGCGGGCGCGCGAACTGGCCCACGGCGAGACGGGGTCCGACTGGTCGGGCTCCTCGATGATCGCCGAGATCGCGGCACTCGCCGACCAGGCCTTCTCCGACGACCCCGCCGAGATCCAGCCCGCCCGCGAAGTCCTCTTCGCGCTACGCCAGTCCGAGGCGTCCGACGCGGCGGACGACCGGGAAGAGGGAATCCGGCAGAGCAAGACGATCCTGGGGCACATCGACGCCGCCCGATTCCCCGTCACCGCGGCCGGAGCGCACCTGAAGCTCGGCGGGGCGCTCCCCCGGCTGTCCTGGAGTGACGACGGAGTAGACAGATCCGTACTGCGGCAGGCCGCCGGCCATCTGGAGAGCGCGCTGGCGCTGTTGCCAAACGAGGAGGCCGACTTGCGGGCGATGGCCCGCTACAACGCAGCCCTGGCCTATCGCGATCTGTGGCAGTCGGGCGACGAATGGGAAGACGATGACGACGACCGGGGCAAGGCCCTCGAACACGGCCTGGCGGTTCTCGCCGCGATGGACCGCGGCGAGTTCTCCGGCGACCGGAGCACCATGAGCCGGGCCGTGCTGGCGGTCCTGATGGCCGACGGTGAGCCGAGGGACCCTCAGGCGCGCGAGCAGACCATCGCCGTCCTGCAGACCTGGCTGGCCTCGCGCGAGGGCAAGTCCCTGCCGCGCACGGAGAGACGAGCGCTGAAAGAGGCGCGCGACCACCTGATCACCCGCCGGGACCGCGGCTGAGCGTCCAGGTGATGTCCTGTGCTCCTGCGAGGAGGGATCGCCCGTGTTCCGGGACTATCTGTACATCGACCGGCCCCGGCTGGTGAGTTACGCCGAGCAGATCGGCGCGACGGCCGCGAAGACCAAGAATCGACAGTGGAGGATCGCCCTCGGCCTCAGCGGCCCCGTGGTCGAACATCAGCAGGGGTCGGCTGAACGCGCCGCGAACGACCACGAACTGGCCGAGTCCGTGACCCGCCATCTGCGGAAGAAGGGCGAGCTGCACACGACCCGCCCGGCATCCCTGGACGACGTGGACGAAAGGCAGGCCACGTTCGTCCTGGAGACCATGCGAGCGCGGAAGGTGATCTTCAGGCTGGACGGCGGCGGTACCCCGCGCGGACTGCGCGAGCTGGCGGTATGGGTGTCGAACCCCTTGGAGAACCCGTCGTCGCGCGACGCGGCGGGTGTCCGCGACGAGGAGGCGACGGGTATGTTCGTGTATCTGCTCGAAGGCTACTGGGACGACGAACCCGCCCAGCGCGCCTATTCGATGATGACCGCGCTCAACGTCCTGCTCAGCACGCTGCACGACGCCGGCGCGACGCCCGAACCGAGCGCCGGGACCGACACCTCGCGGGACGACTACGCGACGCCGGTCAACATCCTGGTGCGCAACGGCGGCGTCAAGGGCGACATGCGCACGGTCACGGCGCTCTACCGTGTGCGGTCGGTCTCGGAGAACAAGATCGTCAACGTCGGCGGACGCACCCTGCGCTGCCACGACCTCTTCGCTTATCCCCTGTACGTGGCCGCGGGGAACGGGTGAGTTCTCGGCGGGCACCTAACCGGACCGGGTGCCCCGCCTCCGGCATCCCGCCGGACGTCCTTCACCTGCCTGACATGCCTTCTGGCTCTGTTCGACGGCCGACTGCGGCGCGTTGGCCAAGGCCTGGAAGCCGACCGGTGTTCAGGCCCCGGCCTGCAGGCGCAGGCCGGTCAGGGTGAGTTCCAGTGCGGAGCGGAACTGATCGATGTCGTCGTGGCCGTCGAACTCGTCCACGATCTCGTGGACGAACGGGAACTCCTCGGGGTCGAGTGCGCGCCAGGTCCGGGCGAAGCGGCCGAGGAATTCCTCACGGGTCGTGGCGCCGTCGAGGATCTCCTTGGGCGGCTCCTGACCCAGGTCGACGGCGGAACCGACGACGACCCCGACGACGGCGGACACCGCGTAGAACCGTTGGAGTGCGGTGAGGTCCAGTCGGAGTGTCTGCTGGCCGAGCTTCTCGTACAGGCGCAGGGCGTTGCCCTGGATATCGGTGTTGCGCATGAAGTAGGCGCCCAGCCACGGGCGTTCGACGATGGCGTCGAAGAGGGTCAGGGCCATCTCGCGCAGGGCGTCGATCGGGTCGTCGCGGTGCGGGAGGCTCTCGACGTCGGCCAGGATCGTGGCCATGACGTGGTCGGTGGCGCGGTCGAGGAGTTCGTCCTTGCTCTCGACGTACCAGTAGATGCTGGCCACGCCGCCGCCGAGGCGCTGGGCGAGGGCCCGGAACGTCAGTGCCGGCGCCCCGGCCTCGTCCAGCAGAGCCACCGCTTCGGTGAGCACGGACTCCATCGAGTGCGAGGCCCTTCGGCGTCCCGTGCCCGAGCGGCCTTGCAGGCGTGCCATGACTGTTGTCCCCTCGCTTGTCCCGTCGCGTCTTGCATCGTATCGAACGTTGTTCTATCGTACCGCATCGTACGGCGTTCGATACCCGTACAACGTTCGATGACCGTGCGCCGTTCGATCACCGAACCGCGTTCGACCGGAAGGCCTGCGATGACCACCACCACGCTGCACCCACCCGCACGCGGCTACCCGTCCCTACGTGCGGCGTGGATCCCCCTGGCAGCCCTCTGCCTGGCCTTCTTCGTCGAGATGGTCGACAACACGCTCCTCTCGATCGCCCTGCCCACGATCGGCCGCGACCTCGGCAGCGGGACGACCGCGCTGCAGTGGGTGACCGGTGCGTACTCTCTGACCTTCGGCGGGCTACTGCTCACTGCCGGGTCGATCGCCGACCGGTTCGGCCGTCGCCGGGTGCTGCTGATCGGGCTGGGCGTGTTCGGCTCGCTGAGCCTGGGCGTCGTCCTCGTCACCACTGCGGGCGAGCTCATCGCGCTCAGGGCCGCGCTCGGCATAGCCGCCGCCGCGATGGCCCCGATCACGAACTCCCTCGTCTTCCGCCTCTTCGAGGACAAGGCGCTGCGGATGCGCGCCATGACGGTGATGATCGTCGTGGGCATGTCCGGCTTCGTCCTCGGACCACTGCTGGGCGGCACCGCGCTGGCCCATGTGCGGTGGGAGTGGCTGCTGGTCGTCAATGCCCCGATCGCATTGATCGCCTGTGTCGGCGTACGCCTCGGCGTCGCGGCGGACCGGTCCGCAGACCTGACCAAGGACGCGCTCGACGTGCCCGGCGCCGTCCTGAGCGTCTCAGCCATCGGGCTCGCCTGCTACTCGCTGACCAGCGGTGTCGAACACGGCTGGCTCTCCGCGGTCACTCTGGTGTCGATCGCCGGTGCGGTCGTGGCCGCGATCGCATTCGTCCGGCACGAGCGCCGAACGACCGCCCCCATGCTCGATCTGGGCCTGTTCACCAACGGCACCGTCCGAGGCGCAGCCATCGCTCAGATCGGTACGTCCATCGCGATGGCCGGCATCATGTTCGGCCTGATTCTGCACTTCCAGTACGCCTACGGCTGGAGCCCAGTACGCGCCGGGCTGGCCAATTTGCCGATCATCGTAACCATGCTCGTCGCGACCCCGCTGTCCGAATGGCTCGGCCGCCGCTTCGGCCACCGCGTCGCCTGCCTGGTGGGCGCGGCCTGTCTGGCCGGTTCGCTGACGGGTCTGTCCTGGGGCGTCGATCACGGATACACCGCCATCGCGGCCTGCATGGTGATCATGACCGTAGGCCTGCGCACCGTGATGACGATCTGCGCGGTCGCACTCGTCGACGCGATGCCCGCCAACCGCACCTCCATCGGCGCCGCCCTCAACGACACTGCCCAGGAGGTCGGATCCAGCATCGGCACCGCGGTGGTCGGCACCCTCATCGCTGCCCTGGTCACCACCCAGCTACCCGCCGGTACCTGGAGCCACGGACTCGTGACGTCGTTCTTCCACGGCGAACGGGTCACCTACGCCCTTCTCGCCATCGTCGTCGGACTGATCGCCGCAGGCGGCGCGCTCAGCCTCACCGATTCCCACAGCATCGAGGAAAGCCCAGCCGAGGAAGCCGCCTGACGGCACAGACCAGCCACTCCCCCACGGACCGCCCCCGCCGGCACGAAACCCCGAGGCGTCCCGACGTGCGCGGGACCCCGCCCTGAGGCTGCTACTGGCCGGAGCGGTCGCCGGCGGGTACGTGACGCCGATCGTCGGCCCGAAGGACGGGTCCGCTGTCCGGGAAGCCGCCGGCCAACCGGCGTGCCGTGTGGGAGCGGGTGGACCTGGTAGTTCACTTGCGGTCTGACGAACCGGAGTCCAGGTCATCCGGCAGGCATGTAGATCATGATCCAGTGGTCCCCTTCAGCGTCGTGGAGCAGCTCGCTCTGGAACGCCGGCACTCAGCCGAAAGCATCAGCAAGTTCGAGGCCACGTTCGGCCACAGGCGATAAACGCCAAGCTAAGAGCCTCCTGGACAATCACCAGCTCACGGGCAGCTCCCGTACCCCGTGCACCGCGCGTCCTTCGAAGGCGTACTCCTCCGCAGCGGGGTCGGTCAGGCGTAGTTCCGGCAGCCGGTGGAACAGCATCGGGAGCGCGATCTGGAGTTCGGCCCGGGCGAGCGACTGGCCGAGGCAGTGGTGGAGTCCGTGGCCGAAGGCAAGGTGCTGGCCGGCGTCCCGGATGAGGTCAAGGGTGTCCGGGTCGGCGAAGACCGCGGGGTTCCGGTTGGCCGCCTGGCGGGCGACCACCACGCCCTCGCCCGCCCGCACGGAGACACCCCCGACCTCCACGTCCTGGGTGGCGATGCGGCGCAGGCCGATGTGGACGACGGTCAGGTAGCGCAGGAGTTCCTCCACCGCGCCCGGCACAAGTTCCTCGTCGGCGCGCAGCACGGCCAGTTGGTCGGGATGGCGCAGCAGCGCGACGACGCCGAGGGAGAGCATGCTCGCGGTCGTCTCGTGCCCGGCGATGAGTGTCTGGACGAGGAGGCCGGCGGCTTCCGCCGGGGTGGCCTCGCCGGTGGCGACCCGTTCGGTGGCGAGTTTGCTCATCAGGTCGTCGCCGGGTTCGCGTGACTTGGCAGCCAGCAGTTGCTGCGGGTAGCCGAAGAGCGCCGCCCATCCGGCCCGCGTCGCCTCCGGTCCGGCCGAGACCGTGGCGAAGGCCGCGGCCTGCCGGTGGATGAACTCCCGGTCCGCGTACGGCACTCCGAGCAGCTCACAGATGACCAGAAGAGGCAACGGCAGGGTGAAGTGCTCGACCAGATCGGCGGGTTGCCGCTGTTTGACGACGCAGTCGAGGAGTTCGCCGGTGATGTGCCCGATGGCCGGCCGCAGTTGCTCCACCCGTCGGAAGCTGAACTCGGGAATGAGCATGCCGCGCAGCCGGGTGTGGTCGGGCGGGTCCATGGCGAACAGCTGGCCCGGGGTGCGCGGCGGTGTCGTCGGCTGGAGCCCGGGGAAGCCCGGCCGGACGTTCTCCGAGCTGAACCGCGGGTCGCTGAGGACAGCGCGGGCGTCTTCCTGCCGGGTCACGAGCCAGGGATGGTTGTCGACCCACAGGCTGATCCTGGCCAGGGGCCGCTCCCGGACCCATCGCCCGTACTCGGCGGCGGGGTCGAGAAGGGGGCGATGGCGAGGCAGGCGCGGACTGTCCGTCGGGTGCATGTGGGGGGCTCCTGTGGTCAGGGGGTGGTGATGCCGGCGAGGGCGAGGAGGAGGTCCTTGACGTCGGTAGCGTCGATCTCGTCGCGTGCGGGACCGGGGCGTGAGCACAGCAGGACAGGACTGTCCTGCGGATCGTGCGGCAGCCTGCCGTGGCTGCCGCGCACACCGGACGGGTCCAGGGGGACCGTCTTGATGCGGTGGCGCAGTCCGGCCTTCTTGCGGGCGACCTGGCCGATGGCGCGTGCCTTCACGCCGGGCACGGTCGGGTCGTAGTGGAGTTCGGCGGGGTCGTAGCCGGGTTTGCGGTGGATCTCGACCTGGCGGGCGAAGTCCGGGGCGCGGTCGTCGTCCAGCCAGTAGTAGTACGTGAACCAGGCGTCCGGCTCCGCGATCGCGACCAGCTCCCCGGAGCGTTCATGGTCCAGCCCGTGGAACGCCTTGCCCTTCTCATCCAACACCTGCTCCACGCCCGGGAGTTCAGCGATGACGTCCGCCACCGCGTCCGTGTCGGCGGGGTCGCGGACGTAGACGTGGGCGACCTGGTGGTCGGCGACCGCGAAGGCGCGGGAGGTCCACGGGTCGACGTACTCCATGCCGTCCTGCGTGTGGACGTCGAGCAGCCCGGCCCCGCGCAGCGCGCGGTTGATGTCGACCGGGCGGGAGACGGGCGCGATGCCGTACTCGCTCAGGATCACGACCGTGGCGTCCTCGCGCCGGAAGTGGTCCAGCAGGGGGCGCAGCGCGTCGTCGAGCCGTCGCGCCTCGCGGGCCGACTGCGGTGAGCCGGGGCCGGAGCGCTGGGGTTCGTAGTCGAGGTGGGGGACGTAGACCAGGGTCAGGTCGGGGTGGTGTTCGTCGAAGATCCGGCGGGCCGCGGCCAGGATCCACTGGCTGGAGGGCATGCCCGCGTTGGGGCCCCAGTAGGTGAAGAGGGGGAACGGGCCCAGTCTGTCGGTGAGTTCGTCGTGCAGGGCGGGGGGCCAGGTGTAGCAGTCGGGTTCCTTGCGGCCGTCGGAGTAGTAGACGGGGCGCGGGGTGACGGTGAGGTCGACGTCGGCGCCCATCGCGTACCACCAGCAGACGTTGGCGACCTTGTAGTCGGGCTTGGCGCGGCGGGCTGTGTGCCACAGCTTCTCGCCGCCGACGAGGGCGTTGTGCTGGCGCCACAGCAGGACTTCGCCCAGGTCACGGAAGTACCAGCCGTTGCCGACGACGCCGTGCTCGGCGGGCGGCGCACCGGTGAGGAACGTTGACTGCACGGAGCAGGTCACGGCGGGCAGCACGGGGTTGAGCCGGGCCTGGAAGCCCTGTGCCGCGAGGGCCGAGACGGCGGGCATGTGCTTCAGCAGGCGGGGGGTGAGGCCGGCGATGTCGAGAACGACCAGTCTCGTCATGAGACGGTCTCCTTTCGCGTGAGGGACTGGGGAAGCAGGCCGAGTTCCTCGAACCGGTCGCGGGTCCAGGCGAGTTCGGCGGCCAGGCCCGCGACGAGACCGGCGCGGTCGTGCGGGCGCAGGTGCTCGGGCAGGACGGACCAGGTGTAGGTCTCGACCTCGACGTGGTCACAGACGGCGTGCGGGCCGCCGAGCAACTCGCCCAGCGCGGTGGTCAGTTCGGCCGCGGTGGTGCGCAGCGGTGGTTCGGGCTCGGCGTGCAGCGGCGCGTGGAAGTGGACTCGCCAGGCGGATGCGGGGTCCAGTCCCCCGGCGAGGGCGTCCGGGAGGTCGTCCACGCCGGTGACGGCGCCGCCGGGGGCCGTACGGGTCTGATGCAGGAAGCGGGGTTCGGCGAACCGGGCGAGCGCTCGGCGCGCGGCCGGGTCGGCGGGATCGTCGGCCTGGAGGGCGCTGGAGGCCTGGACCTTGACGACCGGGATCGCTTTCGCAACGACAGGGCTGCTCAGGCGGATCGGCCTGAGCGGACGGACCGGTGCTCGACGGAATGCCGCATCGTCGCGGCCGTCGACAGGAGCGCGCACGGCAGGTGGGAACGCTCACAGCCACTCCGGACGCTTTCGGAGCGGATCTCCCGTCGGCGAGTATGTCAGGACATGTTGAAAGTGAGAAGACTTTCCAGAATCTGAAATACGCAACCGCACCAGCACAGACGCCGGCCCGCAGGTGCACTTCTGTCACTCCGGGACCCATCCTCCAAGCGGCGTCCTTGGAGACGTCCTCAACGCGGCTGACCACCCACCAGATGTTGCCGAAGGGGTCCCTGATACACCTTCCGCGCTGTCCGAGGGCTTCGTCGGCCAGGGAAGTGACGACGTGGCCGCCGGCTGCGACGGCTTGTGAGAACGCTTCCTCCGCGTCGGCGACGAACACGCGCAGCAGGCTCGGCACGGTGGGCCAGTCAGTACGTCGGTCGAAGGCCAAAACCACGGTGTCGCCGACGCGGACCTCACCGTCACCGACCAAGCCGTCCCGGTCGATACCCGCCCGAGTTCCTCTCTCCCCCGAACGCCTGGGCTACGAAGTCGAGGAAAGCCCCGTGCCGTCGGTGACGACCCAGGGCGCGACGGTGGGGCAGCCCCGGGCACCCAGCTCTCCCTCGGAACACGGCAGTTCAGCGATCCTTCGAACTCGGACTTCAGTCCCCTATGGATGAGTCGTGCACAGATCCATCGCGATCGCTCCGGCCAGCGGGCCCGGCCTCAGGCCGCACGCCCACAAGCTCAGGCTCCAACCCCCCGCCCAACCCCACACGTCCACGGCCCACGTCAACACGCCAGGCCTCGAAAGCCCAGCTGGTGAGCGCGACGACCGCCAGGCCCAGGAGCCAGCCACCCACCACATCACTGAACCAATGGACACCGAGCGCGACCCGGGTGAAACCGACGCCGAGGACGGACACGACCGAGACGCACCAGCACAGCGCACGCAGAGCACGCGGCACCACGGGCAACAGGACCAGCAGCAGAATCGCGAAGGACGTCGTCGCGGTCATCGCGTGACCCGAAGGGAAGGAGAATCCCGGTGCGTGCGCGACCGGATCCTCCAACGACGGTCTCGCCCGCTCGACCACCACTTTGACCAGCAACCCGATGAGTCCACCGGCCGTGGCCGTCACGGCGGACCAGATGGCGAGGCGCCAGGCCCGGCGGTACAACAGCCATACGGTCAGCAGCGCTACGGCCGTGCGGAGGGTGACCGGGTCCCACACCCGGTCGGACAGGAACCGCAACACATCCGTCCACGCCGGGTGTTGGAGGGCCGTCTCGTTCAACTGCCGTGCGGCGCCCGCGTCGAGCCGGCGCAGCGGCTGCCACTGCCCCTCCACCAGGACGAGCAGCAGTCCGAACGGGACGGCGGCCACGGCGGCGACCGCAGCCGAACCGAGCAGGTGGACGCCGAATCTCCGGTCGGCCGTACGACGACGGAGGTCGCGAAGGCGTCGGGCCGTGGCACGGACCATCACTCACACTCCCGGGTCGGCGGTGATCGGACCGGGCCGCAGCGCCCGCGCCGCTTCCAACTGGGCGGCGAAGGACAGGCCCAGGAAGAGGGCGATGGAGGTCAGGTAGGCCCAGAGCAGCAGGGACATGAAGGCGCTGAGCGGGCCGTAGACCGCGTCGAAGGATCCGCTGAGGTTCAGGTACAGGCTCAGCAGCCAGGTCAGAACCGTCCACAGGACGAGGTACACGGCGGCGCCGAAGGCCAGCCAGGTGTAGCCGGGCTGGCGGCGGCGCGGGGAGCGCCGGAAGATCGCGCTGGCCGAGAGGAGGGCGAGCAGCAGGCCGAAGGGCCAGCGCAGGATCTCGCAGGCGGCCCTGGCGTCACCGTCGAGGTGGTAGACCGTCGCCGCCGCGGCGGCCAGGTCGCCGCCCGCCACCATCACGACGAAGCCGATGCCGAGCGGGATCCCCGCGCTCAGCGACATCAGCAGCCCGCGCAGATACTTCTGACGGAAGGGGCGGTCGCGTTCGTTGCCGTAGATCCGGTTGGCTCCGCGTTCGATCTGGCACATCGCGGTGGTGACGTTGACCAGGGAGAAGAGCAGGCCGAACCAGAGGGCGATCTGGTCGCCGTCGCCCGCGCTGTGGCGGCCGCGGTCCAGGGCGTCGTCGACGACGTCGGCGCTGGGGCCGCGCGCGATGCGGTGGATGGTCAGTTCGGCGAGTCTGCCGATGTTCTCCGTGTGCAGCGCGGTGGACAGCCCGACGAAGGCGATGGCCAGCGGGATCACCGCCAGCACCGTCTGGAGGGCGAGCGCGCGGGAGTGGCTGAAGCCGTCGGCGTAGCGGAACCGGACGAACGAGTCACGCAGTAGCGGCCAGCGGCCGTAGCGGCGCAGGGACGCCAGCGCCTCGTCGGCCGAGAGGTCGTCGCCGGTCATGTCACGGGTCTCGGGGACCTTGGTGGCGGTGCCCATTCACTTCTCCCGGGTGGGCAGCAGCACGGTCAGCGCGCCGGGGCTGACCTCGGCGGTGAGACGCCTGCCGTGGGACACCGGGTCACCGTCGAGTTCACGCGACTGCGGTACGGCGAAGGTGAGTTCGGCCCGCCGGAAGGTGCGGAACTCCACCGCCACGCCCTTCGTACCGGTGCCGTCGGGGACGAGGGTGTCGAGGGTCGTGGGCCGCGCGCTTCGACCGCGCCCGCGTGCCAGAGTGATCAAGGCACTCATCCAGCCGCCGGGGCCGCGCGGGTCCAGGATCAGCAGATCGAGCAGTCCGTCGTCGGGGCGGGCCGCCGGGAGGAGTGTGAGACCGCCCTGCACCGTGCCCACGTTGGCGAAGAGCACCATGCGGGCCGTGCGGTGCAGGACGGGCCCGTCGTCGAGACGGACCGTCAGCCGCATCCGGGGTGTGCGCAGCGTGCCGAAGGTGGCGAGTACGTAGGCGAGCCAGCCGACGGTGGACTTGGCGCGGGCGTCGGTGTGTTCCAGCATCGCGGCGTCGAGCCCGGCCCCGGACATCGCGGCGAAGTGGGTGGCGGCGAGGCCGTCGCCCTCGATGCGGCCGAGGTCGAGGCGGTGCGGGGTGCCGGACAGCGCGGCGTCGAGCGCGTCGACGGGGGTGAGCGGCAGGCCGAGGTTGCGGGCCAGCAGGTTGCCGGTGCCGCAGGGCACCACAACGAGGGGTACGCCGGTGCCGGCCAGGGCGTCGGCGGCCGCCCTGACGGTTCCGTCGCCTCCGCAGACCACGACCAGTCGCGCTCCGGAACGGACCGCGCCGGCCGCCTGGCCGGTGCCGGGGTCGTCGGCGGTGGTCTCGATGAACTCCGGTGCGCGGTGGCCGTGTTGTTCGAGGATGTGGCGTAGTTTCTCCCGGTCCGCCTCGCCGGTCACCGTGGGGTTGAAGATCACGGCGGTGCTGCCGGGCTCGCGTTCCTCGACCTCGGCTGTCGCGTCGGTGGGCCCGGTGCGCGGCGAGGGGACGGCGACCACGGACCCGTCGGCGAACAGGGCACGGCCGACGATCAGCAGGGACAAGGCACCGTTGGCCAGTCCACCGATCACATCCGTGGGGTGGTGCATTCCCCGGTAGAGGCGGGAGGCACCGACGACCAAGGGCACGAGCAACAGCAGCCCGGCCAGCGGCCACCGCCACGGCCTGCGCACCCGGGACAGCACGAGCACCGCCAGTCCGGCGTAGAGCGCGGTCGCCGCGCCGGTATGGCCGGAGGTGTAACTGGACGTGGGCGGGGAGGCGTCGAGACGGTGCACGTGCGGGCGCGTCCGGTCCACCGACTCGGTGACGGCCAGGAACACCAGTGCCTGGAGCGAGACGGCCACGGCGAGGAAGACCGCCTGACGCCACATCGGCAGCCGGGGGACGAGCAGCAGCGCCACGCAGCTCACCAAGGTGACGGCGATCACCGTGAGGGTGTTGCCCGCCTCCGAGCCGAGATACGACAGGGCGGTGAGCGGGCCCGTACGGATCCGCTCCAACCCCTCGTCGACGTGGTCCTCGACCGTCAGCGGCCACACGTTCCGGGCGGGGCCGGTGATCAGGAGCCCGAAGCCCACCATCAGAGCGGCCTGGCAGAGGGTCAGTACGCCGATGCGCGCCGCGGTGCTCCCGGTACCGCGGGGCAGAACAGGCGAGCGGCTCCGCCGGACCTCCTCAGGTTCGTTTCCGGTCGCTCCCACTGCTCTTCCCGGCACTGCGGTCGACATCGGCGCTCCCACGGATCGGCGCCTCGCGGCGGTCCACGATCGGGTGACGTTCACATCCGATCCATCGCCGTCTGCCCCCAAAGCCGAAGCGCAGACACCCCCTCACGTGGGAATCCATGAACCCACGCCCCGGGCGCGCACAGAAGGTGCCCATGGGCCACGCGTCGACGACCGCGGTCGTCCCACACCGCCGCTGATCAACTGCCGGACACCGCAACGTCTTTGGCGCGGCGGCGGGCCCACCCTGGCCTGACACGACAAGGCCGGCTCGATCCCGAGAAGTAGTCCCGCCCGCGAACAGGCCCGAACTACCCACCCGTACAGCTCTGTTGGCCTGGCTTGGGGCCAGTTACCGGACCTCGTCCTCGCCCCGTGCCCCCACCGTGGCGAAACTCCAACCGCACTGACACGACTGCTAGTTCAGAGCAGAGTGACACCGTCCCGTACCGGCCACACAACCATCCCGCCACCCTCGACGCACCGGGCAACCCACGTCACAGATCCTGTCCGCAACCCCTCGTACACAGACGGCCAGATTTCAACTATGCCGCTCCGTGTCGCTCGCGTATCAATGGGGATCGCAAGTTCCGACGGACCGTCAGATTCGATCCCCCGCAGTGTGCCCGCACCCACCCGGCCCGGGGTCGCCATCCCACACATGGCACTCCCACCAACGGGAAGGGAACACGATCCCCATGAAGCGCTTAACCACCGGTGCGGCAGTCACGGCTGCGGTCATCGCCGCCACGACGCTGGCCTTCGCGCCCTCCGCGTCAGCCGCCGTCACCCCGAGCTCCGCCACCATCACCGCCGCCTGCGGGCTCTTCGGCGGCGGCTCGGCCACGCTGACCGCGACCCAGGTCAGCAGCACGTCGGCCACCATCACCCTCAGCTCCACCGCCATCACCACGCCGCTCGCCCTGTCGGCGAACTCCATCAGCTCCACGCTCACCATGACCAACTCCACCGGCGCCAACCGGGTGTTCAGCGGCACCGTGAACCCGGCCATACCCGCGGGCGGCGCGGTCACCGTCGGTCCGCTTCCCGGCACCGTGGCCGTCGGCGACAGCCTGGACTTCTTCAAGGGCTCGCTGAAGATGGTCATCTTCGGCATCTCCGTCACCTGTACGTCGAGCGCCGCTCAGACGCCCGGGCCCTTCGTCTTCAGCTGAGCCTGCCGTGAGTGAGTGACTCGCTCCCGATGCCGCAAGGACTGATGGGCCTGACAATCCGTCATGTTCTTGCGGCATCTCCGCCGACTTCCGGGAGCCGCCGCACCCGCGCCCGCGGAATACCGAACCGTCGCTCCGGGCGGACGACGCCCTGCCCGCACCGGGATCACACCCCGACAGGCTTCCACCCGGAGCGACGCCGTACCAACCGCGAACTGCCCATAAGCGCCCCGCATCGCGGCAACCCCGCCGTACCTGCGCCCCCGGCCGCCGGGAACACCCCTCATCAGGAACTCGGTACCACCCCACCTACACTGCGGGCGTGAATTACAGCGAACTCGAGGCCGACATACTCCAGCTGATCGTCGGAGCCACCGAGGACAGTGTTCGTGCCTTCGGAGAGGAGACGGTGACCCGTCTGGTGCGGCCGGAGCTGCTGCGCGGTGCGGCCGAGGACGAACTCACCGAAGAGGCGCGCGCGGCACTGACCATCGCCTGCGCCAATGTCCTGACCATCAGCGCCGCCGAGCTGCACGACAAGCTCGCGACGATCTACGACGGCATCCTGGTCGATGACGATCTGGACACCGGAGTCCTCACTGCCATCAGTGCGTTGGCGCACTGGAAGAGCTACCTGGAGCGGAAGCGGCGCGGCGAACTCTACGAACTCGCCATCCGTTCCATCGAGGACGTCGACCACCAGGTCTCCGCCGACCTCGACGACATGCTCGCCACAGCGGAGATGGCCGCCGAATACGAGCGCATCCGCCGCCTGCTGGACCCTGGCACGAAGTAGGGGCTCCGGACATATCGTGCGCGGTCCGGGAATCCAGCCCGAGGTCTTCCCCACCCGCTCCGGACGCAGTGCGCGATACGACCTCTCGTACGCTCACAGCGACGACGCGCGGCAACCGGGCGGGATGTCCGCCACCGCTCAGTCCCCGACCCGCACCAGCCCGCTCTCGTAGGCGAAGATCACCGCGTGGACACGGTCCCGGAGGCCGAGCTTGGTCAGGATCCGACCGAGGTGGGTTTTCACCGTCGTCTCCCCGACGAACAGGCGGCCCGCGATCTCGCTGTTGGCCAGTCCGCGGGCCACCAGCGCAAGGACGTCCCGTTCCCGCTCGGTGAGAACCGCCAGGCGGACACGCTGGGCGGACACGGACGCGGGGGCGTGCAGGACGAAGCGCTCGACCAGTCGTCGGGTCAACGACGGCGCCACCATGAGCTCGCCCCTGAGCACCGCACGGACGGTCACCAGGATCTCCTCGGCGGGGGCGTCCTTGACGAGGAAGCCGTTCGCGCCGGCCCGCAGGGTCGCGTAGGCGTACTCATCGAGGTCGAAGGTGGTGACGACGAGGATGCGGGGGCCGTCGGGCTGCGCACAGAGGTGTTCGGTCGCCGCGAGTCCGTCCAGACCGGGCATGCGGACATCCATCAGGACGAGGTCCGGCTTCAGGGCCGCCACCCCCGCGATCGCCGCGTCGCCGTCGGCGGCCTCGCCCACCACGGTGAGATCGGGCTGGCTGTCGACGACCATCCGCAGCCCCATCCGGATCAGCTGCTGATCGTCGCAGATCAGCACCCGTGACGATGACACGGTGCGCTCCGAGGTCGGGGCCGGGTCGGTCATGGGGTCGCCCCGGTCGGCTCGGGCCTGCCCGGACGCAGGGTTGCGGCGACCTGGTAGCCGCCGTCGGGTGTGGGCCCGGCGTCGACGCGCCCGCCGTACAGGGCGGTTCGCTCCCGCATGCCGGTCAGTCCGCGACCGGACGGGAGCAGCGGGGCAGGACGCCCGGCTGCTCCGGCCGAGTTCTCCACCGTGACGCGAATCAGTCGCCCGGGCTCCTGTCTGCCGGTGTCGACCCGCACATGAACCGTGGCGTCCGGTGGCGCGTGCTTGACCACGTTGGTGAGTGCCTCCTGCACGATGCGGTACGTCTGGACCATGAGATCCGCCGGAAGGCCGCCGCGCTCTCCGCGAAGATCCAGCAGGGCGCGCCTGCCGCTCGTGTTGAGGCGTTCGATCAACCGCCGCAGATCGGCCGCGAGTTGTTCGATGGCCGCGCAGGAGCCCGAGTCGCCGATCGAGGCGTCCGCGTCGGGGGTGCGCAGCACCTCCAGGAGTCGGCGAAGTTCGCCCAGTGCCTCACGGCCGGTCGCGCTGATGACGCCGAGCGTGCGATCGACAACGGCCGGGTCGACCTGCCGCATCAGCCTGCCGCCCTCGGCGTTCAGCACCATCACGCTCACGCTGTGCGCGAGGACATCGTGGATCTCCCGGGCGATGCGCGCCCGTTCCTCGGCGACGGCGACCTTGGCCAGGGCGAGGCGCTCCGACTCGGTGAGCACGGCCCGCCGCTCGAACTCGGCCATGTAGGCGCGCCGGGCACGGACGTACTCGCCGAACACCCAGGCCCCGGCCAGCAGGAGCCCCACCGCGAGCGGCGTGAGCCAGGCCCCCCGGGCGCCCGGGCCGCCGTAGTCCCGCTGCCAGGCGGGAATCCACAGCAGGACGCAGCCGGCGGCACAGACCACTGTCGCCGCGGCAGCCCTGCGCAGGCCACGGACCGTGAGGGTGGCCAGGACCGCGGCCAGGGCGGCGGCGCCGCGTCCCGGTTCCTGTCCCCAGACCTGTCCGAGGTACTGCGCCCAGAAACCGGCTGTCACCAGGGCCGCGACGAGCACCGGCCGGCGGCGGCGCCACAACAGGGGCAGCACCAGGGCGATGTAGACGACCGCCTGCACCCAGACCGGCCGCCACCCCGGCTGGGGGCGGATCACCGGGGGCACGGCAACCAGCACGACCAGCAGCAGGTCCGACAGCCACGGATATCCGTGCCGCAGGCGGGACAAGGTCTCGATCAGCTGTTGCACCGCCTCACGCTACGACCGGCACCCGCTCGCCCGCGTCGTCCTGGCGGGCGTCACGGGGTCCTCCCCCAGTCGTACGGACACCGGCCGGGGATACGACGTGCGGCCACCCGGGGCGTTTCCACCATGGCCGCCATGTCGATGACCACCGAATTCCTCAGACGCCCCCTCATGACCGGTGCCGTGGCGGCCAGTTCACGGCGGCTGGCGCACGCCATGACCGAGGGCATCGGCCTGGAGCAGGCCCGGACCGTTGTCGAACTCGGCCCGGGAACCGGGGTGTTCACCGACTCGATCCTCGCCCGGCTCGGACCCGACGCACGACTCGTCGCGATCGAGCTCAACCCGGTGCTCGCGGCACGGTTGTCGGCCACCCGGCGGGACACGCGCCTGACCGTGATACGGGGTTCGGCCGCCGAGTTGACCGCGGCGGTGGGCGAGCCGGCCGACGCGGTGGTCTCCGGACTGCCGTGGACGGTCATGCCGCGAGAACAGCGCGGACGCATCCTGGACGCCGTGGCCGAAGTCCTCACGCCTGGCGGCCGATTCACCACCTTCGCCTATCTGCACGCGGCCTGGACTCCGCCCGCCCACCATCTCACCGCCGAACTCGCCTGCCGCTTCGACCGGTTGGAGCGCTCGAAGGTGGTGTGGGCGAACCTCCCGCCCGCCTTCGTGCACCGTGCGGCCAAGGGGTTCAACACCGTTGCTGCCAGCGGTAGTTCGAACCGTCCTTGACCTGCACCAAGTCACGGCCCGCTCCTCGCCCGTAGCGGTCCCACCACCGTGCGGAAGAACAGCGAACGACGGCAGCAACACAGCGGCCGGCTACCGGAGTTCATCGGGAACCAGCCGCTTCGACGGACCAGCACCCACGACCGGCATCGTGCCGCACGGACGTCACGTCACGTGAGGCACCCTCTGGGCCGTGATCGGTGCGGCCGACCTGGCGGCCTGCTCGATCTTCGCGCAGTAGGCCGCGCGGGCTTCCTCGTCGATCTGCTTCTCGTGTTCGGGGCGCATCCCGGTCCGGCCGTCGAGGCCTTCGCGCAGGATGTCGGCGTGTCCGGCATGGCGGTTGGACTCGCCGAGGACGTGGACCAGGATGGCGAACAGGTTCGTGTCGGCATAAGGCTCCGGCCACCACGGCACGTGGCCGGGGGCGCCGAGGGGAAGCTCGTCGATCGTCGCGTCCGAGTGATGCCATGTGCGCCGGTAGAACCCGATGATCTGATCGCGGGTCTCGTCCCCGGTGGCCCACAGATCGCTGCCGTCGGAGTCCTGCCACCGGGGCAGCGGTTCCGGGGAAGGGCGGTCGAAGACCTCGCCGAAGTACCTGGCCTCGACGATGGCCACGTGTTTGACCAGGCCCAGGAGGTTGGTCCCGGTCGCCGTCAAAGGCCGGCGGGCGTCGTACTCGGACAAGCCGTCGAGTTTCCAGAGCAGCGCCTCGCGGTCCCGCCGCAGTCTCCCGTGCAGGGTGTCCTTCGCGAAATCGTCGATCATGCGGCATGAGCCTGCCATGGGCTGTGCGTGGCCTCAAGATCCCGTACGTGGTCCGCAGCGACCGGCGGCCGAGGCGCGGCCATGGCCGCGGCCCTGACCTGCGGCGGGGGCTCGCGAAGTTTGCCACGTGAGACCACCTCTGACGACGCCGACGGCTGCTCCTCCGGCAATGCCGTCAGCGTCGGCGAACGGCTCGCGGCCTTCCACTCCCCGCACCACGCCGAGCGCTGCCGCCGAGTCCCTTGACGGGGGCCGGAGTTGTGCCATGCGACCGGAACTGGTGCGCATGGGTCCCAGCTCACGACGTCGGCACCATTGGACGGCACATTTCAGGGTAATTGACATGCACGCAACCAATTCGTAACCTGCTGCACCTGTTTCACGGCGGCAGGCCCAGGATCCGCCCCTCCTGTTCGAAGGTGAAGGCATGGGTGAGGTACGCAGGCGCACGGTCATCACGGCACTCGGCGGTACGGTCGCCGCAGCAGCCGCCACGGGAACCGCACGGGCCGAGGAGCCCGGTTCGGTCGCGAAGGCACAGCGCGAGTCCGGTCCGTACAAGGCCGGTCCGTACGAGACGAGGATCAAGGCCCTGTTGGGCCGGATGAACGTCGAGGAGAAGCTGGGGCAGTTGCAGCAGATGTCCTGGACGGGCGACTCCGGTCCCGGCGGCGGGCAGACGGCAGAAGCGGAGAAGGCCGCCCGAACGGGCCGACTCGGGTCCGTGTTCAACATCTACGGGGCGAAGCACACCAACGATCTTCAGCGCCTCGCCGTAGAGGAATCGCGGCTGGGCGTCCCGCTGCTGTTCGGCCTGGACGTCATCCACGGCTTCTGGACGACGTTCCCCATCCCGCTCGCCCAGGCATCCAGCTTCGACCCGGCGGTGCCCCACACGGACGCCGAGTTCGCGGCCGCGGAGGCGCGCTCCAACGGGGTGCGCTGGACGTTCGCCCCGATGATGGACGTCACCCACGAGCCGCGTTGGGGCCGTATCGCTGAGGGCAACGGCGAGGATCCCTACCTCGCGTCGGTGTTCGCGGCGGCCAAGACCCGCGGCTACCAGGGCGACGGCACCCGCCTGGACGCCGACGACCGGCTCGCGGCCTGCGCCAAGCACTTCGTCGCCTACGGAGGCGCGGAGGGCGGCCGTGACTACAACACCGTGGACACGTCCGAGGCCCACCTGCGCAACCACTACCTCCCGCCCTTCAAGGCGGCCGTGGACGCCGGGGTGGCCACCGTCATGGCCTCCTTCAACACCGTCAGCGGCGTCCCCGCCCACGGCAACCGGCACACGCTGACCGACATCCTCAAGGACGAGTGGGGCTTCGACGGGTTCGTGGTCAGCGACTACACCGGCATCCAGGAGCTGATCCTCCACGGCTTCGCCGCCGACGGGGCCGATGCGGGCCGACTCGCCCTGAACGCGGGCGTGGACATGGAGATGGTCAGCACCAACCTCGCCGACCACGGCAGACAGCTGCTCAAGAGCGGCCGGATAACGGCCCGCCGGCTGGACGACGCGGTCTCCCGGATCCTGCGTCTGAAGTTCCGACTCGGGCTCTTCGACAACCCCTACGTCGACGAGGGCGCGGCGGTCACGGAGCCGACGCGGCAGGCCCGTGCCGCGGCGCGGGCGACTGCCTCGCGGTCCATGGTGCTGCTGAAGAACGACAAGGCCGCCTTACCCCTGCGGCCGGGAGTCGGCTCCATCGCCGTGGTCGGCCCGTTCGCGAACTCCACCGATCTGCAAGGGACTTGGGCCGGTCCCGGGGCGGGGACCTTCCCCGCGGTCACCGTGCTGGCGGGCATCAAGGCGGCCGTCCCCCAGGCCGAGGTCACCTCCGTCCTGGGGGTGAACGCGGACGGCACGGACACCTCGGGAATCAAGGACGCGGCAGCGGCGGCCCGGTCGGCCGACATCACCGTCGTCGTGGTCGGCGAGCCCACGGCCATGAGCGGCGAGGCCAGCTCGCGCAGCGACATCACCCTGCCCGGGGCGCAGGAGGACCTGATCACCGCGATCGCCGCCACGGGCAAGCCGTTCGTCGTCGTCCTGGTCAACGGACGCCCCCTCACCATCGGCGGCTGGCTGGACTCGGCCCCCGCCGTCCTGGAGGCATGGCACCCCGGTATGGAGGCGGGCAACGCCGTCGCGGACGTGCTGTTCGGCACCGTCAACCCGGGCGGCAAGCTCCCGGTGAGCTTTCCCCGCATCGTCGGGCAGGTCCCGATCTACTACAACCACGAGAACACCGGCCGCCCCTACGACGCCGACAACAAATACACCTCGAAGTACCTGGACCTGCCCGACGGACCGCAGTTCCCCTTCGGACACGGCCTGAGCTACACCACGTTCGCCATCGGCGACCCCGTCCTGAGCGCCCGGCGGATCTCCTCCCGCGCCCTGCGCAAGGGCGACACCGTCGAGGTGAAGGTCACCGTGCGCAACACCGGCGAGCGCGCGGGCGACGAGGTCGTCCAGCTCTATCTCCACGATCCGGTGGCGAGCATCGTCCAACCGGTACGCAGACTGCGCGGCTTCCGCAGGGTGAGCCTCGCCCCGGGCAGGAGCACCACCGTCCGCTTCCGCCTCGCCGCCGAGGACCTCGGCTTCTGGACGCACGACACCGGCGGACAGTTCGAGCTCGAGACGGGTGACATCGACATCTACGTGGGCAACAGCTCACTCACGACGGGCAGGACGACGCTGACGATCGACTGACCGCGCGACGCGACGACCGCCCCACCCACGGCCCCGTCGGGCCCGAGCCGGCACTTTCACCCGACGGGGCCACCACGACGCCAACGCGTTCGACTCGCATCGACGTGCGGGCAGTGGGCGCTGCGAGCGCGCCGTGGGGATCTCGAGGGGGGTGACCTGATCGCGTGAGGCGATATCCCGGCGAACCGGGGTAGCCGCCAGACACACGGCGGTCGGACGCCCCTTCTTCGAGGAGAACGATGCTCACACTCACCTCCCGTCGGCTGCGCGGCACCGCCCGTCGGGTCTTCGGCTGGCAGCAGCTGCGTCCGGCCCAACTGAGTGCGATGAAGGCCGTGTTGAAGGGGCGTGACGTGCTCGCCGTCATGCCGACCGGCGCGGGCAAGTCCGCCGTGTACCAAGTGCCCGCCGTGTTGCTCGACGGTCCCGTCGTGGTCGTATCGCCGCTGATCGCGCTTCAGCGGGACCAGATGCAGAGCCTGCTCTCATCGGGTGTGCTGCGCACCGCCGCCATCAACTCCGCGCAGCGTCGAAGCGACAACGACACGGCATGGACGCGCATCAGCGCCTCCTCGGTCGACGTGGTCTTCCTCGCTCCCGAGCAGCTCGCCAAGACGGACGTCACGGACCGGCTCGCTGCCGTACGCCCCCGGCTGCTGGTGGTGGACGAGGCACACTGCGTGTCGTCCTGGGGGCACGACTTCCGGCCGGACTACCTGCGTCTGCGCCATGCGCGCGAGCGGCTCGGCAACCCGCCGGTGCTCGCTCTGACCGCGAACGCGGCGGCCCCGGTGCGGCGGGACATCGCCGAACGACTCGGTATGAACGACCCGGTGGAGATAGTGGCCGGCTTCGACCGTCCCAACATCCACCTCGACGTGTCTGCCTTCCAGGACGCGGCCGCCAAGGAGCGGTTCGTCGTGGAGCGGGCGGCCGTCGAGGAGAAGCCGGGAATCCTGTACGCGGGGACGCGGAAGGCGGCGGAGAGCTACGCCGCGCAGCTGAGCGACCTCGGACTGGCCGCCGCGAGCTACCACGCGGGCCTGTCCGCATCCGAACGTCAGCAGACCCAGGACCGGTTCAGCTCCGGTGAACTCGACGTGATCGTGGCGACCTCGGCGTTCGGGATGGGCATCGACAAGGCGGACGTACGGTTCGTGCTGCACACGTCCGTCCCCGGCTCGCTCGACGCCTACTACCAGGAGATCGGCCGGGCGGGCCGCGACGGGGCACCGGCCAGGGCGATCCTCGCCTACCGCACCCAGGATCTGGGAATGCAACGCTTCTTCGCCGCCGGCGCGCCCGACGCCGACGCCCTGCGCCGCGTCGCCGAGCGCCTGCGCGGCGACGCGGGCGCCGTGAGCGCGACCCGGCTCCGGGCCGACTGCGAACTCAGCGCGACAGCACTCTCCGCCGTACTGAACCTGCTGGAGGAGACCGGAGCCGTCCGCACCGGACGGGACGGCAGCCGCTTCGTCAGCGCGACCGGCGCCGCCGCCGACGCCCCGGATGACGAGGTCGACGCCGCCGTGCGGAGCGCCCTCGCCATCCACGCCACGCACCGCAAGCTCGAACAGTCCCGCGTCGACATGATGCGCGGATACGCCGAGACGACCGGCTGCCGCCGCCAGTTCCTGCTCGGGTACTTCGGCGACTCCGCCCGCGTCCCGTGCGGGGCGTGCGACAACTGCGCGGGCCCGGCGGCCAGACCTGCGCGCGGGGTACGGCGCGAGCGGTCCGGCGCGGCCGGACAACCGCACAAAGCGGCGGCACGGCAGCGCTGGTGGAACCGGGTCGGCACGCGAGCGGACGCCTCAGCGGGTGCCGTCCGACCGGCGGAGACGATCGCACACCCCGCAACGGACGAGCATGCCTACCTCCCCGGCGTCCGCGTACGACATGACCAGTGGGGCCAGGGCGAGGTCATGAGCGAGGGCGACGGCAAGATCACCATCCTGTTCGAGTCCGTCGGCTATCGCACCCTGTCGCTGGCCGTGGTGACGGACAAGCAGTTGCTCGTCGCGATGCCCGATGCACCGCGCTGACACTGGACCGTCCTTGATGTCCCGCAGCACAGCGGGAAGAGCGGGTGCGCCCCGCCTGCCCGCCCAGCCCAGCTCCGCCCGTCCGGCGTCGTAGGTGTGGTCGATGGTGACGACCACAGAGCGATGAGCGGCCGGGTCCTCGCCGAGGACAGGAGGGAGCTGCGGCGCTCTCCATGGCCGTGCGAGTAGAGGATCACCGGCCTGCGGCCACATGCCCGGCGGACAGCAGGCCGGAACTCTGGAAGTGCCGGCCCGCCGCAGATGTCATCCAGGGGCCACGGCAGGAGCGGTCCACCAGCCGCAGGGTGTGGGTGCCGACCACGTGCCGGCCCATCGGCGTGGGCAGTACGAGACGCCGGAACGGAGACCGCCGCGCCGGACGCGACCGGACGGCGCGACGGCGGACGATGCGCTCGCCACGGTTGCGACGATCGCCAGATCTCCGCCCAGGACCATCAACTTCCGCCGAATCCAAGCGTGTTGCGGTGTCGGCTCTCCTTCGTCGTGCTCCTGATGCCGGTGCGCGGCCATGAACTGGCGCATGGTGACGCTCGGAGTCCTGACGCCGGCCGGCCCCACCGCCGGTGCCATCCGTCACGACTCTTCATGACGCCTGTCACGAACACCATGAACGTCATGACAACGGCGCCGGCAAATGCTGTCATGCACACACCTTGACCAAATTGGTCTAGACTTTTACTTTCGAGTGGTCAATTCCCTTCGGATCGCGCCCAGTTGAACCCTGCGCCCTCTTCCCCGTGCGCCGAACGTCCACGCCGCACCGAACCGTCCCCATGCGCCGAACCGCTCGAAAGGGCCCCACTCCCCCATGACCGCCCGTTCCCCGCTCCCCCGCATCGCGTTACGCGGCACCCCCGTCCTCGCCCTGCTGACCCTGCTGACCGGTCTCCTCACAGCGGTGCCGGCAACAGCGGCGACCGGCTCCATCACCGGCCTCGCCGGCAAGTGCCTCGACGTCGCCGGAGCCAACTCCGCCGACGGCACACCGGTTCAGCTCTACGACTGCAACGGCACCGGCGCCCAGCAGTGGACGGTCGGCACGGACAGCACCGTCCGCGCCCTGGGCAAATGCCTTGACGTCACCGGCAATTCGACCGCCGACGGCGCCAAGGTCCAGTTGTGGACCTGCACCGGCGGCGCGAACCAGCGCTGGACCGTCACGTCCGCGAACGACATCGTCAACCCGGCCGCGAACAAATGCCTCGACGTCTCCGACAACTCCTCCGCGAACGGGGCGCGCATCCAGATCTGGACCTGCTCCGGCGGTGCCAACCAGAAGTGGCACGCCCCCGCGCCCCAGCCCGGGAACGGCGAGCAGTGCTGGGCCACGCACTACGGCCCCCAGCCCGCCGGCGCCCTCACGGCCAGCGGCGAGGTCTTCGACAACAACGCGGACACCGCGGCCACGTCGCTCTCACGCCAGCCCCAACTCCCCTTCGGTACACGGGTCCAGGTCACCAATGTCGCCAACGGCCGCTCCCTGACCGTACGGATCAACGACCGCGGGACGTTCGCCCAGACCCCGCAGGAACCGAAGTGCCTTGATCTGACCGACGGCGCCTTCAGCCGCCTCGGAGGCGTCCTCGACCCGGACGCCGGACACATCGTCGTCACCCAGACGGTTCTGGGCTGACGACTGCGGCCCGCGCGGGCCCATCCGTCTCGCACGGCGACGCCGACGCCAGCCGATCCCCCCGTCCACCTCCCAACACAGGAGCAAAGCCCCATGGTCACCCCCCACTTGACACCACATCTCCGCAGACTCACGACCCTGAGCAGACTGACCCTCGTCATGTTGCTCGCCGCGGCCCTGTCCGCCCTGTTCGCCATCTCCCCCGCCCGTGCGGCGGACGGCCGGATCACCGGTCTGGCCGGCAAGTGCGTCGACGTCGCCGGGGCGAACTCCGCCAACGGGACCGCCGTACAGCTCTACGACTGCAACGGCACCAGCGCCCAGACCTGGTCCAACCCCGGTGACGGAACACTGCGCGCGCTCGGCAAGTGTCTGGACGTGACCTCCGGTGGCACGGCGGACGGTACGACGGTCCAGCTCTACGACTGCAACGGCTCGGCCGCTCAGAAGTGGGCCGTCAGCTCGGCGAACGACATCGTCAACCCGCAGGCCAACAAGTGCCTGGACGTCACGGGCAACAACTCCGCCAACGGCACCCGGCTCCAGATCTGGACCTGCTCCGGCGGCGCCAACCAGAAGTGGAGCGCCCCCGCGAGCGGCGGCGGCACCACCCCCTCCGGATTCGTCGTCAGCGAGGCCCAGTTCAACCAGATGTTCCCGAGCCGGAACGGCTTCTACACCTACCAGGGCCTGACCGCCGCCCTGTCCGCCTACCCCGGCTTCGCCAAGACCGGCTCCGACACGGTCAGGAAGCAGGAGGCCGCCGCCTTCCTCGCCAACGTCAACCACGAGACCGGCGGACTGGTCTACGTCGTCGAGCAGAACACCGCCAACTACCCGACGTACTGCGACTGGAGCCAGTCGTACGGCTGCCCGGCCGGCCAGGCCGCCTACTACGGCCGCGGTCCCATCCAGCTGTCCTGGAACTTCAACTACAAGGCCGCGGGCGACGCGTTGGGCATCGACCTGCTCAACAACCCCTGGCTGGTGCAGAACGACTCGGCCGTCGCCTGGAAGACCGGCCTGTGGTACTGGAACACCCAGTCAGGGCCGGGCACGATGACGCCGCACAACGCCATGGTCAACGGCGCCGGCTTCGGCCAGACCATCCGCTCCATCAACGGCTCCCTGGAATGCGACGGCCGCAACCCCGCACAGGTCCAGAGCCGCGTCGACGCCTACAACCGCTTCACCTCCATCCTCGGCGTAAGCCCCGGCGGCAACCTCTACTGCTGACGCTCACCCTCGGGCCCACCTGACGCGAGGGCCGGTCCATCCGTGAACCGGCCCTCGCACCTCATCTGCGACCAGAAGCCCGGCTCAGCCCGGTGCACAGCGTCTCCCACCCCGGAAGTCGAACAACGCTGCACATGACGGCACCCTTGCCACTAGAATTGGTGTCATGACTGCCATCACCCTGCGCATCCCCGACGCCATGGACAAACAACTGCGCGACGCCGCCGCCGGCGCCGCGTCCCTGAACGACTACATCGTGCGCGCCGTACGACGTCAGATGACCCTCGACGCCGCGCGCAAGCTTGCCTCCATCGCCCCCCTCGACCTGGCGGGCGAAGGCGACGCCCTGTGATCATCCGCAAGGGCGACGTCTGGGACGTCGACACCGGCAAAGGCACCCGCACCGTTCTCGTCGTCAGCCTCGACGGACTTGCCGACGCCTACGGTGCTGTCGTGGTCCTGATCCTGCATGCCCCGGCCCAGCACCCCGACACGGCGATGAGCGTGCACCTGACCACCCCGGTCGACGCCTCCGTCGTCGCCGTCAATCTCCTCCAGCTCTCCACCCTCCGCTTCGAGACCGGCACACCGCACGGCAACATCGGCCCCGAACAGCAGGAACTCGTCGACAACGCCCTCCGCGCCGTCCTCGACCTGTAGGTCCCGGCCGGCGCTAGGACCGCTTCCAGGGCCGGCACTGACACGAGGGTCCCTTCAGGTGATCATTGGTCACGTTGTGTTACGGTCGCACCCGTCGCAGTCGGCCTCGAACCTGGCTACACCACTTGAGCCAGGCCGTCGCCCGCCCCGAGGGCGAGGACATCGATCCCATCGAGAGCCGCCCTCGACGCCGGCCACGACGTCGAGGCGGCACAGATGTGGCCGCCCAACAGGTCGCTGACCACTGGATACCTCATCACGACCGTACTCCGCGACCGACATGGGTCCACCTCGGAGCAGGCCCACACCGCACCGACACTGGTCCTGTTCTGGGCGTCGTTCCGCTCACTCCGCGCCCTGATTCCCAACTGCTCGTGGGAGCTCCTCAACAATCCCGCGATGCTTCCGCCCGCGTTGTGTCCGCTGTTGGTCCGTAAGAGCACCCGGCCGTAAGGCTCGACGACTGTCTCTCGGTCGCGAGCCGGGAGTCGGTGCCGATGCCGGCGACGGTAGGCGTGGTCACCACTCCGTGATCTCACCGACGGCGACCACGGTGGCGATCGTGGCGACGAAAAGCCCGCGTCAGATGTCAGAGGGCAGGGCCAGTACGTGGGAGGGACAGCCCCTATGACGGCGACCGGCGCCAACTGGCCCCACGCGGCGGGCCCTTCGTCCGCCGGCTCGTGACATCACGGTGATGTGATCAAGGCGCCGGCCATGGCCCCTGGTTGGCGCGTTCGCCCTCTTCTTTTACCGCTGATCCGACGCGCCTCGCACCGCAGGTCCCCGTCAGACTCCCGTCGGTCGTTCCCGGTTCGGGCTGCGGGGGTCACCGACGAGCGCGTCGATCTCGGCAAACCAGTGCGCGCGTACGTCGGCGCCGCCGCCGTCGAAGAACCAGGCGTGATCCAGCGAACGCTTCGCGGCCGCGCGGGCGAGAGCGCTGTCCTGAGGCAACGGCCTGTGGGCGTGCATATCGGTGCGGAGGATGTTCGCCAGGACGAGGGCGTCGCCGGGGTCGGACTTCGTGTGACCGCGTGGCGGTCGCGATAGCGTGCGGCTGTCATCGGGTTGATGGCGTAGACCTGGCGCTTCCCAGTCCGCAGGACCGCGACGAGCAGGCCGCAAGAGGTCTCGCTGGCGACCTGGATCGGGGTGCCCTCGGTATCGCCGTGCTCGGCGAGCAGGTCCAGAAGGATCTTGCAGCCGGCCTCGTCGTCGGTGATGTGGCGCTTGGACAGAAGCGTGCCGTCGTCGTCAACCAGGGCGACGTCGTGCGTCTTCTCGGCCCAGTCGATGCCGCAGTAGATCAACTTTCCCTCCTCGATGTGCGGGTGGTTGCGCTGGTCACGAGCGCATGCGGGGCCACGCAGCGACCTAATTCCAGGCCTCGATCAGGGAACGGGCCGACACCTCACAAGCCGTTCGTGGCACCCGCTCACCGCACGGGCCCCGGTCTGCTCCCAGAGCTCAGACCGCTCAGGGAATGCAAGAGATCACCGTGCGACGGGCTCGCACCACCAACTCCAACGAGTGATCAAGCGAACGGGATTGACGCCACTGGTGGCCGCGAAGGCGCCGAACGCTGCTGATCTTGGCGGAGACATCATGGCCAGGCTGAAAGAAGGCGTGCGGTCGGCGCCCATACCACCGCCAGCAGCGTCAGTGCTGGGTGGGCGGCGGCCACGAGAGCACCGAATGGTGCCGCTCTCTGGGAAGGCATCTTGTCCGTGACGTTGAGAGGTATCCACCGGCACTCACGAGACCACCACCCGCCAACTGAGTTGCGCAGCCGTGCTTGTCGCAGACCTGCGGCCCGGCGAAGTGCAGGTGTCACAACCGTTCGAGCCACCTCACCGATCGGCGAGGGCCGGTGAGCTCGTTACACGGGAATTAGGACGTTGACGAGTCGGCGGGCCAGGGCCAGGACTGCCTGGATGTGGTGTTTTCCCTCGGCTCGCTCGCGTTCGTAAAACCGGCGGACTCGTCGCAGTGGCGGATGCTGAACAACGCGGACATGTAGAAGACGCGTTGGAGTCTGCGGTGGTAGCGCCGCGGCCGTCGGAAGTCGCCACTGGTCTTGCCGGAGTCGCGGGGAACGGGTGCGACGCCACCGAAGCCGGCAAGGCGGTCAGCAGTACCGAAGAAGGCCATGTCGCCTCCGGAGGCGGGCAGGAGCTCGGCGCCGAGGATAACGCCCATGCCCGGCATGCTGGTGATCACTTTGAAGTCCTGATGTTCCCGAAACCGGGCCTTGATCGCCTTGTCGAGCTCGGCGACTTGCTGGTTAAGGGCCGTCACCTCCTTCGTCAGCGTGTGCACCATGTGGGCGGTCAGCTTCTCCCCAGGCAGGCTGGTGTGCTGACGCTCGGCGGCGTGGACGGCGGTCTCGGAGAGCCGGTCGGCGCGAATGACCTTTCGGTTGCACAGCCAGGCGTCCAGCCGTCTCACGCCGATTCGGCGGATGGCAGCCGGGGTCTGGTAGCCAGCACCATACGGTTTGCCTCCGCGCGAGCGGAGGGCAGGCGTACGCCCGCACCGGCCCGTACCCGATGGTCGGTTCACCTCCGCGCGAGCGGCGGTGAACCGCCGCCGTCCGCAGATCCGGCATCCTCACCGTCGTCCTCTCCGCGCGAGCTGAGGTGAGCCGCCCACCGCGGGCTCAAGCACGACGCTCCGGCACCCCTCTACGCAGGAATTCACCGCCGGACAGGTCGTTCGTGAAAGTCCCCGGCTTGTCCCTGGATCGACGATGACTCCCAGGGCGCGGGGGGCGTATTCCCAGGCCTGTCGCGAAGTGTCCGACAGGTCGGTTCAGAAGGGGTAATGCGCTTGCTGCGTGGCGATGGTCACCCAACGGGTGTTGGAGAACGCTTCGATCCCCCACCGGCCGCCGAAGCGCCCATACCCGGAAGCTTTCGCTCCACCGAACGGGGCTTGCGGCTCGTCGGCCACCGACTGGTCGTTGATGTGCACGATGCCCGTACGGATCCGGCGCGCCACCGTCAGTCCGTGGGTGGCGTTCTCCGTGATGATGCCGCAGGTCAGGCCGTTGTCGGTGTCGTTCGCGAGGGCCACCGCGGTGTCGTCGTCGGTGAAGGTCTCGATGACGCAGACCGGTCCGAACGCCTCCGCGTGGTACAGGTCCGCGTCCCTCGGGACATCGGAGAGGACGGTCGCCGGGTGGACCGCGCCGTCCGGTTCACCGCCGCCGACCAGGACCTTCGCGCCCTTGGCCACGGCGTCCGCGACCAGGTCGGCAACCCGCCGGGCGCCCTGTGCGCTCACCAGCGGGCCCACGACCGTGTACGGCTCCCCGGGGTCGCCGGCCGGCAGCGAACCCGCCTTCGCGGTGAACTTCCGCGTGAACTCCTGCGCCAGGGACTCGTGGACGAGGATCCGGTCGCCCGACATGCAGATCTGCCCGGCGTTCATGAACACGCTGAACGTCACCGCGTCCACGGCGTAGTCCACGTCCGCGTCGTCAAGGACGAGCACCGCGTTCTTGCCACCCAACTCCAGCACCGCGGGCTTGAGGTGATGGGCCGCCAGCTCTCCGACGATCCGTCCGACAGCGGTGGAGCCGGTGAAGTTCACCGCCCGCACCCGCTCGTCGGCGATCAGCGTCTCGGCGATCTCGGCCGCGTCCTCACGGGCGTTGGTGATGACGTTGAGCACGCCGTCCGGCAGCCCGGCCTCCCGCAGCACGTCGGCGACCAGCAGTCCGCAGGCGATCGGCGCGTCCTCGCTCGCCTTGACGACGACCGTGTTGCCCGCCGCCAGCGGCGCCGCCACCGCGCGCACGCCCAGGATGACCGGGGCGTTCCAGGGCGCGAACGCCGCGACCACGCCCAGTGGTTCGCGTACCGCCAGGCCCAGCGCGCCCTGCTCCTGCGCGCTGAGCACCTCACCGCGCGGCGCGGTGATCGCGGCCGCCGCCTCGCGCAGGATGTTCGCCGCCAGCATCACGTTGAACAACGCCCACGGCCGTGTGCCGCCCGCCTCCTGCGCCATCAGGTCGGCGACCTGTCCGCCCCGCCCGTCCAGCAGGTCGGCTGCCTTCAGGAAGATCGCCCGACGGGCGAAGGGGGCCAGCGCGGCCCACTCCTCGAAGGCCGCGTCGGCCGCGTCCACGGCACGGACGACGTCCTCGGGACCGGCGGCGGCGACGGTGGCGTACACCTCCCCGGTGAAGGGGTTGATGTCCTCGGTGGTCCGGCCGGAGGCGGCGGGCACGTCTCTTCCGGCGATGCACAGGTCTCGGGTGATGGCCATGCGGTCGATCTCCTTGCTACGTAGCGTCGTTGATACGCGATGAGCGGTGTGCGCGATGAGCGGTGTGCGCGATGAGCGGTGTCAGGAGGGCTGGGCCACGGCCTGGTCGGTCAGCTCGGCAGCGCCCGCCTCGACACGGTCGGCGGCCCGGACCATGCCGGCCGCTTCCTCCTCCGGCAGGTCCCAGGCCGCGATGCGGCGTACGCCCTCGGGCCCGAGTTCGACGGGCACGGTGAGGCTGCTGCCGTGCACGCCGTACTCGCCGTCCAGCACGACGGAGGCGGGGACGAGGGTCCCGGAGCCGGTGGCGATCAACTCGATGAGACGGGCGGTGCCCAGGCCGGTGGTCCAGGTGGAGGTGCGGCCCGAGTCGAGGGCCACGTGCTTGGAGTACCAGGTGTCCACGTACTCCTCGGCGGCCACGCGCTGCTCGTCGGTGAGTACGACGGGCTCCCCGCCGACCCTGACCCGGCTGTACAGCGGGACCTGGCCCTCGCCGTGCTCGCCGAGCATCCAGGCGTCGACGTCCTTCGGCGGCACGCCGAGCGCGAACGCGATGCCGGTGCGCAGCCGGAGACTGTCGTTGAGGGTGTAGCCGATCAGCCGCTCGCGCGGCAGCCAGCCCTGCCGGTGCACCCAGGTCAGCAGCGGGTCCACGGGATTGGTGAGCATGAGCACCAGTCCGCCGAAGTCCGCTCCCGCCTCCCGCAGGGGACGCAGGCACTCGTTCACGACCCGCGCGTTGTCGGCGAGGAAGACGGAACGGGAGGAGTTCAGCCGCAGCGGGACGGCGGCGCTGAGCACGACCACGTCGGCGTCGAGGACGTCCTCGGGGGTGCCGCCCCGCACGGCGTCGGCGGTGGCGCCGAGGCCGAGGGCGTTCTCCAGGTCCATGGTGTGGCTGGTGATCATGTTCGGGCGGGTGTCGACGAGCACGATCTCGTACGTCCCCTGCGCGGAGAGCAGGTTGAACGCGGCGGAGGAGCCGATGCCGCCGGCGCCTCCGATGATGACGACCTTCACGGGTCTGTGCCTTCCGTTCAGCGGGTCAGGAGGAGTAGTGGGCATCGGCCTCGACGGCGACCTCGAGCACGAGCGGCTCACGCCGGTCCGCCAGTGTCGGCAGGACCTTGTCCAGGACGGACAGCAACGCGGTGTGGTCCTCGACCCGTTCGGCCGGGCAGCCCAGGCCCCTGGCCAGGGTCGACACGCTCAGCTCGGTGAAGGCGGGCCAGGCCGGGGCGGCGGAGCCCTCGCGCTCGGAGAGGCGGTCCATGATCGCGTAGCGGCCGTTGGCGAGGACGACGAACAGGACGCCGATGCCGTAGTGGGCGGCGCTCCACAGGGCCTGGATCGAGTAGAGGGAGGAGCCGTCGCCGAGCACGGCCACGACGGGCCGGTCCGGGGCGCCGTGGCGGACGCCGATCGCGGCCGGCATGGCGAAGCCCAGTCCGCCCATGGCCGCGCTGAGGAAGCCGAGGGGCGCGCGGGCGGGCAGCAGCCGGTGCAGGTCCGGGCGGCTGGAGGGGGTCTCCTCGACCACGACGGCCTTCGGGTCGAGCCGCTCGGCGAGAGCGGCCAGGACGTGAGCGGCGCGCAGGGGTTCACCGGGTACGGGCGGCTCGGGTGCGGTCGGCCGGTGCGGCGCCGAGGAACGCGGGATGGCGGGCACCAGCGGGGCCAACCGGCGTACGGTGTCAGCCGGTTCGGCGAGCAGCACCAGTTCCGCCGGGCTGCGATGGGCCTCCTCCGGGTCGTCCGTGATGACGGCGACCCGGGTGCCCGGCTCGGTGAACTCGCCGGGGGCGTAGGTGTATTGGCGGAACGCGGCGGCTCCGACGGTGAGGACCGTGTCGTACGGTGCGAGCACCTCGCGCAGTGCGGGCCGCACCGCGGGCAGGTGACCGGCGAAGAGACGGTGGTCCTGGGGGAAGCCGGCGCGGGCGCCGAACGGCTCCTGGTAGACCGGGCAGTCCAGGAGCTCGGCCAGCGTGACGAGGGCCTCCCAGCCGTCCGCCGTGTCGTTGCCCGCGCCCGCCACCAGACAGGGCGAGTCGGCGGCCGTCAGCAGTGCGGCGAGGGTGGCCACGGCGTCGTCGGAGGCCGTACGACCGCCTCGCACCGCGACCGGTCCGCGCGGCGCGGCCTGGGCGACGTCGTCGGCCTCCGTGAACCAGTCGTCCATCGGGACCACCACGACCGCCGGACCACGGCCCTCCTGGGCCTCGTGCCAGGCGCGGGCCACGGCGCCGGGGACGTCCTGCGCACGGGCCGGCGTGTGCTGCCACACGGGGTATTCCCCCGCCAGTCCGTCCAACCGTCCGGCCAGGAACGGCTCGTGGGGCAGATGCCGACGGTCCTGCTGGCCCACGATGACCACCAGGGGCGCGCGGTTGGCGCGGGCGGTGGCCAGGGCGCTGACCGCGTTGCCGTATCCGGCGGTGGTGTGCAGCAGTACGAGCGCGGGGCGACCGGTGGCCAGGGCGCTGCCGGAGGCCATCCCGACGACCGAGCCCTCGTGCAGGCCGAGCACGAAGGAGATGTCGGCGGGCAGGTCGGCGAGGAAGCCGACCTCGGTGGAGCCCGGGTTGCTGAAGAGGGTGGTGAGGTCGTACTGGCGCAGGACGTCGAAGGTCTGTTCCTTGACGGTCCTGGTACGGGCGGCCGTGGTCATCGCGGGTCCCCTTTCTGGCAGGACTGGACGCTAAGCCGCCCAACCCCGGGGGGCCACGGGCACGTTCACTATGCGAAACGTGCCGTACGTGAGTCGGTCGCCGAGTCGGCGGACGAGTCACTCGACCCCGGGCAGGACCGCTCCGGTGGACAGCTCTCCGCGCAGCCGGCCGGTGATGAGGCGGGCGGTGTCGAGGACTGCCTCGATCTGTGGCGGGCCGGGGTGTTCGACGGTGAAGGCGATCGACACGGCGGCGACGGCTTGGCCGGGCGCCGACAGGACCGGCGCCGAGATCGTCCCGAGGCCGCGCACGACCTCGTTGCGTGTGGTGGCGTAGCCGCAGGCGCGGGCCCGGCTGATCTCCGGTCGCTCACCGAGCAGTTGCGGCTCGGCGGACAGCATGGCGATGCCCGGGGAGCCCAGGGTCAGCGGATGCCGGTCGCCGGGGCTGTAGACGGTGCGCGAGCGGGTGCTTTCAACCTCGACGGAGACCAGCGTCACCGCTTCTTCGCCGTCCCGGACGACGAAGAACGAGGTCAGGCCCACGCGCGCGGCCAGCTTGGCGATCTCCGGTTTGGCGATGCGCTGGAGCATGGGCAGGGTGCGCCGGCCCAGTGACTGGGCGCGGGTGCCGATGACGTACCCGTGGGTGGTGTGCGCCACCAGGTGGTGGTCCTGGAGGGTGCGCAGCAGCCGGTAGACGATCGAGCGGTGCAGCCCCATCTGCTGGCTCAGTTCGGCCAGCGTCAGCGGTACGTCCGACAGCGCGATCACTTCCAGCAGCCGCAGCCCCCGGTCCAGGGTCTGGACGGGGGGCCGGCCCGGCGGCGGGGAGTCTTCGGCAGGCCGGGTCATGGCTCGGGGATCTCGTCGTCCAGCGACGGGAACAGCGCCGGGAACGCGGTCTCGGCGGGACTGCCCTCCCGGACCACGGGCCGGCGCGGTTCGCGACGGTGAACGAGGTAGGTGGCGTCGGCGCGCGCGTAGTGCCCGGCCGGGTCGTAGGCGTTCTTCGCGAGGTCGATCTCGTCGAGGTCGATGTCGGCGTACACCAGCGCCTCCTCACCCTCGTCGAGGTCCTTGGTGAGGGTACGTCCGTCGGGGCCGAAGATCCGTGAGCAGCCCCCGCCGGCCGTGAGCAGGCGGCGCTGCTCGGGGGTGGAGGCGAAGACGTCGATGCCGGCCTGGGAGATGACCTGGGTGGCCATCAGGACGAAGGCGCTGCCCTCGATGGCGTACACCTGGGACGCGGCGATGTTGGCCTCGGCGCTGAGCTGGAAGGCGAGGTCGCGGTAGAGACCGAAACACGGCCAACTGGCGATGTGCACCTGCTCGTTCTGCGCGTACAGGGCGTACTTGCTGAGCGGCTGGACGTGCTCTGCGCAGTTCAGGGCGCCGAGCCGGCCGAGCGCGCTGTCGACGACCTTGAGGTCGCTGCCGTCGCCCTCGCCGAACAGGCTGCGCTCGACATGGGTCGGCTTGAGCTTGCGGCGGTGCAGGAGCACACTGCCGTCGGCGGCGATCACGGTCTGGGTGATGTAGAGGCTGCCGTGGTCCTTCTCGCTGTATCCGAGCGCGACGGTGATGCCGTGCTGCCGGGCGGCGCGGCGGATCGTGGTCAGGCCGTCGCCGTCGGGGGCGAGCGAGGCGGCGTGGTAACGGCCGACGAAGGGGACCTGGCCGGCGACCGCGCCCAGCCACAGGAAGTGCGGGTAGCCGGGAATCCAGACTTCGGGGAAGGCGATGAGCGAGGCCCCGCCCCGGGCCGCTTCCGCGATCAGGTCGACGGTCTTGGCGACCCCGGCCTCCGCGTCGAGCCAGGCGGGCTCGGCCTGGACGGCCGCGGCCTTGAAGCGGCGAGTGGTCTCTGTCATGTCCGATCGTCTCCTTCTCTTCATGCTCCCGCTTCCAGGAGCTTTTCGACCAGCAGGCCGAGGCCCAGGAGCCGTCGGTCGGTGTTCCAGGGCGCGTCGAGCGCCACACCCACCGGGAGTCCCGGGCCCGCCGACCGGACGGGCACCGTGAGGCCGGGAAGGGCGGCGACGCTGCCGGGTCCCGTGTTGCGGATGTACGTGGGGAAGGCCGGACGCAGGACACCGTCGAGCCGTACCCGCTCGGTGTCGGTGTCGATCCGTCCGGCGGGCAGGGGGGTGGTGGGGAAGAGCACGGCGTGGGCTCCGGTCTCGCGGAAGATGCGCCGGTAGCCGTCCACGAGGACACGGTCGCGGATTTCGAGAGCGGCCTTGTACGCCGATTCGGTGACCGTCTGCGGGAACACGACCCGCTCCATCGTCGTGCGCACGTCCGGGTGGGTGATCCGGGCCAGGAGTTCCGCCGGTTCCGCACCGCCCGTCGCCACGCTCAGGTACCCGGGCAGCTGCCTGGCGGCCTCGTAGAGGGTGATGGAGAATCCGGCCAGTTCCTCGGCCGTCTCGACCTCGGGCAGCCGTACCGGCACGAGCCGGACCCCGGCGGTCCCCAGGAGGTCCAGGGAGTGTTCCCACACGTCGGCGGTGCGCGGGTGCAGTGGCTCTGTGAAGTGGTGTTCGGGGACGGCGAGCACGACCTCGCGCGGGTCGGGTGCCTCGACCGGGTCGTGGTCGGCGGCGAGGACGGTGTCCAGGAGGACGAGGTCGGCGACGGTCGCGGCCATGGGGCCGATGGTGTCGCGCGTCCACGACAGCGGCGTCACGCCGTCGGCGGGGTAACGGACCGTGGTCGGCCGTAGACCGGCGATGCCGGTGAGCGCGGCCGGGACGCGGACCGAGCCGCCGGTGTCGGTGCCCAGCCCGGCCGGGGCCAGACCGGCGGCGACGGCCGTGGCGGTGCCGCCACTGCTTCCGCCCGCGAAACGGTCGGGGTCTGCCGGATTGCGGGCGGGGCCGTACGGGCCTCCCGTGCTGGTGGCTCCCAGGGCCAGCTCGTGCATGTTGGTCTTGCCCAGCACGATCGCGCCGGCCGCACGCAGCCGGGTGACCGCCTCCGCGTCCCGGTCCGGGATGAATCCGGCGAGCGCCTCGCAGCCCGCGGTGTTGGGGAGCCCGGCGACGTGGATGTTGTCCTTGACGGCGATCGGCAGCCCGTGCAGCGGGCCCCGGGCGGGGGCGCGGTCCGCCGCCGCGGCCTCGGCGAGGGCGCGGTCGGCGTCCAGGGTGACGAAGGCCCCCAGGTCGTCGGCCCGCTCCGCGCGCGCGAGGAGTTCCTCGGTGAGCGAGACGCTGGTGAGCGTCCCCGTGGCAAGCCTGGAGAGGGCGGTCTGCATGGGCGGACAATAAGGTTCTGTCCGCCGCTCATGAACATGGCTGTTTCGCAATGCGAGACTCCAGATGCGTTGGTCGGCACCGTCCGGGACTGAGCCGGACCGGCACACGAGCGTCCACCGCACCGAGAACGACCTCGGCGCGGTGGGAGACCGGGATCGCCCGGTCGGTCGTCGTCAAGCACCTCTCGCGAGGTGGCGGCGTGTCCGAACCGGCGTGGGGCTGCGGTACACCGGTCTCACGGTCCGCAAGGCCGGGAGGCCGCGAAACCGCGAGCCCGCCAGGCCCCGAAGCCGCAGAGCGCGACGCGCATGCCGCCTCGACGCGCAGATCCGGGTACGAGCGCCTGGCGCGCAGGCGGTAGCGGCCCTGGATCGTGTGCCAGGCGTCCAGCTCCGCGTCTCAGATCTGCGCGGCCCTGAGAGGCACCGGTATCTCCACCACGGTCGTCTTTCCGGGGCGGCCTGGCTCGTACAGCTCTCCCATGTCCTGGCCGCCGAATCGGGGGGCGGCGACCACCCGGCGGCCGAGTACAGCAGACGGCACTTCATGGAGGCGCGGACGCTGGTGCGTACGGCCCTGGAGGCGGGCATCGCTGACGGTGAGCTGCGCGAGGACCTCGACTGCGGGCTGCTGGCCACGCAGATCGTCGCCGTCATGGAGGGCCTGGAGAACCAGTGGCCGGCCGATCCCGGCCAGGTCGACCTGGTGGGCGTGTTCCACGCGTACACCAGGGACCTGCGCGAATGGATCCGCGCGACGCCCTGACTCGCGCGGGCGCCGACCCCAGGAGCACCATCCGTCCCGTTATGAGCGTGCAGTAACTCCTCTACGTCCCTCTGTGTACAGCCGATGTTTCATTAGGGTCACCGACGACCCAGCCGTCTCGCATATCGAATCCATGCCCTGTCCAGGCACGGACGGCGGGCCTACGTTCGCGGCCACTTCCTCCACTCGCCGCAGCCCGTGACCTGCGGCTCAAGGCCCTCCGGAGCCCGCCATGGAACACCCCGCGATCAAGCCGTCCCGCCGCAGCGTCCTCAGAGGCCTCGGAGCCACTGCTGTGGCGGCCTCCCCGATCCTTGCCGCCTGTTCCTCCGGCCTCAAGGGCTCGGGCGGCTCGACCGGCAACACCATCAAGATCGGTTACGTCAGCCCGCGCACCGGCGCCTACGCGGCCTTCGCCGAGTCCGACGCGTACATCCTCAAGCAGGTGCGGGCGTTCTTCGCCAAGGGGATCACGCACGACGGCAAGAAGTACGACGTGAAGATCCTGGACCGTGACACGGGCTCGGACCCGCAGCAGGCGGCCACCATCGCGGACGAGCTGATCTCCCAGCAGCAGGTCGACCTCGTCCTCGTCACCGCGACACCGGACACGATCCACCCGGTCGCGGCCAAGTGCGAGAGCGAGGGCGTGCCCTGCGTCTCGACCATCGAGCCCTGGCAGGCCTGGTTCTTCGGGCGCGGCGGCACGCCGAAGAAGACCTTCAAGTACACGTTCCACTTCTTCGACGGCATCGAGCACCTGGCCAGGGTCGAGAGCGACATGTGGCGGCAGCACGACACCAACAAGAAGGTCGGCGTGCTGTGGCCGAACGACTCCGACGGCAATGCCTTCCGGGACAAGACCACCGGTTACCGCGCGCAGCCCCCGACCAAGGCCTTCACGTTCGTCGACCCGGGTTCCTACGAGCCCGGCACCAAGGACTTCTCCTCGATCATCGCGAAGTTCAAGAAGGAGGGCGTCGAGATCCTCGCCGGCGTGCCCTCGCCGCCCGACTTCTCGACGTTCTGGACGCAGGCCGCACAGCAGAGCTTCAGGCCCAAGGTCGCCACCATCTCCAAGGCCATCCACTTCGAGTCGTCGGTGGCCTCCCTGCCGAACAACCTCGGCAACGGGCTGTGCACGGCGAGCTGGTGGGTGCCGCAGTTCCCCTTCACCTCCACGCTCACCGGCCAGACCGCCACCGCACTGGCCGACGACTACGAGAAGTCCCCGCTGGCGAAGGGCCGTTCGTGGAACCAGGGGCTCGGCCCCAACCACGCGCTGTTCGAGGTGGCCAACCACGTCCTGCGCAACGCGAACCCCAAGGACCGCGAGGCCGTCGCCGCCCAGATCGCGAAGACCAGCCTCGACACCGTCCTCGGCCACCTCTCGTGGACCGGCGGCGGCGCCGCCAACCCGGTCAAGAACGTCGCCACCATCCCCATGGTCGGCACCCAGTGGATCAAGGGCAGCGGTGAGACGTACGAACTGAAGGTCATCAGCAACAGCTTGATGCCGATGGTCAAGCCCGACGCCAAGGCGGCGGAACTGTGACCGCTCCACTCCTCGAAGTGGACCATCTCGCCGTGCACTTCGGCGAGTTGCAGGTCCTGGAGGACGTCGAGCTGTCCGTCCCCCGCGGGCAGGCCGTCGGAATCGTCGGCCCGAACGGCGCGGGCAAGTCCACCCTGCTCAGCGCGATCTCGGGCGTCGAGCCCGCGACCGCCGGTTCCGTGCGGCTCGCGGGCCGCGACGTCACCCGCACCTCCGCGGCGCAGCGATGCCGGCTCGGCGTCGGCCGCTCCTTCCAGATACCGCGCCCCTTCGGCGACCTGACCGTGTTCGAGAACGCCCTGGTCGGCGCCGAGCGGGGAGCCCGGCTGCGTGGCGGCCCCGCCCGCGACCAGGCCCTGCGCGCGCTGGAGACCGCCGGGCTGCTCCACCTCGCCAACAAGCCCGCAGGGTCCCTGCCCCTCCTCGGCCGCAAACGGCTGGAGCTGGCACGGGCGCTGGCCACCGGCCCCGAACTGCTCCTCCTCGACGAGATCGCGGGCGGCCTCACCGAGGCCGAGGCGGAGGAACTCGTCGCCACCGTGCTGTCCCTGAAGGAGTCCGGCGTGACGATCCTGTGGATCGAGCACGTCGTCAAGGCCCTGGTCCAGGTCGTCGACCGGCTGGTCTGCCTCGCCTACGGCCGGATCCGCGTCGACGGCGACCCGCACGAGGTACTGGCCAGCGACGAGGTCGCGGAGGTCTACCTGGGAGGTACGGCGGCATGAGCACGCTTCTGCGAGTCGACTCCGTCGACGCCGGATACGGCGACTTCCAAGCCTTGTTCGGCATCGACCTCGAGGTGGCCGAGGGTGAGCTGCTCGCCCTCGTCGGCGCCAACGGAGCGGGAAAATCAACCCTGTTGAAAACCATCGCGGGAGCCCTGAAGCCCTTCCGCGGCACGATCGGCCTGGCCGACGAGGACGTCACCGCCGACCCCGACATCCGCCGGGCCCGCAAGGGCGTCTGCCTGGTCCCGGAGGGCCGCCGGCTCTTCCCGTCGCTCACCGTCGAGGAGAACCTCCAGGTCGGCGCAGCCACCGGGCGCAAAGGCCCCTGGAACCTGGCCAAGGTGTACGAGACGATGCCGCTCGTCGCCGACCGCCGTACCCGCAAGGCGGCCCGGCTCTCCGGCGGTGAGCAGCAGGCCGTCGCCATCGGCCGCGCGCTGATGGGCAATCCGCGTCTGCTGCTCCTCGACGAGGTCTCCCTGGGCCTGGCCCCGCTCGTCGTGGACCAGCTCTACACGGCGCTGCCCGGTATCCGTGCCGAGGGCGCGACCGTGATCCTGGTCGAACAGGACCTGGGCCGCACGTTCGCCGTGGCGGACCGCATCGCGTGTGTCCTGGAGGGCCGGATCGTGCTGACCGGCACGGCGGCCGGACTCACCCGCGACCAGGTGACCGCCGCGTACTTCGGCACCGGCGCCTTCCCGGAGGTGAAGACCCCATGACCTGGCTCAACGTAATCCTGCAGGGCGTCCTGCTCGGCGGCATCTTCGCCATGGCCGCCGCGGGACTGTCCCTCGTCTTCGGCGTGATGCGGATCGCCAACCTCGCCCACGGGGATCTGATGATCCTCGGCGGCTACGTGGCCTCGGTGACCGCGGCCCACTACGGCGTCCCGGTCCCGGTCACCGTCGTCGTGTCGATGGTCGCGGTCGGCGGGCTCGGCTACCTCGTCCAACGCTCCATGCTGGACCGCGCGATGGGCATCGGCGAACTCGCCCCGATGCTGGTCACCTTCGGCATCTCGGTCATCATCCCCAACGTCCTGGTCCAGTTGTTCAGCAGCGACGCGCAGCCCCTGCCCATCGGCTCGCTCGGCACCGCGAGCATCGACCTCGGCGGCGGCCTGGCCATCGGCTGGTTCCCCCTGATCACGGTAGCGGCGGCGGTAGCGGTCCTCTCCTCCCTCCACCTCTTCCTCTACCGCACCCAGCCCGGCCGTATCGTCCGGGCCACGTCCGACGACCGCGCGGTGGTCCGCCTCATGGGCGTCGACAACCGCCGCGTGTACGCCCTGACCTCGGTCATCGCCTTCGCCACCGTGGCCCTGGCCGGTGTCCTCTACACGATGCGGCAGGGCGGGGTCACTCCGTACGAGGGTCAGCTCACCGTCCTGTTCGCCTTCGAGACGGTCATCATCGGCGGCCTCGGCTCGCTGTGGGGCACGCTCGCCGGCGGCGTCGTTCTCGGTGTGGCCCAGTCCGTCGGCGCCCAGATCTCCCCGGACCTCCCCCTGCTCGCGGGGCACGTGGTCTTCCTCCTGGTCCTGGTGTTCCGCCCCCAGGGCCTGTTCGGCAGGAGTGTCCTCGCATGACCGTCCAGACAGCCCCCGCCACCGAGGCGACCGCACTGCCGCCCGTTCACCGGGGTGGCCGCGCCACGGTCCTCGGCCTCACGGGCACAGCCGTCGTCCTGCTGGCGATGGCGGCCCTCCCCTACGTCGTCGAGTCGGGCGTCACGGCCCAACTGGTCAAGCTCTGCTACCTGGTGACCCTCGCCTCCATGTGGAACCTGCTCGCGGGCTACGCGGGCATGATGTCCATGGGCCAGCAGGCGTTCATCGGCCTGGGCGCCTACCTGCTGTTCGTCGTCAACGACCACGGCGTGAACGTCTACGCGGGCACGCTGGTCGTCTCCGCCCTGGTGGCGCTGCTCGCCTGGCCGGTGTCGTACCTCGCCTTCCGGCTGCGCGGCGGCTACTTCGCCGTCGGAACCTGGGTGATCGCCGAGGTCGTCCGCCTGATCGTGGTCCGCTTCGACTCTCTGGGCGCGGCGAGCGGACGCACCCTCTCGGACGTCACCGCCGATCCGGTGCTGCGACGCGCCTTCACCTACTGGCTGGCGCTCGCCGTCATGGCCGCGGCCGTGCTCGGCACCTACGCCGTCCTGCGCAGCCGGCTCGGCCTGAGCCTCCAGGCCATCCGCGACGACGACATCGCCGCCGGTTCCCTGGGCGTGAACGTCACGCGAGGCAAGCGGATCATCTACATCACGGCGGCCGCCGGATGTGCCGCCGCCGGTGCGGTGATCTGCGTCAACAGCCTGGGGGTGGCGTCGCCGACGCAGATCTTCGGGGTGCAGTACTCGGCCCTGATGGTCTTCATGGTGATCATCGGCGGCATCGGCACGATCGAGGGTCCGGTCGTCGGCGCGATCGCGTACTTCCTCCTCGACAAGTACTTCGCGCAGAGCGGTGTCTGGTACCTGATCGTGGTGGGCGCGGCGGCCATCGTGGTCTCGCTGTACCTGCCGCGGGGACTGTGGGGAACGCTTGCGCACCGCACGGGATTCGCCGTCTTCCCGGTGCGCCATACGGTCCGGTCGTAGGCCCGGCATCAGGAAGAGGCGGCCCAGTCGGTAGCTCCTCTCCCTGATGTACGCGCTTCACCTCAAGCGATCCAGTAACCGATCATGATGTGGTTGTCCCACACCGTCATGCCATCTCACCGCGTAACGGGATCACGCATGGTGGATCCGGAGGAGGGAGAGATCCTGCATGGCGGGACGGAGAGCGAACGCCACAACGCAGCCCTCCTCTGCCTTACCTGCCGCCACAAGACTTCCCCGGCAAGACCCATCTCGACAGGCAGCTCGAAAACTCCGCCGACCAGGGCGTCGAAGCCGTCCGCCCCATCCACGACGAGATCAAGACCTCTCATAGAGGGTCTCATCGTTGAGATCGACGCCAAGAGGTCGTGACCCGCATGACCGACAGCCACCAGGGCGACGGCAAAGAAGCCGCGCCCGCCACGCCTGCCGATCCTCTCCGGGCCGTTTCCAGTACGGGCCGCTTCGCGTCCCGGCTCGGACCACACCCCCTTCGGGCGGTCCTCGTACCCACCCGGCGGCCCGGCAGAGGCGCCTGCCCGAAGGCCCCCGGCAGCACTTCTGATTTGTCGTGTCCTGCCAGTGTCCCGAATCCGGCACCCAGGGTCTCGCACACGCCACCCGCGGAAATCTGCCCCATCGCTGGACCACGCCATCTGCTCAGGTCGGAGCGGCGTGAACCAACACCGACCGCAACGGATCCGAACTCACGAGCAGCGGATTCCCTCCGTTCAGGCAAAGTTGACGATCCGACACCCAAAAATGAAAGTTTACGCAGGCCAGAGTCCTGCGCAGGTGGGGCGGGTGGGACTCGAACCCACGGCCGACGGATTATGAGTCCTGGTGTGATCTTGCTGAGTGGTTCCGGACGCTGCTTCGGTTTCCGGAACTGCTTGGTCAGAACGGGTGCTGCCACTTGCCCAGTCCACGCTGTGATGATCTCTGCCAGATCGTCCGCTCACGGATCGCTCACGCAGAAAACACTGCTGAGCAGCCACTTCAGCGTCGTCGAGGCCGAACCCGGCCGAGGATGATCTGGACGAGCAGGATGGTGCGGCGCGCGGAACACCAGGGGCGCCACGTTGCATGCGTCAGGCGAACACTCTGAACCCTTGGGGCCGGCCTGAGGGTTCGAGCAGATTCCCGCCATGGACCGTGACCATGATCGTGGCCTGTCCGCCGGGGGAAGGAATCGCCCGCGAAGCGTTGACCCGCACTCAGTCGTTGTTCATGCACACCGCGGGCGCGGCGCCAGCTGCACGACGCCGGCTCGGGAACCGTCCGACCGGGCCAACGAGCCGATCTCATCGTCCTCGACCGGGACATCACCAAGGTGCCAGCAAAGGACATCCGCGCCACCCAGGTCCGGTACACCCTGATCTCCGGACGGGTGGTCCACGACGCGGTGTCCCGGACTGGACGTGCCCGAACCGAGGCGGCGCAGCACATCGGCGCGCACAGCGCCGGCCGCACAGCCGGTGGCTCCTGCTGCCAAGGGCGCTGACTCGCACAGACCAAGGCGGCCCGGCTCACCCAGGTAGCAGGCGGGGCAACAGATGCCCGCCGACCACGGAATATCGCCTTGGCTTCGGTCCCCGTCGGTCGAGAGGGGATACGTGGCCTGGGCATCGCTCTGACCGGGAGGTTTCGGACGCGTCTCCGAGCATGTCCGTGCGCCGTCTCACGTCGCACGGTCACGGGGAGAACCGCCCGGCGACGGTAAGCGGGCTCGAGGGCGGACACTGTCCGGCTCCCGAGCCCGCTTACCGGTTGGGCTACTTTGCGCGCGTTCGGGCTAGGCCATCTTGATGTACAGGGCCATGGCCAGCTGCTCGTCAAGCGCCTGCATCGTCGTGAAAGACCCACTGCCGATCTGGTAGTTCAGGGGAAAGTGGTTCTGTGTCGCGTTCTCGGCTGCCTGGGACAGGCCTCCCCAGTTGTTCTCCAGATCCAGGGACGTCAGCTGGAGGGCGCGCGACCCGCCGTTGACGACGGACGAGGACCCGGCGTAGAAGGTGCTGTGGTTGCGCATCGCCTGGCCGATCCGGTAGGAGATGAAGTCGAAGCGGGCACCCTCGGAAAGGGCCTGGACAAGGACGAGCAGGGCCCGCGCCTGGTCCTGACTGTTGCCCCTCGCCAGGTCGGTGATCGAACCCTGGATGGCACCCATGGTGATGCCGAGGGAACCGCGGTCGACCCCAGCGGCACGCTCCATGTCGCCGTAGTTGAGCCAGGTCCTGTTCTGCGGTTGACCGTTCTGCCCCGCCATTCCTCCGGGTCCGGCATTGTCCAGCCGGACGTACTGGCGCGTGTTTTCGTTGAACCAGCCGGTCACGTACAGGTTCCGCGCGTTGATGATCAGAGTGACCCGGCTCTGGCCCACCGACAGGGTGAGGGGGAAGTAGTCGTCGCTCGTCCGTGTGACACGGATGCTTTGGTAGATGGACCAGGCGCCGGCCCGCCCACGGATGAAGTTGATGATGGCGTCGTACTGGTCGGCGTCGACGTTCGTCATGTCGAAGCTCATGCCATCGGTCGGGTACGACGCGCTGGCCAGCTGGACGTGCCCGCCCAGCGACTGGTGCTGCGCACCGGTGGTGAGGCTGCCGCCCAGGCCGGCGACGGCGACGGCGCCGGCGAGGGCCGCCGGGATTACGGCCGATGTGCTGAGCCTGCGGAAGATGTGTGCTCGGGACATGGTGTGCGCTCCGTTGTGCGTGGTCGGTGGGCCGGGGGCCCGGCCTGCCCCACCGACACTGACGGCGCAGAAATTGATTCGCAGGCCCCTCCACCGGCCGGATCAACATTGTGTGATTGATCGGAGTCATGGCTCGTCACTCGTGATTAACGCGGCCGTCATGACCGGCCTCTTATGGTCATGGCTGTCGATATCAGTCGATGTCGCTTTCGCCTCATGGACGGAGGTACGAGCCCGTGGGGCGCCCCGAAAGACCACTTGACCCGTCAGCCGGACCCGTCGCACGGTTCGCCCATGAGCTGCGGCAGTTGCGCGGCACCGCCGGTAGTCCGTCGTACCGGACGATGGCGAAAGCGGTCGGCTGTGGAGCGACAACGCTGTCCCAGGCCGCCTCCGGGGACCGGCTGCCCGCGCTCGCCGTCGTCGAGGCCTACGTACGGGCCTGCGGTGGCGATCCGGAGCCGTGGCGGCTGCGCTGGGCAGACGCCCAGGAGGAGGCCGAGCGGACGCCGGCCGAACCTCTCGAGACGGCACCGGCCCCCTACCGCGGGCTCGCCCGGTTCGAGCCGAACGACCGGCACCTCTTCTTCGGCCGCGACCACATGCTGTCGGAACTGGGGAAGCTGGTGTGCGGGCACCGTTTCGCGGTGCTCTTCGGGCCCTCGGGCAGCGGCAAGTCCTCCCTGTTGCGCGCCGGCCTGCTGCCGCGGCTGCGCGAGGAACTCGCCGGACGGCCGTCCCCGGCCGCACTGCGCATCCTCACCCCTGGCGCCAGTCCGGCGACGACCTACGGGCACCTGCTCGAGCCCGCCCCGGACGAACCCGAGAGCTGGGTCGTCGTGGACCAGTTCGAGGAGATCTTCACCCTCTGCGACGACTCTCTGGAGCGCTCCCGCTTCATCGAGATGCTGCTCGCCGCCCGCGACCCGGACCACAGAGTGCGCGTGCTGGTCGCCGTGCGCGCCGACTTCTACGCCCGCTGCGCCGAGCACCCCGCACTGGCCCAGGCCCTGAACCGGTCCGGACTGCTGCTGTGCCCGATGACCGCCGAAGAGCTGCGCGAGGCGGTCGTCGGACCGGCACAGGCGGCCGGCTTTCTGGTGGAACGCGCCCTGACCGCCCGGCTGGTCAAAGAGGTCCAGGCCGAGCCCGGCGGGCTGCCGATGCTCTCCCACGTCCTGCTGGAGACCTGGCGCCGTCGCCACGGCCGGATGCTGACCTTCGACGGGTACGAGGCGGCGGGCGGGCTGCGCGGGGCGATCGCCCTGACCGCCGAAGAGGTCTACGGCGCCCTGTCGCCCGAGCAGGCGCGGGTGGCCCGTCACCTGCTGCTGCGCATGGTCGTACCGGGTCGGGGCACACCCGACACCCGGCGCCCGCTCACACATGAGGAGATGTCGCGGTGCCCGCACGCGCGGGTGGTGATGGAAAGGCTGACCCGGGCGCGGCTGCTGACCGCCGACGAGGACGGCGTCCAGCTCGCCCACGAGGCGCTCATCACCTGCTGGCCCCGCCTGCGCGGGTGGATCGAGGAGGACCGCGAACGCCTGCGCGACCACCGGGCACTGACGGAGGCGGCCCGCGCCTGGCAGGAGCACGGCTGCTGCCCCGGCACCCTGTACCGGGGCGCCCTGCTGGCCCGCGCGCAGGTGCACTTCCCGGACCCCACCGCCCACCTGGCCCTGACGGAACCGGAGCGTGCCTTCCTCACCGCCTCGCTGGAGGGACGTGAGGCGGAACGCCGCACCACCGCCCGGATCGCCCGCCGCCACCGCGTCCTCACCCGGTCGCTGTCCGCCGTACTGGCGGTGGCGCTGCTCACGGCGTTCGCCGTCTGGCGGGAACACGACGACGTCCTGTGGCGGCGAACGCAGGACGCGGCCCGCCGGGTCGCGTCCGCCGCCGACGGGCTGCGCACCACCGACCCCCGCACCGCGCTGCTGCTCGGCGCCGCGTCCTGGCGGATCGCCCGGCTGCCCGAGTCCCACCGGGCCCTCCTCGGCTCCCTCGTGCAGCCCCAGTCGGACACCTTCACGGATCCCACGCCCGGCAACACGCCCCAGCGACGGCTCACCGACACCGGACGCACCCTGTTCAGCGCGGCGGACGGCACCTGGCGGAGCTGGGACGTCGCCACCCACCGGCGTACCGGCCGGGGCAGCCTGCCCGCGGGCACGGTCACCGCCGTCGGCCCGCACGCCCACGTGCTCGCCATCAGCCGTACGGACGGAACGCGGCTGTGGGACACCACCCGCGGCCGGTGGACCGCCGGCTCACCCGTACTTGCCGGGTACGGCGACGTCCAACTCACCGACGACGGCCACGCCTATCTGGCCACGGACGGCAAAGGCGTGCGGCTGGGCTCGGTCTCCGACGGTCGGGTGCTGTTCCGGGCTCCGGCGCCGCAGTCGACGCTCAGCGCCGTCAGCGCGGACGGACGGTACGTGGTGGCCTGTCCCGCGGGCCGGTCGCCGAGCGTGTGGGACACCTCGGCCGACCGCCCGCTGAGCGGAGCCTGGAAGCGGGACCGGCTGTGCGCCGTCGGCGACACCCAGCTCACCGTAGGCGCCGGCCGCATGGCCGCTGTCACCGGCGCGGGTGTCCGCGTCTGGGACCTGAGGTCCGGCCTCCGGATCGCCGATCTCGCCACCTCCGACGTGGACGACATGGCCCTCACCGCGGACGGCACCTTCCTGGCCCTGGCCACCCCACAGGAAGTACAGGTGTGGCGGCTGGCCGACACCGACGGGCCGGTGTTCCGGGCCTCCCTGGACAACCAGCAACTCGGCCTGGACCCGGCCCTGCACCTGGAGGGCCGCACCCTGCGCTATCTGGAAGGCGGAACGGTCCACACCCTCGACGTCGGCGCCGCCGTCACCACCGCCTGGCACCCGGCCACACTGGCGAACGTCGTGCTCAGTCCCGACGGCCGCACCTTCGCCACCGCCGAACTCATCCATGACCGGTTCCTGATACGGCTGCGCAGCACCGCCGACGGACACGTCCTGCACATCCTCCCGGCACTTCCGGCCTCCCTGCCGTCGATCCCGGCGCTCGACATCGACGTACTCCTCGTGTTCAGCACGGACGGCACCCGCCTGGCCTACGGCGTCACCGCGGAGGGACACACCCTCCGCACCCAGTCCCTCGCCCTCTGGGACGTACCGCACGAACGCGTCGCCACCACACTCGACCTGCCCGGCGCCTCGGTCTCCGAGGCCGCGCTCGGCCCCCAGGGCCGTACCCTGCACCTCACCCGGATGGGCGACGACGACCGCATGTTCGGCGAGGTGTGGGACACCCGCAGCCGACGACGCACCAAGCTGCCCGTCGGCCCGGCCGCGCACTTTCCGGCCCTCCGCGGCGACGGACGGCTGCTCGTGGGTGACGGAGTCGTGGCCCGCCCACCGTCCTGGCGGGCGGGCGCACTGGACCTCGTCGGGGGAAGCCCGCTGGGCGCGCTGGCCTTCTCCCCCGACGGCTCCCATCTCGCGGCCGGTGACATGACCGGCCGGGTCACCTTGTGGGACGGCGATCTCCGCCACCGTGTCGCCGCACTGCCCGACACTTTCCGGCCTCCGAGCGGCGCCTCGCTCGACGAGGCGGTGTCGGCGCTCGCCTTCAGCCCCGACGGACGCACTCTCGCGGTCGGCGGGAGCAACGGCGGCCTGCAACTGTGGGACGTGCCGACCGACCAGCCGATCGGCGGCCTGCTCACCACCCCCGGAGACGCGATCTACACCCTCGCGTTCGGCCCCGACGGAACCACGCTGTACGCAGGCAGCGCCCACGTCCCGCTCCAGCGCTACGACCTCGACCCCGCCCACGCCCTCGCACGGGTCTGCGATCGCACGGGCGGGTCCGGTCTGAGCCCGGCCCAGTGGCGGGCCTACATTCCCGACGCCCCGTTCCGGCGGGTGTGCCCGTCCGCGTGAGCACCACGCACCTCCTCTCCCGCATGCCTTTGCGGCCCCAGCGGTTCTACGCTGGAGACGCCCGCTGGACACCAACCCCGGCGGACACCGCTTTGCGGACGGAGGTGTGTGGCGCTTGTAATTTGCCGACAACCAGGACGCTCCCACCGCCGTCGTCAAGTGAAGAGGCCCGACGGCCAAGCTCCTGTGAGGTCACGGACGCCCGCGAGTACACGCAGGGGCATCACCCGCGGGCCGACGATTCAACGCACAGGCAGCCGAAGCGCTGGTCAGCCCCCAGAGTCAGACCCCCGAGCGATGCCTCGTACATCCTCACTGTCGTCTCTTCGCCCACCTGATGCGAAGCCGCCGTCTGGTGCGCGACTTCGAGCGGCGCACCACCAGCGCGGAGGCGATGGTCTACTGGTCGATGACCCTGCTCATGACCCGTCGCCTGGTCCGGTCACGCCTGCCGCGAGGGTGAACCGGCCCAGCTGCTGCCCGGCCAGCCAGCCGCAGGTCACCAGGCGTTTCGCTTTCGACCGCAGGGCCTCCGCCCGCGCCGGCACCACCTCCATGCCGAACACGGCGGCCATCTCCTGGCAGGTCAGCGGCCCTTGACGGAGCCGCGCCCCGTCCGCGAGCGCCGTGAGGATGCGCTTGGTAGTCCACCGACATAACCGACCACGCAAGCCCTTGGCACTACACCGGCATCTGCGACTTCGGCTTCGCCGCGTCCCGCAGCGTCGACTGCACCTCAGCATCCCGAGATCCGCGGTGACCTCCGCCTCGGCGGCGACACCGTCGTCCGGAGCCAGCACCGTATCGACCCGCCTGTGAGCGATCACTCACTCCTGCCGTTCCAACTCGGCCACAGCCGGCTCGGCCTGGATGCGGTCGGCCTCCTCCCGCAGCCCGTCGACTCGACCCCGGCACCTGAGATCGTCCTGGTCCGCGACATCCCCGATGGGGACCGTGGTGGTGAACGAGGGCGGTGTTACCGTTTCGGTCACTTGCTGACCGAAACGGTAACCTTTGGTCATGAAGCCAACCGTGAGGCCCACCAGAGACGAGATCGATCGTGCCCTGATCGACGTGGCGGCCTCAGTCTTTGCGCGGCACGGGTTCGCTCAGGGCCCCGTGCAGGCGATCGCCGACGGTGCCGGCTACTCCAAGGCGGCTGTGCTGAAGCGCCTTGGCTCGAAGGAGCGGATCCAGGACGCCGTGGTCGCTCGCGCGGAGGAACACGCCGCACGAGTGGCGGCTGCGGGTGAGGGCCTCCCGGTCGGGCTTGAGCGGGACGCCGCCCTGCTCGGTGCGCTGGTCGAGCTGATCGAGGAGTGGCCGGGGACTGGTGCGCTCATCGTCGGCGCCTTCGGGCTGACGCGAGAGCCCGAGATCATGCAGCGCCTCTCCGGGGCGCAGCGCATGTTGATGGAAGCCTTCGATCCCGATGTCTGGACTGATGAGGAACGGCATGTGCGGGTGGTGTCCGCGATCGGTGCTGTGACCGTCACGATGATGGCAAACCGTGAGGCCAGGTGGACCGAGCGCACTGATGTGGTGATTGCCGCGAGCCTTGGCGCACTGGGCCACAGGGGCAACGGCGATGCCGGCGCGGGTGATTGAGGCACTGCGACGGGGTAGCCGGCGGTGCAGTACGGAACAACGGGACCGGCGAGCAGTGCGCAGCGCCGGCTGAGGCAATGCTGCGTCACTTGTACAGTTCGGCCGGGGCAGAGTGCCCTCGGCGAACGTCGTCGAGGTCGCTTCCGCACTCGAGGTGCTGCGGTGACGAGCCGGCTTCTGACGCCCGGCCGTTCGTGCCTCCCGGCGTGTGGCGGTGCGAGGCCCGGTCTGCCGTGAACTGCTGACGCGCGGGCGCATGCCAGGAACACAACGGCCCCTTGACACGGTCGGTGCCACTCGAAGTTCCGCTCTCGGCCAGTGTGGTTGGTATCGACCTGGGCGCTGTCGGCTCAGACGGCCGGTTCCTGCCCCAACCTGGCACGGAGCGAAGGCCGCGGCAAACCCATAGTGGGATTGGCCTGTGCCGGAGTCCCCAATGAGCGGTCGGCCATGGGCTGATCGAAGGGGGCGCCGCCGCTCCATGCCCAACCGGCGATCTCCAAAGTGGATACGGTGTTGCTGTTATGGTGCTGGCCGAGGAGGTGGACGTTCAGTGGCAGCAGCTGGTCCTGTGCGAGCGGCCACGGCATCGGCTCGGCGCCCGGGACGTCCTCCCGTGCCGCTGGAGCGCATCGTCTCTACGGCATTGCAGATCGTGGATGATGAAGGGGCCGACGCTCTCTCGATGCGGACGCTGGCCCAGCGCCTGGGCTCGGGCACGGCGACGCTGTACCGGCATTTCGACAACCGGGCAGCGCTGGTCGCCCATGTCGTGGACCGCATGTTCGGCGCCGTGAAACTGAACGGCGACGAACTCCTCGCGATGGGCTGGCAGCAAGGGCTACGGACGGTCGCGCACACCATGTTCGAGGCCCTGGCCCGGCACCGGAACGCTGCGCGCCTGATGGTCGAAGAGATTCCCCTGGGGCCGAACGCCATGGCACTGCGGGAGCACTGTGTCGCGGCGCTGCTCGACAGCGGCTTCCCGCCGCGACTGGCCGCGCACGCCTTTGCCACCCTCTCCCGCTACGTCCTCGGATTCGCCATACAGGTCAACGGTCATGGCGGCGGCGGGCAACTCGACGACGCACAACTGTCCGCCGTCTTTCAGGGCGTCGATCCAGCCTTGTTCCCGGCAACGGTCACCGTCGCCGGGTCGATGCCCGTTCCGATCGAGGACGAGTTCTCCTTCGGACTCGAACTCCTTCTCAGCGGGCTTGCCCACCTGCGCGACGACGCCTGACCAGTCAGAACGTGAATCTGAGGCCGCCGGCCCATGGAGTCATCCCGGTCGGCATCGGGCGTCGCCGCGGCTGCCGGTGCCGAGCGCGTGATCTTGTGCAGTGGCTGGAGAGTCCCGGTGGTGACCGGGCGCTGCAACGCAGAGTGCCCGGGGCAGACGGGCTTCGTCCCCGAGCACCGGCTTGCCTCGGTGACAGCCGGCCTTGCAGGCAAGAACATCCCGACAGCGCCCTGTACCGCTCGAATCTCGGCTCCGTACTCGGCGTTACCGCCATCGCAACCCACCTCGGCCTGGCCCGGGCCGCGCTGAGCCTGGTGCGGGAGAAGGGGCAGGTGAAGGCGATCCCGTACGCCTTCTTCACCCGACAGGCAGACTCGACCGCGTTCCAACTCCAGCTCGCCGAGGCGGCGCTGAAGATCGACACCGCTCATCTGCACGCATACCGCGCCGCTGATGACGTCGACCGGGCAGCGGCGCGGGCCGAGCACCTCAGCATGTTCGACGCGGGTGCGAGCGGACGTCGGATACGTCGCAGAGACCGGTTGCGCGGCCCTGCAGACTCTGCTCTCCGCCCACGGCGCGGCGAGCTTCGCGGAGAACAACGTGCTGCAGCGGATCTGGCGGGACGCCAACACGTCCGCTCGCCACGGCGCAGTTGTCGGAGCTGTCGGCTACGAAGCCTTCGGCCAGGTCCTCGCGGGCCTCGACCAGACGCTCACACCCCTGATCTGAACCTTCCAGGAAGATGCGAAGCTCCGGTGAACAGGGGCCGCCCTGCGATTCAGCGGCCTGGTGCATCTGTAACGGCCGTGGGGCCCCCGCCAACCGGCCCGGCACGGTGATTCGCTTGGGGCGTACGTTTCCCTTCGCCTCCGCAGCCGCCTACCCGGCGGCCCGATCCTTCCCGGGGCGGGCGGAACCAGGTGCCGGGGATGTCGGAGTATCCCCGGCAGGGCCGCGGTTCACTGCCCGGCAGCGGCAGCGGTGTGCTTCCTGGCCAGCCCCTTGAGGTCGTAGGCGCGAGTACCCAGGGCGCCGACGAGGAGGCCGAGGCCGACCGCGATCACCGAGGCGATCACCGCACGCCCCAGCCCCGCATCCCAGCTGGCCCCGAAGTACAGGATCGAGCGCGTACCCAGATAGATCTGGTGCATGGGCTCGAACGAGCTGAGGAAGCGGACGAAGGGGGGCATGGCTTCCAGCGGTGTCGTACCCCCGGAGCTGGGGATCGACAGCACGATGAAGAGGAAGAGGTTGACCACCATGCCCAGGCCGCCCAGCAGGGCGAGGATCGCCTGCGCGACCACTGCGACGGCCGTGATGGCCAGCACGCTGAACAGCCAGAGCTGCCCGGGGTGGTCCAGGGGCATGCCGATCCGGTCCGCGATCCCGAGGTAGACGGTGCTGACGACCACCGCGATCCCCGTCATGAGCCCCCACTTCAGAGCAAGAGTGGACAAGCGGCTGCGACCCGAGTGGCTCTCCATGCGGTAGAGCGGACCGATCTCCGACGGAGTGAAACCGAGCTGGGAGTCGACGAGATTGGTGGCGATCAGGGAGCCGGTGAAGCCGGCCAGCGCCAGCAGGAGGGCGTAGTAGAAGGCCGACAGGCCGCCGCCGCTGCCGTCCGGCACTTCCTTGAAGGGTGTGACATGGACCTGCATCGGCTCGGACAGGACGATGCGAGCGGTCCCTGAGACGGATCGACTGCCGGACCCGGCCTTTTCCGTGGCCTGCGCAGCGCTGGTGAGGAGCTGTTTGCCCACCGTCTGGTTCGCCTCGGCCAGCGCCTGAGAGGCGAAGGAATTGACGATGGATGCGCTGGAAGTGTTCGCGAGGGGATTGGTGAACACGGTGACCGCAGGCTGCTCAGCGGCCCCGCCGGTTGCCGCGCTCGCCGTGAGCGTCATCAGCTTCTCGCTCAGGCCCGAGGGCAGGACGATCGCACCGTAGAGCTTCCCCCTGCCCATGTCCTTCTTCGCCGTGGCGAGGCTGACGAAACGCAGATCGAACTTGTCGTCGTCGACGCCCTTGCGCAGGCTGTCGGCGATCTCCTTGCCGACGTCGATGCGCTGTCCCGATGCGCTGGTGGCGCCGGTGTCGGCGTTGATGACCGCTACGGGAAAGTCGTTGAGGTCTTTGGAGGCGTTGACCGTCCCTCCCAGGTACAGCGCCGCCAGCGCGGCCATGACCACGGTGACGATGACGGCCGGGGCCAGCCACAACCGCGGCCCCAGCCTGCTCCCTGCCGCGCCCTTGCCGTTTGCCATGGTGTGCACACCCTTCGAGGTGACCATTTTGGTTACTAGGTGATCAGAATGGTCACCTAGATCCATGAAGTCAAATGGAGGGCCGAATGGCGAGGAGATTGACGTTGCTTCAATGAGTGGATTCAGGCGGCAGTGGCCCCGTGGATCACGGAGTGAACCCCTGGGATCACGGCGGATACGCGACGACCATCGAAGTGCGGACGCCAGGCGCCGCCGTAGGCACCACCGGCGCACAAGCACCTGGGTGGGGGGCAACCGGTCGCCGGACAATCAGGCCTACAGCTGTTGTGACCCGTGCGGTCGGCGGCTCGTCAGCGGAAGGCGAAGTGCTCGGCGTGGAGATGCCGGCGGGGGACGCCCTGGCGATGGAGGGCGCGAGTGAGGTTTTCGATCATGGAGACGGGGCCGCAGAGGAAGACGTGCGTGTCGGGGGTGATCGGTCCGGCCTCGGCCTGGATTCTTTCGGCGGTCAGACGGCCGTGGCTGCGGCTGAACGTCGGGTGGAGCCGGAACTCGGGGCGGTGTGCTGCCGCTGCGGTGAGTTCCGGGAGGAACGGTGCGTCTTCGGCGGTGGGGGTGCAGTAGAAGAGGTCGGTGCGGAGCGGCGCCGTACCGGGGTGGGTGAGCCAGCCGAGGAAGGGTGCGATACCGATGCCCCCCGCGATCCATATCTGCCGGGGTCCGCCGAGGGTGTGGTCGAACATGCCGTAAGGACCCTTGAGGGTTGCGGGGTGTCCTTCACTTATGTCCGTGTAGAGGCCGCGTGTACCGCGGCCCAGGGCACGGATGGTGAGGCGTACCGAGCCGTCGGCTTGCGTTCCTGCGACGCTGAAGGGGTGTTCGTGCCAGCCGCCGACCCGCAGGTATACGAACTGACCTCCTGTCACGGGAAGCGTCGTCTCGCCGGTGGGCGTGAGGGTGAGGTCGAGGATGTCGGGTGTCGGCCGCTCGACGCGGTCGACGGTGTAGTCCGCCCGGGGTTCCCTGTGCCGTAGCACCAGTTCGTCGTAGGTGTAGGCGGTCATGCCGATGGCGGCGATAGTGACGTAGATCGCCAGGAGGGGCGTGCATCCGGTGATGACGAGATCGAGGAACCAGCCGTGCAACAGCGCCGACAGGAGTAGCAGGCCGGTGAGGCGATGCAGGAACAGCCAGCGCTCGTAGGGCAGTCGGAGGATGCGGCCGACCTGGCCGAGCGAGATGAGGACGAGCAGCAGCAGGCCGATGGCGGAGACGGCACCGAGGAGATGGCCCACCCCAACCGACGCGGCCCGGTGCGCGTAGCCGTACCGGCTCCCGTCGAAACCGGAGAAAAAGTGGAGGAGCAGGTGGGGGGTCAGCAGGAGTATGGACCATACGGCGTACAGCTTGTGCTGACGGTACATACGGTCCAGGCCGCCGAACCACTGCTCCAACCACATCAGGCGGGTGGCCAGCACCAAGGTGCAGGACATCAGGTAGACGGACAGGACGCCGGCGAACTCGCCAACGAAATAGACAGCACTCAGGCCCTCGGGCCTGAGCCAGTCCCAGGCCAGATAGAGCATGACCGCTCCGGTCGTGACCGACAGGGGTCCGACGTTGCGCTTCTTCAGGCGCGCGTCCAAGGGGGCGCGCGCGATCCGGACAGCGTAGATCGCTATCACGATCAGGACGGGCATCGTCTACCCCTGGGGGGGTCGGCACTGTGGACGAAGGGGCGCTGGTGAAGGCAGGCGGACCGTGGGGTCACGGCTTGAGCGCCCTCGAGCCCAGGTGACTGCGTTTCCTGCCACCTCTAATATTGGCAACAGCGTAGCCGTTTGGCTGGTTGTGGTCCAGTGGTGTATTCGGATGCCCGTTGGCCAGCCCTGGATCTGCCCATCCGTGGAGGTGTGGACTCGATCCGCAGAAGAACTGAGTGGCCGTTGACACTGATCACTCAGATGCGGGAACAACACCCTCGATCTCAGGGCAAGTTGACCTTAGAAGCGGAGTGCTCCTTCGGGCAGATCCCGCTCCGCGGTCAGCGGCAACTCCACAGTGGTGAGCATGTCCCGGTACCGCTCGGCCAGTTGGGAGGGGAGCTTTCTGCTGAACACCACCAGCTCCCGGAAATAACCGGGCCCGATCCGCCGGGCGTGCCTCGACCAGCGCAGCGGCACCGCGTTCTCCGGTGTCACCGTCACGCCGATCCCCTCGACCGCGAACAGGAGCGCTGCGGAGACCTGGCCCGTGCGTGCGACGGCGCGCGGCGTGAACCCGAGGTGCCCTGCCAGGCGGTCCACCACTTCGCTCATGCCCTGTTCCTGCTCGTAGAGCACCCAGTCGGCGGCGACCAGTTCGGCTGGATCAGCCGCGGTCCCCGCCGGGTATTCGGCCGAGCCGGTCACCACCATCTCCTCATATCCCAGGGAGATGACGGGCCCCTCCCAAGGGCCGGGCCGTGGACCGACCGCGATGTCACCCTGGCCACTGCGCATGGCCTCTTCGAGGTCCCGGCGGTGGGAGTAGTCGTGCAGTCTCAGCACGGTGGAGGGGTACGTCGAGTGCCAGCGCGCCGCGGACGGCGGCAGAATCCCCGAGGCGACGGACCGTACGGTCAGGACGTGGACGTCGCCCTGACGGCCCTCTACCACCTCGCGCACCGAGTCCTGCGCGTCCTGCACCGCACGGACGACGTTCTGTGCTCGGGGCAGAAAGACACGGCCCGCGGGAGTCAGCGTCACCCCTTGCCGACCGCGCTCCAGCAGGACCGCGCCCAGCTCCTTCTCCAGGGCCCCGATCTGCTGGGACAGCGAAGGTTGTGTGACATAGAGCCGCGCAGCCGCTCCGCTGAAGGAGCCCGCCTCCCAGACCGCGAGGAAGTACTCCAGCTGACGTAGCTGCATGTGATCAAGCTACTCGGCCGAGCGTTGCCCAGTACTCGTGCTGTGACCACAAATCCGGTGTCTTCCAGGATCAGTCGGCATGGCACGCAGCTCGCGTTGGCGGGGATGTGCGAGGGCAGCGCGTGTCGGATACAGGAGACGGGTGTTCCTATCTGGGCAGAGTCCCGGTCTGCTGGCGGGGCGGGGCCAGGTGACGTGGTGCTGTGCTGCTGAGAGGTGTTACCTGTGGGTCATGCCGTGAGTGTGACCCTGCTGTCCTTGCGGGTGAGCCGGGACAGCAAGTAGTCGACCTCGGTGCGGGCACGCGCCGACAGCGCGGCCCCGGGCTTGCGCTGGGCGTCGGAGGCCAGGATTCCGCGGCGCTTCATTACATACTTGCGCACGGCCAGGCCGATGCCCGGCTGCTGTTCGTAGCGCAGCAGGGGCAGGTGGGCGTCGAAGATGTCATGGGCGGCGTCACGGTCGCCGGCGGCGGTGTGGCGCACGACGTCGACGAGGAGTTCGGGCACGCAGTAGCCCGTCATCGCTCCGTCGGCTCCGCGTTCGGTCTCGAAGTCCAGGAAGAGGCCGCCGTTTCCGCACAGGATCGACAGGCGGGGCATCGCTCCATCGGCTTCGAGTTGCCGGAGTCCGCTGATCTTCTCCAAGCCCGGCCAGTCCTCGTGCTTGAGCATCACGCACCCTGGCGCGGCGTTCGCGATGCGGGCGATGACGGCAGGGGACATGACGACGGAGAAGGACAGCGGATAGTCCTGGATCACGAACGGCACGTCCGCGCCGATGGCGCCCGCCGCTCCCTCGTAGTAGCTCACGATCTGGTCGTCGGTACGCAGCGTGTTCGGCGGGGCGATCATGACGCCCTCGGCCCCGGCTGACATGACGTCGACCGCGAGAGCCCGCATGGCGGCGTAGCCGGGTGCGGAGACGCCCACGATGATCGGCAGATCGGTGCGCTTGATGACGTGCTGGACGATGCGCACACTTTCGTCGTGGGACAGCTTGGGTGCTTCGCCCATCTGGCCCAGGAGGGTCAGTCCGGTGACGCCGGCGTCTTTGTAGAAGTCGACGAGTCGGCTGAGCGAGTCGAAATCGATTGCGCCTTCCTCGTCGAAGGGCGTTGGTGCGATGGCGAAAACACCATGGGTGTTGCGGTCCAGGGGTGCCATTGTTCTGCCTCCTCAGAAATTCGATGCCTTTTTCAGAGACTGGCGATGAGTCCGCCGTCGACGCGAATGACCGAGCCTGTGATGTATGAAGCCTGCACGCTTGCGAGGAAGGCGACGGCCGCGGCGTATTCCCGCGGCTCGCCGTAGCGGCCCACAGGGATCGACGCGACGCTCTCGGCGGACGTCTCCGCGACGGACTTGCCCTCCCGATCGGCCTTGGCCTGGTCGAGGAACTTGATCCGCTGGGTGCCGATCCGTCCCGGAACGACCACGTTGCAGGTCACCCCCTCGGCCGCGACTTCCCGGGCCAGCGTCTTGGACCAGCCGAGCAGACTGCCCCGCAAGGCGTTCGACAGCCCCAGGTTGGGGATGGGGACGATCACCCCCGAGCTGGCGCTGGTGATGATCCTGCCCCAGCCGCGGCTCCGCATCAGCGGCACGACCCTGTCCGTGATCGCGATGACGGACAGCACCATGGACTGGAAGTGCTTCAGCCACAGGTCAGGGTCCTGCCCCGCAACCGGCGAGGGCGGCGGCCCTCCCGTGTTGTTGACCAGGATGTCCACGGGACCGAGCGCCCCTTCGACTGCCGCGACGTGCTGGTCGATCGCGCCCAGGTCCGCGAGATCCCATTCCAGGGGCACGGCTTTCCCGCCCGCGTCGGTCACCGCCCCGGCGGTGCTCTCTGCGGCCTGTGGGCTGATGTCCGCGACGGCGACAGCGGCCCCTTCCGCGGCGAGAGCCTGGGCGATCGCGCCGCCGAGACCCCCACCCCCGCCCAGCACGAGCGCGGTCTTGCCCGAAATTCCCAGATCCACAGCTTCGCTCCTTGGGCGGTGGCCCGTTCCCCGGCCGTGCGGCCGACGGCCACGTCCGTCGTTTCCACATGACACTGCCACGAGGTTGTGGTGGGTCTCCAATAGGAATCTCTCGCGACATGCATAAGGGATGCCTATGCGCCACGCATAGGGAATAGGCATTGCCGGCGTGCAGGATGAGGTGGGAAATAGGGCCGTTTCGGCCCGTCGATTCCCGACGCATTTTCATGGCCGTAAATGGAGGCCCCTATGTCCTTGCCGGAAACCATGCAGGCCGCGGTGCTGGGCGAGCCCGGCACCCTCGCCGTCACGACACTGCCCGTGCCGCAGGTGGGACCGGAAGACGTTCTGGTACGCGTCCGCAGGGCGTCCCTGTGCGGAACGGACTTGAAGATCCGCAGCCGGCACTTCTTCAAGGACGGCGGCCCGGCCGCGGGCGAGTTCGTACCCGGCCACGAGTACGCCGGCGTCGTCGCCGCGGTGGGCAGCGCCGTGGACGAGCTCCGGGTCGGCGACCGGGTGGTGACGGAAGCCCACCGCGGCTGCATGCGCTGCGCCAACTGCCTGGCCGGGGCCTACACGGACTGCCTCAACTACGGCCTGCGGCACACCGGGCACCGCGTGCAGGGGATGACCGTCAACGGGGGCTTCGCGGAGTACGCGCTCAACCACGTGGCGACCCTCCACCGGTTGCCGGACACCGTGGACTTCGACGCCGCGGTCGTCCTCACCACCGTGGGCACCGTGATGCACGCCTTCGACGTGCTCGACACCCTGCTCGTCGGATCCACGGTCGCCGTGATCGGCCCCGGACCGATAGGGCTGCTCGCGGTACAGGTCGCACGTGAACTCGGGGCCAGGACCGTAGCCCTGGCCGGCACGCGGGAAGCCAGGCTCGCCATTGGCAAGTCCTTCGGCGCGGACCTGGTCGTCAACTCCCGGGAGGAGGACGCCGTGGCGGCGGTTCGGGAGGCGACCGGCGGGATCGGCGCCGACATCGTCCTGGAGTGCTCCGGCGCCCCGAGTGCGGTGGACGACGCGCTGCGCATGGCCAAGCGGTCCGGGAAGGTCGTCCTCGTCGGCTTCTTCGAAGAGCCCGTGCAGGCCGACCTCAACCACGCCGTGATGAACGGCATCTCGATCCAGACGGTCCGCGGCGAGGGCACCGGTTCGGTGGCCCGCGCCGTGGGCCTGGCCGCCCGGGGCCGGCTGCGCACCGCGGAACTGGTCACCCACCATTTCGGGCTGCCCGACGTAGCCGAGGCGTTCGACACCTACGCCGAGCGCCGGGGCAACGCCATCAAGGTCATGCTTGACATCTCCGAGGACCTGGGGAGCGCCCGTGCCCGGTGACCGCGAAGACACGGCGCCCGACACCCTGACGGCCGGGCGGGAGAAGGCGGCGGCTGTCATGGCCGACGTCGCCACCACCTGGCTGAGCAGCCTGAGCGGAGACCAACTCCCGCTCGCCGCCTACGGCTCCCCGCTTCACCCGGACGCGGAGGCCGAGCGGCTGCGCTGGTTCTACACCCCCACGGAACACGGCGGGCTCGCCATCCGGGACCAGAGCGCCCGCCAGCAGAGCCTGGCCATGCGGCTGGTGGCCACCGGCCTGTCCGTCCCCGGCTACGCCACCGTCACCACCGTGATGGGCCTGGAGAACGTCCTGGACCAGGTGGAAGGGTGGCGGGTTCGATGGGGCCGGCAGCGCGGGCGGGACCCCGGCCTGTACTGGCTGAGGATCTTCGGCCGCCCCGGCGACCGTGTCTGGGCATGGCGGTTCGGCGGCCACCACATCTCCCTGAACAACCTCGTCGTCGCTGGCCGGCTCGTCTCCACGACCCCCTGCTTCATCGGTGCCGACCCGGCCACGACCGAGCTGATCGGAGGCACCTTGCGGCCCTTGCAAGGCCCTGAGGAGACGGCCCGTCAACTGGTCCGCAGTCTGGGCACGGGCCGACTCCGAAGCGCCCTGCTCCACCCGTCCGCGGTCTCGGACATCGTCTCCGGCAACCGCCCACGCGTCGAACACGGCGACACGATGATGCACATGCAGGACCTGTGGCGCGGCCAGTTCGCCGACCCTGAGCTGGACCGGCTTGTCAACGACATCGACCGCCGGGCGGAAGCGGGCAGCGGGTACACCGAGAAGGACCACGCGCGCGTGGCCATCACGATTCCCCCCAAAGGCATCAGCGGTCGCGACCTGAACAACGAGCAGCGGCACCTGTTGCGCCGGCTCGTCACCCTTTACACCGGACGGGCACCCGAGTTCCTCGCAGACGCCTACGACACCCACTACACCTCTGACACCGTCCTCGACGCGGTGCATTTCGGCTGGGCGGGCAGCACGGACGCCGGGGAACCGCACTACTACCGGGTGCAGGACCCTCGCGTCCTCATCGAGTACGACAACACACAGCGCTACGCCAACCACGCCCACTCGGTGTGGCGTGACCTGACCTCCGACTTCGGACTGGACGTGCTCGCCGAACACCGCGCACACATCGCACACATCGCACACGAGTAGGGCGTACTCGGGGAGCGCCGTACACACCCGTACCGCCGGTCCAGCCGCGCCGGAAGAACCAGCACCATGACCACCCTGCTGATCGTCGACGACGAGTCTGCTGCTGTGTCGGCTCAGGCACGGGCGGCAAGCCTGGCTTCGACGCCGTCGAGAAGCGACTGCAGTCCGAAGGACACATACGGGCGAGGGGTGTCTGCCAGGGCGGCGCCGATGGCGAACGTGACGACGCTCTGGGCGGCTTGCTCGGCATCCCGCCTGGTGAGGCCGGACGCTTCGCAGACCGCGAGCAGGTGCTCGTCATGGCGGTCCCTGGCCGGGCCGTCGAGAGGCTGGATGGTCATGGCGGCCAGCAGCCAGGGGTGCCTGAGAAGCATCGAACGCAGGTTGTCTGCCATGGCCAGGAGGACCGGACGCCATTCGGCGCCGTCGGGAGCGGGGAGAGGTGTCTGTCCCCAGACGGTGTCAGCGGCCAGCAGGAGCAGATCCTGTCTGCTCCTGACGTGATAGTAGAGTGCCGCCGCGCTGCTGCCGAGACGGCTGCCGAGTCTTCGCATGGTCAGACTCTCGATGCCGCTCTCGTCCAGAAGGGCAATGGTCGCCTGGATGATCTGCTCCTGGTGCAGGGCGTCGCGGGGCATCCCCGCAGTAGGCGGCATGGGGCTGCTCACGGAACCTTCTTGCTGTGGGAACGAGGCCGCGGTGTGCGGCTCTGAGGGCGCGTGGCCATCGCGCCGACGAGGACGGGGTGTCGTGCGCGTCGGCGCGCGGTTCATGCGTGGGGGCACGTTGCGGTATGTCAGCCGGGAGAGCCCGCGGGCCTGATGCTGCGCAGCAGCCGTTCTCCGGACTCGCGTAGCTGGCCCTTGACGTCGTCGAGGCCGGATGCGAGCAGGGCGTGATCGCGTTTGCGCCAGGTGCCGGCGACCATCACGGCTTCGATGTTGGCGATGTCGGCGTGCAGGACCGTGGCGATGGGGTCGTGCGCCGGCCACAGGTTGAGCGCCCGGGCGTCGACGGCGACCAGGTCGGCCTGCATGCCCACCTCGATCCGGCCCACCTTGTCCGCCAGGCCCAGTGCTTTCGCTCCTTCGACCGTGGCCCAGGCAAGTGCCTGTTTGCTGGTGACAGACGGTGTGTTGGCGTACATGCCGGTCGTCTGCCGGTGATGGGCGTGGTCCAGGCTGCGCTGGTGGGCCAGAGCGATCCGGGCGGCGGTGAGGACCGTGCCGGGCACGGCGGTGTCGATGTCGGTGCCCAGGGAGGGTGCCGCGTCCAGGCTCATCAGGGATCCGGTGACGGGTGTGCCGTGACCCTGGCCCAGTTCGTTCTCCGGGGTGGTGGTGAAGGTGACGCCCGCCTCGACGAGCGTCTTCAGCCAGTCCTCGGGCAGGTCGGCTCCGTGCACGACGTTGGTCAGGGGGCTGAACAGCCCGGCGTTGCGCACGGCTTCCCAGCCGGGTGAGGGTTCGCCGCCGCTCTGGTGCATCGAGACGACGAGGCCGCGTTCCGCGCCGGCTCGGAAGTCGGCCACCGCGGTCTCGGCGGAGGAGTACTGCGGCCCCTGGAGTGCCATGCCCAGGGTGAGGAGGGCGTGGTCGCGGACGGGGCCGTCGAGCAGCCGGTCGATCTCGGCGAGCGGGTGGGGTGTGTCCGGCGACCGGTAGGGCGTGCCGTGCAGGAAGACCGCGCGGATCCCGGCCTGGACCAGTCCCTCGACGGCCGCGTCGGCGTGCTCGGGCGACAGGGCGTTGTGACACCAGTCGCCGAGGGTGGTCGTACCGCAGTTGAGCTGGTTCAGGGCGCCGGCGAGATTGCTGATGTGCATGTCGGCGGGGGTGTACTGACCGACGCACTTCCCGTGGAGGTGGGTGAGGTACTCCATCAACGTCCAGTCGGCGCCCGCGGAACGCAGCGCGGTCTGCCAGGTGTGCAGGTGGGCGTTGACCAGACCGGGGACGACGATGCGGCCGGAGAAGTCGACGACCTCGGCGTCGGGCGCCTCGATGGTTTCGCCAACGGCGGCGATGGTCTCGCCGTCGACGAGGATGTCGACATGCTCGGCGTCCGGCCGGTCCGGCGTCATCGTGATGACTTGCGCCCCGCGCAGCAGTATGCGGCTCATTCAATGGCCCCCGAACCGGGGGAGGTGTGGCTCGGCTGGGACATGGTGCGGCTCCTTGCCTGGGGCGTCATTGCCCGCACGGCGGATTGTGTGGTGGTGAGGAGATCCCGAGTGGCGATGTGTCCGATGTAGCCGTCGGGACGGATCAGCAGCAGCGTGTCGCCGGTCAGGCCGTAGGCACTCTGCAGCGTGTTCTCGGGGTCGGAGAAGGCGCGGCCGTCGCCCGCTGCCGATCCGACGGTGAGCCGCTTCAGCTGGGCGCCCGTCGTCGGCCAGTCGAGGAGTTCGAGGTCCCGGGCGGCGCCGGGACCGTAGGCGATGGCGGTGAAGTGCGGTCCCTGGAAGAGGTCGAACAGGCGGGTCTCGGTGCCTTCGGCGCCGAGCAGTCGGGCGTCCGGGGCACGGTCGCCCACGTGCAGCGTGCTGGTGCCGCCACTGTCGCCGTCGGCGGAGGCGAGCGGGCCGCCGTAGTAGGTCAGGGCGAGCTGCTGCTCGTCCTTGCCGCGCTTCATGCTGGAGGGATCGAGCTTGGCGATGCCGCCCCACTTCTCCGTGGACAGGCCCAGGACCCCGGCGGCGATCGGCTGCCGCTCGGCCTCGTAGGTGCCCAGCAGGGCCGGGTCGGCTCCGGCGAGGACCTGGCCGAGCTTCCAGCCGAGGTTGTAGCCGTCCTGCATACCGGTGTTCAGGCCCTGGGCACCGGCCGGGGTGTGGACGTGCGCGGCGTCACCGACGAGGAAGACACGTCCGCGTCCGTAGTGCTCCGCAAGACGGATGTTGGGCCGGAACACGGACGTCCAGTGGATCTCGTGCAGCTGGATGTGCCGGTTGCGGGTGTGGGAGTGGATCCGGTCGATGATGGCGCCGATCTCCTGGGGCGGCTTCTCGTCGGGCGTGAGCCGGATCATCCACTGGAACATGTCGCTGTCGGGGAGCGGGCAGGCGCCGATGAGCTTGCCGCCGAGGCCGGGCCACATGTGCCACCGGTTGCGGGCCAGGCCACTTACGGAGGCATCCACGATCAGCACGCGCTCAGCCTCGTCCGTCGTCCCCGCGAAACCGATGTCGAGCTGCTTGCGCACCACGCTGGAGCCGCCGTCGGCCCCCACGGCATAGCGGGCGACGATCTCCTCGACCCCGTCCGCGCCCACCACCTTGGCGACCACCGTGTCCTCGTCCTGCGTCAGCTCGGTCAGTTCCTTGCCGAACTCGACCTCGCGGCCGAGCTCACCGAGCCGGGCGTGCAGGGCGCGGTCCGTGCGGAACTGCGGGATCAGCCAGGTGTTCGGGTACGGGACGTCCGGGGTTGCCTCCTTGTGGGGGAACATCTTCCACGGCACACCGATGGGTCCCGCATGGAGCCCGAGCTTGGGATAGATGTCGCCGCCGGCCAGCACATCGTCGAGAGCGCCGAGGTCTTCGAGGACTTCGAGGCTGCGGGGCTGGATGCCCTTGGCGCGCGAGCCGTCGAAGGCGTGGGGGGACCTGTCGACGATCCGGACGTCGAGTCCGCGGCGTACGAGGTCGATCGCCAAGGCGGAGCCCGAGGGGCCGGCACCGATGATCAGTACGTCGATGGCCTGCGGGCTGTTCATGAGTCGAGCCTTTCGGTGCGTGCGGACACGAACGGGACGAGCTGATCGGCGACGTCGCGAGGCCGTTCGAATGGGGCCATGTGCCCGCATTTGTTAATTACATGATGTTTCTGAGGTGTCAGCAGAGCGCGCGCCGTGTCGAACTGCGCCAGCGGCGTGACGTCGTCCTCGTCGCCCCACAGCAGCAGCGTCGGAACGCCCAGTGCCCCCGTCCGCCGGAAGAGGTCGTCACGGCCGGTGAGAGGCAGGTGCTGCAGGGTGTCGAAGACCGCGTACAGCGAGCCCTCGAAGCGGAGGGAGTCGAGGACCATCTCGGTCAGCTTCGCGCCGAGTTCAGGGTCGCGGACGTTGTGCCCGAGGTGCCCCTGGAGCAGCTGAAGGCCGCGACGGCGGGCGACCGCTCCGGCCAGCAGATCGCTGCGCAGCAGCCGGTCGGGGGAGGCCAACCGCGGTTTCGCGAGACCGGCGGGGCCGACGATGGTGAGAGTGGACACCGACGAGCGGTACTGAGCGGCGTACGTCATGCCGACCAGCGCGCCCATGGAGGTGCCGACCAGGTGCACGGGTCGCGCCGTCAGGCCGAGCCGGTCCGCCAGCTCGGCCAACTGTCGCGTGAACAGCGTCTCGTCGTAGCGCGCCTGTACCCGGTCGGAGTAGCCGCGGCCGTAGGCGCTGCAGGTCAGCGTGCGCAGCCCGCGGGCGTGCAGCTCGCTGACGAGGCCGTCCCAGTAGAACAGCGGGATGGTCAGACCGCCCGCCATCAGGACGACATCCCCGTCCTCGGGCCCCGTCAACTCGTAGTGGGTGACGCCGTCGGACAGCTCGATGAAACTGCCGCGCAGCGCCTTGCGCGAGTCGGCGGTGAGCCTGCGGTCCTCGCCCGAGGCGACGAAGTACTTCATGGAACGGGCCTCCTTGCCCTCAGTTCGCGGGGGTGTCGGCACAGGAGCCGAGGAACTTCGCGATCGCGTCCGCGACCCACTGCGGTTCCTCCTCCGGCAGCAGATGTCCGCCGTGGGGGTGGAGGAGCTCCTGGGCGCCGGGGATGTCGCGGGTGAAGTGCTGGCCGTCGATGCTCGCGCTGCGCAGCACCAGCGTGGGTACCGTGATGCGGGGGATCTGCGCGCTGCGGTCCGGCTGGTCGGTGTTGCAGAAGTCGACGAAGGCCGAGCGGTTGCCGGGACGGCTCATGAGCTGATGGGCGCGGTCCACCATGGCGTCGTCCACGATCTGCGAATGCGGCCCGACGGCCTCGCGCAGGTTGCGCTCGATGGCACCGCGCGGCATCACCCGCCTCAGCAGGGGCCGCACCAGTGGGTTGCGGGCAAGGCGCATCCCCGCGGGCAGCGTCTTCTCCGGGTAGCCGGTGGCATTGACCAGTACCAGGCCGGTCAGCCGCTCCGGATGATCCAGCGCGACGTTCCAGGCGATGTTGCCGCCCAGGGAATTGCCGGCCAACGCGTAGCGCGGCACGCCCAGCGCCTCCACGAAGCCCGCCACCGTCGCGGCGTACGCCGGGATGCGGTAGTCGCGGTCCTTGCGCGGGCCCGTCAGTCCGAACGCCGGCAGGTCGGGACGGATGACATCGAACGAATCCCACAGCAGATCCGCCACGCGGTTGAAGTGCTGCAGGGATGAGGCACTGCCGTGCAGCAGCACGAGTGCCGGGCCGTGCCCAGCACGCTTGTAGTGGATCCGCAGTCCGTCCACCTCGACGAACCGGGAGTCGGGCTGGGGCTCAGACCAGGTACTCATAATGGCTACACTGTTACCGATATGACGGTCGTGTCAAGAGGAAGTCCCCGCGTGTTACTGCCACGGTGGCCTTGAGTGAGGAGATGGATCAGTTGGTGCGCCGCGCTGCCGGTCGTCCGCCGGTCCCACCGGACCGGATCGTCGCCATGGCGCTGCAGATCGTCGACGAGGAGGGAGCCGAGGCGCTGTCGATGAGGGCCCTGGCCGAGCGCCTGGGTTCGAGTACGGCGACGCTGTACCGGCATTTCGGCAACCGGGCAGAGCTCGTGGCGCAGGTCGTGGACCACATGTTCGGCCTCGTCGAGCTGGAGGAACTGGCTTCGGCGAGTTGGCGGCAGTCTCTGAGGGCGATGGCACACGCCATGTTCCGCGCCTTGGGTCGACACGGGAACGCCGCCCGGCTGCTGGCCGAGCAGATTCCCGTCGGCCCCAACGCGATGGCGCTGCGGGAGCGCTGTGTCGCGGTCCTGCTCAAGGCGGGATTCGAGGCCGCACTGGCCACGCACGCGTAGTCGATGTGCAGAGCGTGAAGACCTCCGGAAATGGCGCCGAGGCCAGTCAGGGCATTGATGCCGGCAAGAAGACATCAACGGGCGCAAGCGTCAGGTCGCCACAGACACGCTCGGCCTGGTCCTCGCGGTCATCGTCACTGCCGCCTCAGTCCACGACTCAACCGGCGGGAAACGCCTCCTCGACGAGCTCGCCGCGTCGCACCCCAGCGTGACGAAGGTCTGGGCCGAAGGCGGACACCAGAACAGCGTCTTCCAGCACGGGGCGTCCAGGGACATCGACGTCGAGGTCGTGAAACGCTCCACCGTCAAAGGGTTCCAACCACAGAAGAAGCGCTGGGCGATTGAGCGCAACTTCGGTTGGCTGACGCACAACCGCCGCCTCGTCCGGGACTACGAAGCCCTGCCTCAGCGATCCCGCAGCATGGTCCACTGGGCCATGGCCAACAAAACCAGCCGTGAACTCACCGGAGAATCAGCACTAACCTGACGAATCGAAACAGGCGATTCGCGTAATGCGGCCTGAACGTTGATCAGATGCTCTTTAAGCCTGCCGGCCATCCTGGGCGCCCAGGATGGCCTGAAGCGCGCACCCGAGTCCAAGATCCAGGCCATTCTCGGGCCGATGCGTCCTCCGCCGAGGACAGCAGCCCCGCTTCCACAGGTCAGTGCAAGTACCGCACGTGTACAAGCCATGACACTAAGAAACTGCTGGTGCACAACATCCGAAGCGGGCGCCAAAGACTACCAAGCCAAGGCATCTTCGGTCTCGCGTCTTGTCAGGACCCGCCAATCGCGAGACGCCCGGGCTCCGCCGCCGATCGGACCAACCGTCAGCACCCCCAAGAGACCCTCGATGCTCCAGCCCTGAGATGGCAACTCAGGACACCAGGCGCCAACGAGATCCATCCACAAGCCACGACCAACGACTGATACACCATCAGGAAATTCAGCAAGCGGACTACCACAGCCGCGCGCACACCGCCGCACCTTAGAATTGACACCTCGTCTGTATCGAGCCCCTCAAGATCCGGCGCTCACACGATCCCCTCAGCCGCCCAGGCTCAGGGACGGAAATCCACCCACTCCCTAGCCAGCCAGGCCCGTTGGCACATCTCAGCAGGTCAGCGCACTCTCCCCCGCGGCTTCAACGCCACCGGAGGCAGCTCAGGAGCGGTCAACGGCGCCCCGTCGTACCCCTTCACCTCACCGAACCGTGCCTCTGTCATCCAGTCCTCACGAACCTGTATCTCCTCCTGGGACCGTCCGATCCAATTCCAGAACAACCACGGCATCACCGCAGCCGATGCCATAGAGGCGCCGTTCTCGCAGTTGCCTCCATGTCATGGATGCCGAACCGACATTCGCTACCGCTGAGGTATGGAGCCCAGCGTGAACGGAGCGCGGACGAACTACCGGCTGGTGTCACTCTGTTCCCGATAGCAGCCCTGTCCGCTGCCACCTCCCTCACCCCGCACCGACCACGGTTCCTGAGGGGAACATTCAGTCGCGGCCCGGGGGCGTGTAGAAGTCACCGACGGACGTCCACACGCCGTTCTTCACGACCACGCGCTGCACACTGCGCGTGCCGAGGTGATCGCTCGCGCTGAACTTCATCACCGGCGACACCCCGGGATCCACGGAAGACGCCTTCTCGTACGCCGTGATGATGGCCTTGGACGTGACGGGCCCCTTGATGGTCTTCGCGATCTCGGCGAACACCTTCGCGTTGCTCCAGCCCCACAGCGCGAGGAACCCGGCGTCCTGACCGGGCTCGTACTTGGCCATGGCGGTCCGGAACTCCTTCACCGCCGGGTCGTCGTCGGAGGGCGCCTTCACCAGTTGTACGGCCTTGAGCCCCTCGGCGGCGTCCTTGGCCAGCGCGACCGTCGACTCGGCGGCCACCGGCGCGTAGGCGTAGGTGGGCAGGGACACGCCCTGGAGCTTGGCCTCCTTGAGGAAGGCGGCGGCCTCGGGCGAGGTGAGGATCAGGACCACCGCCTGCGTCTTCGCGGCCTTCACCTTGCTGATCACCGGGGTGTAGTCGGTGGTCTGGTACTTGACCGGCAGCCGGTCGACCTCGACCGAGGGGTCGAGCTTCTTCGCGACAGGCTCCACCTGCTTGGCCACGTTCACGAACGCGGCCGGGTCGCTGTGGACCACTAGGATCTTCTTCGCGCCGTCCTGCACCGCCCACGCGGCGAGCGCCGCCGCCTGGTCCTCGTAGAGGGTCTGGGTGCCGAACAGCCCGGAGCGCGGCGGCTCGTACCAGGACGCGGAACCGCCGACCTCGTTGAGGACCGGCACCTTGGACTGGTTGAGGACGAACGGAAAGGCCGCCTCCGCCTGCGATGTGCCGTTCGCGTTGACGATGGCCACGACCTTGTCCTGGCCGACCAGTTCGCGTGCGATCTGCACGGTCTGCTGTGGATCGGCCGCGTTGTCCTTGACGGTCCAGGTGATCTTGCGGCCGTTGATGCCGCCTTGGGCGTTGACCATCTTGAAGTACGCGTCGCCGCCCGCCTTCTCACCCACGCCGTAGGTCGCGGTGGCGCCGGAAAGAGGGAGCCACGCGCCGATGTGGATCTCGGAGGAACTGCCACCGGCAGTCGCGGAGTCCTGGCCGGCACAGGCGTTGGCGGTGAGTGCCACCGCGGCCATGACGGCCATCGCGCCCGTGGCGCGGCGGAGTTTTCTCTGGGTCCGGAACACGGTCCACCTCGTTCGGTACAGGGTTCGGTGCGGGTTCGGTACGAGCTGTCAATTCACCGGGGAGGTACGGGAGTCGGTCGCCGCGGTGGGAGCGGCCGAGTACCGGCCGCCGCTGAAGTACCCCGATTCCGCCAGGGCCGCGAACTCCGGGTCGCCGGGCCGCCCCTGGGCCGCGACGACGCCCTCGTGCAGTACGGCCACCTCGTGGCACACGGACAGGGCGCGGCTGAGGAGTTGTTCGAGCAGGACGACGGTCAGACCCTCGTGGGCCAGCCGGGTCAGCCGGTCGTAGACCTCGTCGACCAGGGCGGGGGCCAGTCCGAGTGCGGGTTCGTCGACGATCAGGACGTCCGGCGCCACGATCAGGGCCCGGGCGATGGCGAGCATCTGCTGCTCCCCTCCCGAGAGCCCACCGGCGGCGGCCGACATCCGGTCGCGCAGCCGCGCCGGCAACCACTGGACGGTCTCCTCCATCCGCTCGCGCAGCGGCGCACCGGTGATGCCCGCCGCGTACGCCGCGACTTCGAGGTTCTCGCGCAGGGACAGCGTCTTGAACAGGGCCCGGCCTTCCGGCGCCAGGCTGGTGCGGACGGCACCGCCCGACTCCCGCTCCCCGCGCGCTGGTTCGAGCGATCCGTGCAGGATGCCGGCCAGCGTGCTCTTGCCCGCTCCGTTGGCTCCGGCGATGCCCAGCACCACGCCCTGGCGGACATCGAGGTCGACGTCCCGGAGCGCGACCACCCCGCCGTAGGTGTGGCCGACCCCGTGCAGGCGGAGCATGCTCCGTTCACCCACGCGTTCGGGCGGCCGGGTCCTGCCGTCGACCGTTCCCAGGTACGACGACCGCACCTTCGGGTCCTTGAGCACGGTGTCCGGGGTGCCCTCGCCGATCGTGCGCCCGAAGTCGAACGCGAGCACCCGGTGCGCGACGGAGAACAGGTCGTCCAGGACGTGGTCGATGACCACCACCGCGGTGCCGTCGGCGTGCAGCCGCCTGATGTGCCCTGCCAACAGCGCCCGTTCGCCCGCGTCGAGGCCGCCGAACGGCTCGTCCAGGATCAGCAGCTTCGGTTTCTCGGCCATCGCGCGCGCCAGGTCGAGACGCTTCTGGAGGCCGAACGGCAGCTCTCCCGGGCGCCGTTGGGCCACTTCCGCGAGACCGACGGAGCGCAGCAGCCGCGTGACATCGGCCCGGTGCCCGGCCGTGATCCGGCGCCGGGTGCACAACACGTTCTCCGCGACGGTGAGTTCGGAGAACACCTCCGCGTGCTGGAACGTACGGCCGATACCCAGCCGCCGCCGCGCGGTCGCCCTGGCTCCCAGCAGCTGTTGCCCGGCGAAGTCGGCGGTACCGCTCACCCTGCCGTTGCCGGTCAGCCCGGACAGGGCGTTCAACAGGGTTGTCTTTCCGGCGCCGTTGGGACCGATGACGGCCAGGATCTCGTTCTGACGGACGATCAGGGAGGCGTCCTCCAGGGCTTTGAGTCCACCGTACGAGACCGAGACATGCTCCAGGCGCAGCAGTTCGGGTCCGTCGCCGACCGCCTCGGACCGGGGTTGCGGAGACGTGGGGTCCGCCGACTCCTCGGACGGTGACGTGCGTTGGGCGCTCGGTCGGCGCAGGACGCGGCCGGCGAGCCGGCCGAGGAACGGCACGACTCCGCCCGGCAGGAAGAGCAGCACCGCGATCAGCACGAGACCCTGCACGACCGGCTGGGGCAGTCCCACGGCGGAGGAGAGCGAGGGGTTCCAGGTCAGATAGATGCCGCCGGCCACGGCGCCGACGATGGTGCCGACCCCGCCGAGCACGCAGGCCGCGATCAGCGAGATGCCGAACGTCAGCGAGAACGGATCCGGGCTCACGAACCCCGTGAGCAGTCCGAGCAGTACGCCCGCGAAGCAGGTGCACGCCCCGCTCACCGCGAACGACAGCGCCGACTGGGCCTCCGGGGCGATGCCGATCGTACGGGCCGCCAGGGGATGCGACTTGGCGGCCACCAGGCGCATCCGCAGCCCGGAGGCGGCGGCCGGTACGGCCAGTGCGAGGACGACGGCCGCGGCGCCGACCGCGAGGTACTGGGTCTCGGTGCCGCCGCCCGCGAGGGTGCCGAAGCCGAGTGCGCTGCGCAACTGGACCACGGGCACTCCCTGGTCGCCGCCGGTCACGCTGCTCCAGCGGTTGATCAGCTCCAGGGTCACCGTGGTGAACGCGAGGGTCAGCAGGGCGATGTAGAGCACCGAGAACCTGGCACCCGCGTATCCGAGGAAGGCGCCCAGGACGGCACCGGCGGCGACCGCGCCGAGGGCCACCGTCTCAAGCGACCAGCCGTGACCGCTGCCGTACGCGGCGAAGTAGGCGCCGATGGCGAAGAACGCGGGATGGCCCACCGACCAGATACCGGACCAGCCGGCGAGCAGGCCGACCGCCAGGATGACGATCGTGTACACGGCCGCGAGCCCCACCGAGTACATCTGGTACGCGGGGATCGCGCCGGAGGCCATGAACGCCATCAGGACCGCGCCGGCCGCCGGGCCCAGGGCGGCCCGCGCCAGGAGGGAACGGTTGAAGACCATGGATGCGACTCCTCAGACCCGTTGGAAGGTGCGGGTGCCGAACATGCCCTGCGGGCGGATCAGCAGCACCAGCACGGTGAAGGAGAAGACGAACGTGTCCCGGAAGCTGGCGGAGACGTAGTTCGCCGCCAGGTTGTCCAGGACGCCGATGGTCAGCCCGCCGAGTACTGCCCCGTACATGCTGGTCAGGCCACCCAGGAAGATGCCGGCGAAGGACCGGAAGAGCGGCGCGACCAGGGCGGTAGGCACCAGCCCGGACCGGGGCGCGTAAAGGCAGGCGGCGAGGGCCGCGAGGCCCAGGCCGAGCGCCCAGGAGATCCGGGCCAGCCGCTGCGAACTGAGGCCGACCACGCGCGCGGTCTCCGCCGATTCGGCCGCGGCACGCATGGCCGAGCCGAGCGTGGTGCGGGCGAAGAGGTAGCCGACCAGTGCCATCGCCAGGGCGGCGACGCCGATCGTCAGCAGACTCTGGGTCGGTACCGCGGCCCCCGACCAGCGCACCGTCCCGTCGACCAGGCTGGGGAAGGACTTGGGCTGGTCGCCCCAGATCGATCCGGCCACGTTCTCCGCGATCAGGGACACGCCCATCGTCACGACGAGCGCGGAGAACAACTGGCCCTGCCCCAGCGGCCGGATCACCGTCTCCCGGACGAGCAGGCCCGCCACCACCGTGATCACGACGGCGGCGAGGACGCCGAGGATCGTGGCCACACCACGGTCGTGCAGCGAGAGCGCCACGTACAGCCCCAGGGTGGCGAGCGACGCCATCGCGAAGTTCACGACGTCCGTGGCCCGGTAGATGATCACCAGCCCGAGACCCATGAGGCCGTAGACGGCGCCACTGGCCACACCGCTCACCAGGACAAGCAGGAACTGACTCACAGTCCCTCCCTCGGGGAAGAGCGCGTTCGCGCCACATGTGCGAGAAGCATGATCACCTCACGGGGCATTGAGTTAAAGTGAACTCACTTCAGTAAGCTAGGCACTGTCGCGCCGGAGGGGCAAGCCTCGTGCACGGGATTTGTGCCGGACGGGCCGGACGGACCGGGCGGGCTCAGTGCCCGGTGGCCGACGGTGTCCCGGCGAGCGCGGTGCGTGCCGCCGCCAGGCCGAAGACCAGCGCGGGGGCGAGACCGCCCGCGTAGGCACGCCAGTACAGGCCGCCCGCGTCTGCGCCGGCCGCCAGCAGGCCCGGGATCGGCACCCGTCCGTCGGAGGCCGCCGACAGCGCGTGCGCGCCGACGTCGATCAGCAGACCGCCGAAGGTGAACGTGATCGCCGGGGCCGCTTCGACGACGTAGAACGGCGGCTCGTCGAGCGGCTGTCGGTCGAGGAGGCGGCCGGGCGCCGGGCAGCCGCTCGCGCGCACGACGGCGTTGAACTCCTCGATACGGTCACGGATCACGGTGCCGGGATAGCCCCACTCCTCGGGCATCGACGCGAAGTCCTCCAGGCTTTCCGCCACCGCGCTGCGAGCACCGGCGCGGTGGCAGAGCTGGAACTTGTCCACTCCTGGGATGCCCTCGACGTACGAGGCGCTGATCCACTCCCGGTGCACGCGCGCGTCGGCCACCAACAGGCCGCGCGCTTCCGGTCGTTCGAGCAGTGCCATGGCGGTGAGATGATCCCCGACCGTCTCGTCGACGAAGCGCTCGCCGCCCGTGTCGAACAGCAGGGCGTGCTCGCTGTAGTAGAGCGCCAGGTCCACGAAGCGCGCCGGGTCGGCCAGCGAGACGCCGGCCGGCATCAGGTGGCCGTAGAACCCCGCGTCCTTCTTGCCGAACGCCGCGCCCACGCTCCGCCCGAGCGCCAGGCCGTCGCCCCTGCTTTGCGGGTTGGCCCGCAGCCCGATGTCGGCGGCCCGGGGGTGGATGTGTTCGGCGCGCAGGCCCGGATCGCCCTGGAATCCGCCGGTCGCGATGAGCGTCCAGGCGGCCTCGATACGGAGCGGAGAACCGTCCGCCAGCAGGATGTCCGCTCCCCCGACCACTCCGTTCTCCGTCACGAGGGACTTGGTCCAGGCGCCGGTCAGGACTTGCTGGCCCCGGTCGCGGATCAGCCGCTCGCACGTGTCGAGGTAGTGGTTCGTGTCGAGCTGATGGCCCCGGCCGAAGCCGAGCACGGGCACCTGCGGGCGGCAGTCCACGCCGAGCGACCGGATCCAGGCCACGCCCTCGGGGAACCCGTCCAGCAGGGCGACGGCCAGTTCCGGGTCGCCGTCCGGATTGACCCGGCGCATCTCCTCGACGCTCGGGGTCGTCCACACGAAACCGGCGAAGCGGGCCGAGCCGCCGGTGCGTTCCGCCTTCTCCACCAGCACCACCGAGCCGCCCTCGGCGGCCACCCGGGCGGCGGCCGAGAGACCTGCCATGCCGCCGCCGATCACCAGCAGATCCACTGTCTCCGCATCCATAACGGGTCACACCGCCTCCGTGTCGCCGACTGGAATGTGACGCTAATTGAACTCACTTCTGGAGTCGAGAGGGTGGACGACAGAGGACGCGGCGGTACGTTTCTCGGCCATGCGAGCCGTCAGTCCGGCACGAGGACCGCGCGTCCCCGCACCTCGCCGGAGCGAAGCCTCTCGATCGCCTCCGCAGCGCACGACAGCGCGAACCGCTCGACGCCGACCTTCAGCGCGCCCTCCCGTGCGAGGGCGGCGACCGCCTCCAGTTCGGGCAGCGTCCCCCAGAACGGCAGCGAGACACGCGTTCCGGGAGGGAGTGCGCCGGGTTTGCGTACGGCCACCTCCCCGCCCCCGCTGCCGACGACCGCGAGCTCTCCGCCCGCCCGCAGCACCGCCACCGCAAGCCCCAGACTGGACCCGCTGCCGACGAAGTCGAGCACCGCCGTCGCCCCGACACCGCCCGTCCGGTCCCGCAGCACCCGTGCGGTGTCGGGCCGCAGCAGCGTGGCGAAGTGCGCGCCGCACTCGTCGGCGAGGGTGAGCGCCTCCTCGCGCACGTCCACGACCAGGATCCGCGCGGCCGTCGTGGCGCGCAGGATCTGGATGGCCAGGTGCCCCAGGCCGCCGACCCCGAGGACCACCGCATGAGCGCCCACACCGTCCCCCAGGGCGTGCCGGACCATGGCCACGGCGTGGTGGGCGGTGAGTCCGGCATCCGACAGGGGCGCCGCCTGGACGGCGTCCAGGTCGCCCACCGGGACGAGCAGCCGCCCGGACGGCACGAGCAGGAAGTCCGCCATTCCGCCGTCCCGCCCGAGTCCGGCACCGGTGCCGACCCGGCCGGCGTCCAAAGTGGCGCGCCGGTCGCAGTAGTTCTCCGCCCCGGCCGCGCACCGCGCGCAACTCCCGCAGCCCCAGGGGCCGTAGACGATCACGCGTTCACCGACCGCCGGTCCCGTCGCCAGTGGGCCGCGTCGCAGCACGCGGCCCGCGACCTCGTGTCCCAGCGTGAACGGGAGCCGGTAGGGGAGGTCGCCCGGTCGGGCGTCGATGACATGGAGGTCCGAACGGCAGAGGCCGGCCGCCTCCACCTGGATCAGGACCTCCTCGTCCGTGGGGGTCGGCTGCGTCACCTCGGCGAGGACCGGTGGGCCGCCCCAACGGGTCAGCCGGACCGCTCGCGCGCTCTTCCTGCCTGTTGACATACATGCGAGAGTAACAAAAATGAAGTCAGTTCAGGAGATGGACATGAGATGGTGACCGTGCATGAGTGGTGAGCGTGCGGGGCGCTTCGACGGGCGGATCGCGCTCGTCACGGGCGCCGGATCCGGCATCGGCGCGGCGGTCGCCCGGCGACTGGCCGCACAGGGGGCCGACGTCCTCGTCACGGATGTCGACGGCCCGGCGGCGGAGGCCGTCGCGAAGGACCTGCCGCGAGCACACCCGCTGACGCTCGACGTGGCCGAACCGGCGCAGGTCGACAGGGCCTTCGACGAGGTCGTGCAGCGGCACGGGCGGCTCGACATCGTGGTGCACGCGGCCGGAGTCGACGACCCCGTGGCCAAGGAGTGGCTCGCGGAGGCACTGGTCGCGAAGCGGTCGCCGGAGGTCACGGGGCGGCTCGGCGACGACGCGTGGCGGCGCGTCATGCGCGTCAACCTGGACGGCACGTTTCACGTTCTGCGTGCGGCGCTGAGCGTCATGGCGCCGCACCGGTCCGGGGCCGTTGTGACGGTCGGTTCGTCCTCGGCCTTCGACACCCAGGCCGGCTATCCGCACTACGCGGCCTCGAAAGCCGGCGCACACGCGGTGAGCCAGTCGGTCGCCAAGGAGGCGATCGCGTTCGGCGTTCGCGTCAACACGGTGGCGCCGGGGCCGACGGAGACGGGGATGGCAGCGCGGACGCCCGCGGCGCTTCGCCGGGGGTTCACCGAGCCCGGGGTGCGCGCGTATGCGACGCCGGAGGAGATCGCTGATGTCGCTCTGTTTCTGGCGAGCGAGGAGGCGGCGAACTTGGTGGGGGCGGTGGTGCTTGCGAACGGTGGGCGGTTCACGGTGTGAGGGCTCAACCCGTAGTGGTCCGGGGCGAGTTGTTCGCGGCTGGTCGCGCCCACCTGGCAGAGCCGCCCGATGTCACAGTCCCGCGCCCCTCAGGTGGGCCTCGTTGAGGGAGGTTTGGATGTTTCGGCTCGATGGTGGTCCCGCAGCGTTGCTGGAGACTGACGAGCAACGGCAACTACGTTCGGTTCTACGGGACTTGCTCAGCGAATCCTGCGGGCCCGGGGATGTTCGCGCACAGGGCGAAAGCCCGCGGGGGTACGACCCGGCGCTCTGGGAGCGGCTTGCCGGGGAGATCGGGGTGCACGGGCTGGCGTTGCCCGAGGAGTATGGCGGCGCGGGGTACACGTACGCCGAACTCGCCGTCGCTCTGGAGGAGTTGGGGCGGGTTCTGTGCCCCGCTCCCCTGCTCACCACCGTTGTGCTCGCCGGACACGCGCTGCTGGTGAGCGGTGATCGGCGGGCCTGTGCGCGGTGGTTGCCGGGTATCGCCTCCGGTGCGGTCACGGCGACGATCGCCGGATTCCTGCACACCGCCGCGATCACCGCCGAGCGCGGCCCCGACTGCTGGGTCCTGCGCGGCGAGGCCGACTTCGTACCCGGCGGAGAAGGCGCCGATCTGCTGCTGGTCATGGCCCGTACGCCTGACGGGGAGCGGTTGTTCGCCTGCGAGCCGGACGGGACGACCTGCGAGCGTACGGCTCGGCGGGTGCTTGATCCCACGCGGCGGCAGGCACTCGTCCGCTTCCGCGGAGCACGGGCCGAGCCGGTCGGTGAGGCCGGGCAGGCGGCGGGAGTCGTCGAGGCCGTGCTCGACGCCGGGCGGGTGGGGCTGGCGGCCGAGCATGTCGGTGGGAGCGGGCACGCGCTGGACGCCGTACTGGGCCATGTGTCCGAGCGGGTTCAGTTCGGGCGGGCCATCGGTTCGTTCCAGGCCGTCAAGCACCGCCTGGCCGACCTGCTGGTCGAGATCGAGGGGGCGCGGTCGGCCTCGGCCTACGCGAGCGCCTGTCTCGCCGCGTCATCGCCGGAGCTCCCGCTCGCCGCCGGTGCCGCGGCGGTCGTGTGCACCGGCGCCTACCGGCTCGCCACCACGGAATACGTGCAACTCCACGGCGGGATCGGCTTCACCTGGGAGCACCCTGCCCATCTGTATCTGCGCCGGGCGAGGGCCGACGAGGCGCTGTTCGGCACCGGTGACGACCATCGCCTGCGCCTGGCCGGACTGCTCGGCCTCGCCGGCTGATCGCTTACCGGCCGATCGCTTCCCGATCCATTGACAGGGCATTCATCCGCCCACAGAATCGAACTCAATTCAGTTCAGTTTGGAGGAGCTCATGGCAGTCGAAGACGAGATCCAGTTCGAGCGCGACGGACAGGTGGCACGGATCTGGCTGAACCGTCCGCACAAGAAGAACTGCGTGACCGTGCCGATCCTGAACCGGCTGGACGAGATCATCACCGAGATCGACGCGGACCCCGAGCTGCGCGTGCTGGTGCTTCGCGGACGCGGGAACACCTTCTGCTCCGGGTTCGACCTGGACAGCCTCAAGGCCGAGTTCGTGGGCAGGTCCAACGCGATCGACGTCGCCGTACTGTCGGCGAAGGTCTGCGACCGGCTGTACTCGATGAAGACCCCGTCCATCGCCGTCCTCGAAGGCCATGTGACCGCGGGCGGCTTCGAGTTGATGATCTCCTGCGACTTCGCGATCGCCGCGGACGACGCCCTCATCGGCGACTTCCACATCCGCCGCGCCCTGTTCGGCGGTGCCGGTCCCATCTACCGGGTGCCGCGCATGATCGGCGTCCGCAAGACCAAGGAGCTGATGCTCACCGGCAAGCTGCTCACCGGGGTCGAGGCCGCCGACTTCGGCCTCATCAACTCCTCGGCACCCGCCGACAAGTTGGACGCCACGGTCGAGGAGTTCGCCGACCAGCTCGTCGACAAGAGCCCGTTCACCATGTGGATCACCAAGATGACCATCGACCGCAGCCTCGACGCCGACATCCAGTCACTGATGGTCATGGAGCACCTCGCGGTCGGCGTGATGCTCAACTCCGAGGACGCGGCGGAGGGCGTGGCGGCCTTCCTGGAGAAGCGGGAGCCGCAGTGGAAGGGGCGCTGAGCGCCGTGTCGTCGGAGTCCGGGGGCCGGCTGCGCGGCTCCCGGTGCGCCGACTGCGCGGTCACGACCTGTCCCGCCGGCCCGGCTTGCCCGCGCTGCGGCGGACCGACCGAGCAGGTCGTGCTCTCCGGTACGGGCACGCTGTGGACCTGGACCGTGCAGCGGTACGCACCCAAGTCGCCGCCGTACCTCCCGCCCGTCGCCGGGTTCACGCCGTTCGCCGTCGGCTATGTCGAACTGCCGGAAGATGTAAGGGTGTTGGCGGCCCTCGACATCCGGCCCGAGGACGCGGAGATCGGCATGCCGATGACGATCGCGGCGGGCGCCGGGGTGCCGAGGGCCACCGGAGCCGTCGTATGACCGCCGAGGAAGTCCTCGTCTGCGGGGCCGGGATCACCTCCTTCGCCCGTACGGAGGAGAGCGGCCGGCAGCTCGCCGTGCGGGCCGTGCGGGCCGCCCTCGCCGATGCCGGGCTGCCGTGGGCCCGGGTGCGCGCGGCCTACGGCGGCAGTGACGCGGCCGGGAACGCGGACACCCTGGTCGCCGAACTCGGCCTGACCGGCGTCCCGTTCACCAATGTGCGCAACGGCTGCGCCACCGGCGGCAGCGCGCTCGTGTCGGCCGTCAACGCGATCCGGTCCGGGGCGGCGGACGTGGCCCTCGCCGTCGGTTTCGACAAGCATCCGCGCGGCGCCTTCGATCCGCGGCCCGCCGACTGGGGCCTCGACGAGGCCTACGGTCGCGACGGGCTGATGGTCACCACACAGTTCTTCGCCATGAAGATCCAGCGCTACATGCACGACTACGGCATCAGCCCGCGCACCCTCGCCCTGGTTGCCGAGAAGGCGTACGCCAACGGGGTCCTCAACCCGTATGCCTGGCGCCGCAAGCCGCTCGAGGCGGCCGAGATCCTCGCGTCCGGCATGGTCAACGACCCGCTCACCCGGTACATGTTCTGCTCACCGGGCCAGGGTGCGGTCGCCCTGGTGCTGTGCAGCCGGGCCGTGGCCCGCCAACTCGGCGGCACGCAAGTGGCGTTGCAGGCGGCCGTCGTACGGACCCGGCGGTTCGGCTCATTCGAGGTGTTCAGCCCGTGGGCGCCGGTCGGGACGCCCACGAGTGTGACCGCCGATGCCGCCCGACTCGCCTTCGAGGAAGCCGGGTTGGGTCCCGGTGACATCGACGTGTGTCAATTGCAGGACACCGAGAGCGGCGCCGAGGTGATGCACATGGCCGAGTGCGGGTTCTGCGCGCACGGCGACCAGGAGTCGCTCATCCCGTTCGGGGCGACGGGCATCGGCGGCTCACTGCCGGTCAACACCGACGGCGGCTGCATCGCCAACGGGGAGCCCATCGGCGCCTCGGGACTGCGTCAAGTCCACGAGATCGTCCAGCAGTTGAGGGGCCGCGCGGGCGATCGCCAGGTGCCCGGCGATCCGGCGACCGGCTTCACGCACGTCTACGGGGCGCCCGGCGTCAGCGCCTGCACCGTGCTGACCCGCTGACCCGCTGACCCGCTGACCCGCTGACCCGCTGACCCGCTGAGAGGAGTAAGGACCGCCATGGACGGCATACCCGACCCCGACGAGTTCCGTGCCGAAGCCCGGTGTTGGCTGAAGAGCGTGGCGACAGCGCGCGACGCTCACCGCGAATGGGGCAGCGGCGACGACTCGGTGGCCGTCTTCGAGAACTGGACCGAGGCCGAGGAGCGTGACCACACCGCCCGGACACGGGACTGGGAACGCCTCCGGTACGACCAGGGCTGGGGTGCGATCGGCTGGGCCCCGGAGTACGGCGGACGCGAACTGCCCGCGTACTACGAGCAGTTGTACCGCGCGGAGGAAGCCGTCTTCGACGTGCCGCGGCGCACCGAGATCTTCCCGGTCACCCAACAACTCGTGGCACCCGCGATCCGGATCTGGGGCACCGACGAACAGAAGCGGCGCTGGCTGCGCCCCATGCTGCGCACCGACGAACTCGCCTGCCAGCTGTTCTCCGAGACCGAGGCGGGCTCCGACCTCGCCGCCGTCCGCACCCGGGCCGTGCCGAACGGCGACGGCTGGACGCTGACCGGCCACAAGATCTGGACCTCCGGCGCCCGGGTCGCCACCTGGGGTGTCGCCGTCTGCCGCACCGATCCTGACGCGCCCAAGCACGCGGGCATCACGGTCTTCCTCGTCCGCATGGACGCACCGGGCGTGACGGTACGGCCCATCCGGCAGATGACCGGCGGCTCCAGCTTCAACGAGGTCTATCTGGACGAGGTCCGGGTGCCCGACACCGACCGGCTCGGGCCCGTCGGCGAGGGCTGGCGGGTGACCCTCACCGTGCTCGCCGCCGAGCGCCTCGACTCCGGCGGACTCGGACTCGACAACGCCGGGCGCGCCCTCGACCTCGCCCGGCACCTGCCCCGCCCGCTCACCGACGGCGAACGGCAGCAGGTGGCCGACCTGTTCGCCCGCGCCCTGGTCCAGCGGCTGATCGCCCTGCGCGTCACGGCAGCCCTGGCCGCCGGCCGTGAGCCCGGCGCCGAGGCCTCGGTCGGCAAGCTCCACGCCACCGCGACCATGCGCGCCACCACCGACCTGGTCCAGCAACTCCTCGGGCCGCGCCTCGCCGCCGACACGGGAGCGTGGGGCACGTTCGCCTGGACCGAGCACCTGCTCGGCGCACCGGGTTACCGCATCGCCGGAGGCAGCGACGAGATCCAGCGCAACATCCTGGCCGAACGAGTGCTGGGGCTGCCCAAGGAACCGAAAGGGGCGGGACGTTGACCACCACAACCGAGGTGACCGCACTCACGGCACGGGTCCGCGCACGGCTGGCGGAACACCACCCCGGTGTCCCCGTCGGGGAGTTGCACACGCTGCCCGGCGGCCACTCGGGGCTCACCTACCGCATCGCGGCCGGTCCGGTCCCCTACGTCGTGAAAGCGGTGCCGCCCGGGCAACGGCCCGTCGGCCGCAACGACGTGCTGCGCCAGGCCCGGGTGCTGCGCGCGCTGGCCGGATCGCCGGTGCCCGTGCCCGGCGTGGTCGCCGTCGACGAAGGTGAACCGGCCTGGTTCGCCATGGAGTTCGTCGACGGTGAGGCGATCGAGCCGGTCCTCGACGAACACCGGCTCGACCCGGGACTGTGCCGGACACGGATGCTGGCTCTGGCCCCCGTCCTGCGCGCACTGCATCGGACCGATTCGAGGGGTGACGACCCCCGTTCCCCCGCAGGCGAGTTGGAGCAATGGAGCCGCACCATGCGGGCCGTTCCGACGGAACTCCGCCCAGGCGGCGAGGACTTGCTCGCCGCTCTCACCGCCACGATCCCCACCGGCATCGAACCCACCCTGACCCACGGCGACTTCCGCCTCGGCAACGTCCTGTGCCAGGGCGAGCGACCCGCCGCGGTCGTCGACTGGGAGATCTGGGGGTACGGCGATCCGCGCATCGACCTCGGCTGGTTCCTCCTCTTCGCCGACCACCGCAACTTCCCCCGGCTCGGCCGTGCCGTCCCCGGTCTGCCCGGCGAGGACGAGTTGCTCGCCGCCTACCTCGACGGCCGGCCCGAACCTCCCGACCTCGACTGGTTCCGCGCCCTGGCCCGCACCAAAATGGCCGCGATCATGGGCCACAACCTGCGCAGACACCGCGAGGGCAAGCACCACGACCCCGACCAGGAGCGGCTGCCCCCGACGATCGCGGCGATGATCCGCACCGCGCGCGACCTCCTCGCCCGACGGTCCTGAAGGAGCACCACCATGGATTTCGGACTCTCACCGAAGGCCGACGAACTCCGCTCGCGCATGGCCGCGTTCATGGACGAGTACGTCCTGCCCGCCGAGGACGTCTACGACCGACAGCTCGCCGAGGCGGCCGACCCGCACGAGCTGCCGCCCGTCATGCGCGAGTTGAAGGAGAAGGCACGCGCCGAGGGGCTGTGGAACCTGTTCCTCGCACACGGCGAACTGGGTGCCGGCCTCACCAACCTCGACTACGCGCCGCTCGCCGAACTCGCCGGACGCTCGATCATCGGCCCCGAGGTGTTCAACTGCTCCGCGCCCGACACCGGCAACATGGAACTGCTCGCCCTCTTCGGCACCCCCGAGCAACAGGACCGCTGGCTGCGCCCGTTGCTGACGGCCGAGATCCGCTCCTGCTTCGCCATGACGGAGCCCGAGGTGGCCAGCTCCGACGCACGCAACATCCGTACGCGCATCACCCGCGACGGCGACGAGTACGTCGTCAACGGCCACAAGTGGTACACGTCCGGAATCCTCGACCCGGACTGCCGACTGATCATCCTGATGGGCGTCACCGACCCGGACGCGCCCGCCTACCGGCAGCAGAGCATGCTGTTGATCCCGCGCGACACCCCTGGGATCACTGTGCTGCGCGATCTGCCGATGTTCGGCTACACCGACCGGTGCGGCCACGGTGACGTGCTGTTCCAGGACGTACGGGTCCCGGTCTCGGCACTGCTCGTCGGCGAGGGCGAGGGATTCGCCCTCGCCCAGGGGCGGTTGGGGCCCGGGCGCATGCACTACGCGATGCGCGCGGTGGGATTCGCCGAGCGGGCCCTGGAGTTGATGTGCCGGCGGACCCTGACCCGCAGCGCCTTCGGAGGCGCGCTCGCCGAACAGGGGGTGATCCGCGAGTGGATCGCCCGCAGCCGGATCGAGATCGAGCAACTACGGCTGCTGGTCCTCAAGTCGGCCTGGCTGATGGACACCCGGGGCAACGCGGCGGCCCGTACCGAAGTCGCCGCGATCAAGGTGGCCGCGCTGGAGGTGGCCCATCGGGTCGTCGACCGGGCCGTCCAGGCACATGGCGCCGCGGGCGTCAGCGACGACACCGTACTGGCGCGGCTGTACGCGATCACCCGGGCCCTGCGCATCGCGGACGGTCCCGACGAGGTGCATCTGCGGACGGTCGCACGACGTGAACTGGCCAAGTACTCCGGGGAGTCGGCGTGAACGGACAGGAAACGGACGGACAGTCGCTGTACGGGCGGCAGGCTCTCGGCGGCCGGGTCGCCGTGATCACCGGCGGCTCCCGGGGCATCGGCCTCGGGATCGCCAAGGCGTACCGGGAGGCGGGCGCCCATGTGGTCGTCGCCGCCCGGAAACCGGACGGACTGGCCGCCGCGCGCGAGGAGTTGCTGCGGGTCAAGGGCGACGGCGAGGTGCACGAGGTGGTCGCCAACGCCGGGGAGCCCGAGGACGCCGAGCGCTGCGTCGAGGAGACCGTGTCCCGCTTCGGCCGCCTCGACATCCTGGTCAACAACGCGGCCACCAACCCCTACATGGGCGATCTCCTCGACCTCGACCTCCCCCGCGCGGAGAAGACCGTACGCGTCAACCAGTACGGCGTGATCGCCTGGACCCGGTGCGCCTGGCGGGCGTGGATGCGCGAGCACGGCGGGTCGGTCGTCAACATCGCCTCCGTCGGCGGGCTGATCGTCGACCCCCACATCGGCTGGTACAACGCCACCAAGGCGGCCATGCTCCACATGACCCGACAACTCGCCTATGAATTGGGGCCGTTGGTGCGCGTGAACGCGATCGCACCCGGGCTGATCAAGACCGAACTGGCCCGGGCGGTGTGGGAGCCGCGGGAGCCGGTCCTGACCGCGAGGCTGCCGCTGCGCCGACTCGGGACGGTGGAGGACGTGGCGCACGCGGCCGTCTTCCTGGCGTCCGGGGCCTCGTCCTGGATGACGGGGCAGACGCTGGTTCTGGACGGCGGGGCGACCGTGCTGCCGATCGGGGTGGAGGAGTGAGCCACGCGATCGGAGACCTGTTCTCGCTGCACGGCCGGACCGTCGTGGTCACCGGGGCGTCGTCCGGGCTCGGGGCCCGGTTCGCGCTGGTGCTCGCGTCGGCGGGCGCCACCGTGCTGGCAGCCGCCCGGCGCCTGGAAAGACTCAAGGAACTCGCCGACGAGGACCCGCGCATCCATCCCGTCGTCTGCGACGTCTCGCGGGCGGAGGACCGGGTTCGGCTGATGGAGACGGCCCTCGACGAGACCGGCCGGGTCGATGTCCTGGTGAACAACGCCGGCCTGTCCGGCTCCGTCCGTGCCGAGGACGAGAGCGCCGACGACTTCACGGACCTGCTGGCCGTGAATCTGGTGGCGCCCTTCCATCTCGCGCGGCTGCTGGCGGAGGCTCCGGCCCGCGAGCACGCTCGTACGACCCGCTCGATCGTGAACGTCTCGTCCGTCCTCGGGCTGGTCTCGGGCGCTCCGCTCGGCGGCGCGGCCTACGCCGCCTCCAAGGCGGGGCTTGTCGGGCTGACTCGTGAACTGGCCGGGCAGTGGGGGCGGTCGGGGGTACGGGTCAACGCGCTCGCGCCCGGTTGGTTCCGCTCCGAGATGACGGACGAACTGTTCGCCGACGCGCGCGCCCGGCGCTGGGTCGAGCGCGGCACGATGCTGGGGCGCGGCGGTGAACAGAAGGAACTGGACGGGGCGTTGCTCTACTTGGCGTCCGACGCGTCCTCGTACTGCACCGGGCACGTGCTCACCGTGGACGGCGGGTGGACGGCGCGATGAGGGTCACGGTCGAGCTCGACGGCCACGGCTTGGCCCGGGTCGAGATGTGCCGCGGGGCGGGCAACGCGATCGACCTGGCGATGGCCCGCGCGCTGCGGGAGGCAGCGGAGGAGTGCGAGAAGGCGCGGGTCCGGGCGGTGCTGCTCACCGGGCGGGGGCGGTCCTTCTGTGTCGGAGGGGATCTGAAGGAGTTCGCCGCGCTGCCGGAGGAGCGCCTCCCGAGGCACCTCACCGATGTCACCGACGCGCTGCACGTGGCGCTGCGGATCCTCGCGGGGCTGGACGCCCCGCTCGTGGTCGCGGTGCAGGGGGCTGTCGCGGGCGCCGGTCTCGGACTGGTCGCGGCGGCGGATGTGAGCCTCGCGACGACCGACGCCGGCTTCACGGCCGCGTACACCGCGATCGGGTACACGCCGGACGCCGGGGTCAGCTGGTCACTCCCCCGGCTGGTGGGACCGCGCCGGGCCATGGACCTGCTGCTGACCAACCGGCGCGTGGCGGCGGCCGAGGCGCTGGGCATGGGTCTGGTGAGCCGGGTCGTGGAGCCGGAGCGGCTGACGGAGGAAGCCACGCGGACGGCGGCTGCCCTGGCGCGCGGGGCCACTGCGGCGTACGGCGCGACACGGCGGCTGGTCGACCGGGCGCTCACCGCCGGCCTCGACGAACACCTCGACGCGGAGGCCCGTCAACTGGCCGTTGCCGCGGTGTCCGAAGAGGGGCGGGAGGGCGTGGCCGCGTTCGTCGCGGGGCGGTCGGCCCGCTTCACCGGAGGTGAGATCAAGGAGGCCGGTGCCGATCGGTCGCCACCCCGGTTCACCCGCCTCGGCTCGGAGTGACCGGATGACGGCAAGCCCGCCGGGCACGGCCCGGCACAGTCGGACATCGATGTTGTTCCGCCGGTCCCGGCACCGTGGAGGCGAGCGGGTGGAGCGGCTGCGCCTCCGGGCATACGGAGGGGCGTACGGGGTGCCGCGGTGTCCCGAGCGACGGAGGACGGGACGGGTCGATCGTGTCCCGCCGCATGCTGAACGCAGGGAGTCGGTCTCCTCCGGCCCCCGCACCGACGCCGGCAGCCGCATCGGCCCACTCCCCCGTCCTGACCGGAGGGAACTGGTCTCGTCGGGCACCGCCCCACCCGAGCGCAAGGCACGCCGGCAAGACGGACGATCTTCGATTCGTAGCCGACTTGAACTTGGGTCTACTCTCGGACGGACCGGATGGTGATCGGCACCGGGCGTGGCGGAAAGGGAGTGGCGATGGCGAGGGCACGGATCGTGGATCCGGAGGAAGGGCCCAGGTCGAAGCGCGGCGCGATCCTCGTGGCGGCTGTGGAGCGGTTCGGGGAGGACGGCTACGAGAACACCAAGTGGTCGGAGGTGGCCGACCGGGTCGGCATCGGGCAGACCGCCCTCTACCACTACTTCGAGTCCAAGGCCCACTGCCTGCTCACCATCATGCGGCTGGAACTTCAGCGCTCCCACGACCAGTTCGTCGAGGCCACGAGGGACGAGACGGACCCGGTGGAGGAGGTACGCGCGGCGGTGCGGTCCGCCTTCGCGGTCACCGAGCAGGAGATCCGCCAGATGCGCATCCTCCAGGCCAACATGTCCCTGCTCGCCACCCCGCGGAAGTCCAAGCGCGAGGAGACCGAGCGCGTCGCGGCCCGCCAACTGGTCCAGATGGTCGAGCGGGACTGGACGAGTCTGCTGATGCGCGGCATGTCGAAGGGCGCGTTCCCGCTCCGTGACGCCCACACGCTGGGCCTTTCGGTCCTCGGCATGATCGTGAGTGTCTGGCGCTGGTACCGCCCGACCGGGGCGATCCCCCTGTCGGAGATCAGCGAGATGATCGAGGGGTGCGTGGTGCGGATGGTCGCCGAATAGGCCTCGCCCCGCCCCTTGTCCAGGGCGGGGATGCCGCCTTACAGTCAAAATGAACTGAACTCAGGTTGTTTCTCGGGTCGGCAGCTTTGGTGCTGGACGCACCGGTGTCGGACCCGTGGTGCCGAGGGAGAGCGATCTGCGATGGTGCTTCGCGAATACATGGCCAGAATGGACGGCCAGGACCCGGAAAAGGCCCTCGAACTCCTGGAACCCGACTTCCGGTTCCTGATCGCCCTGCCTGGCGGCGGGCGGACCGGTACGTCCCGTGCAGACTTCGCCGGTTACATCGCCGGACGGAACGCGGTGGACCGCAGGCACGAGATCGTGCGGTACTCGGTCGACGGTGACGTCGAGACGGCATACGGCTTCGTCGTCGACGAAGGGGTGACGAGCGGGGCCTTCCTGTCCGCCGCACAGGTGTCGCCGGACGGGCTGATGGCGCGCTACCAGTCCTTCTTCACCCCCGACTTCGACCTCGTGGACCAGCCGTGAGCGCGCCGGCCACGTCCGCCGCCCCGTTCCTGACCACCTGGTTCGGGATCCTGGACAGCGACGACGCCGACCGGATCCTCGACCTGATCAGTGACGACTTCTCCTTCTCCATCCTGTTCTCCACCGGCGGCGACGCCGGCACCGACTTCCACGGCGGCCGGGCCGAGATGGAGGGCTATCTCGCCCAGCGCGAGGTGGGCGTCCGCACGCATCACCTGCTCACCGGGTCCGTCGTCGGCCGGGACGAGCTGTACCTCGGCGAGGTGCGCAGGTCGGGCGAGCCGGAGGCGACCTTCGTGGCCTCCGCCCGACTGGACGACCGGGGCCGGGTGCGGCGCCTGCTGATCGGGCGCTCGCCCGCGGTCCTGTTCACCTGAGGAGACACACGATGTACACCCTCGTTCTGCTGGCCGCCCGGCCGCCCGAGTGGACCCATGAACGGTTCATCGACTGGTGGCGCGGCGAACACGCCGAACTCACCCGGCTGCTGCCCGGACTCAGGTCCTGGCGGCACACCGACCTCGACGCGGCCCTCGAACCGCGCTCGGAGGGCTGGGACGGCCTCTCCGTCCTGGGCTTCGACTCCCCCGAGGACCTGCGCGCGGCACTGGCCAGCCCCCAGTGGGCGGCGGCCGTCGCCCAGGTCGGCGACATGCGCGGCCGCCGCATCGCCGTCATGGGCGGCGAGGCGGAGTTGTACACCGACCCGGCACAGCGGACCGAGCACACCGGGGCGTGACGCCGGGCCGACCCGGAGCGCCCCCCTTCGCAACGAGGCGAGGAAGTGGATGCGACAGACAGTGCGAGAGTTCTACGACCGCTCCCAACAGGCCGACTTCACAGCTGTCGTCGACGACCACGGGTCGCACGGCGCACGTGAACTCCTGCGGCGGGCAACCGAGTTGGCCGAGGCGATGACCCCGAGCGGCACGCCCGGCGGCACGGTGCTCCTCCAGGCGGACAACTCCTGGCGCACCGTCGCGGCGACCCTCGCCGTGGGCCTGACCGGCGGTGTCCTGGCCCTGGTCGACCGGCACGCGACGCGCGCCGAGTTCGCCGGCGCGGTGGCGGACATCCGCCCCGACGTCCTGATCGCCGAACCGTCCGCGATCGAGGAGTGGGGCGCTGTCGCGGCCTTGCCGGACGCGGTGACCGCCGAAGCCCTCGATGGTTGGACGGTCCGCGCCGGACTCGGCCCGCGCGACGTCTCCCGCTGGTCCGGCGGCTCGCTGATCGGCCTCACCTCCGGCTCCACGGGCCGACCCAAGGGCGTCGTCCAGTCCGAGAGCGCCCTGCGGTACGCGTGCTCCTGCACGATCGACGTCAACGGCCTGCGCGCCGGGGACGCGGTGGCCGCCGTGGTCCCGCTCTCCTCGACCGCCGCCTACTGCTTCGGCGTCGGCCTCGCGCTCATGCTCGGCGGACCGCTCGTGCTGTCCGGCCGCTGGGACCGCGAGGAGGCGCTCGCGCGGATGGCCGCACATGACGTCCGGTGGACCATGTGCGTGCCCACGATGGCCCTCCAGATGGGGTCCGCCGCGGCCGGTTCCCAGGTCCTGGACGGGGTCCGTTCGATCACCGTCGGCGGCGGCCCCATGGACCGTGGGGCCCTCGCCCGTGCCGAACGCTCCCTGGGGACACGGATCCTGCGCGTCTTCGGCATGTCCGAGTGTCTCGGGCACACCTCGCCCCGGCCCGACGACCCCGAGGAGATCCGCCTAGGTCGCGACGGACGGCCCTTTCCCGGCACCGACCTCAGGGCCGTCGCCCCGGACGGCACCCATCTCGGGCCCGGGGCGACCGGCCGGGCCCAGGTCCGCGGCCCGTCCCTCTTCCTCGGCTACGCCCGGGACGGCAAGGTCGAGCCGCCGGCCCTCACCCCGGACGGCTTCTTCCCCACCGGCGACCTGCTGGTCACCGACGAGGACGGCACGGTCACCGTCATGGGCCGGGAGAAGGACGTCATCATCCGCGGCGGGCGCAACCTCGACATCACCGAGATCGAACGCGCCGTGGCCGCCCATCCGGCGGTGGCCCGCGCCTGTGTGACCCCCGTGCCGGACCCGCTCCTCGGCGAACGCGCCGCCGTACTCGTCGTGATGGAGGACGGCCACGCCGAACTCGGCCTCGACGAGATCACCGCACACCTGGCCCGCACCGGCCTGTCCAAGCCCAAGTGGCCCGAATTCGCCTTCACCGTCGGCGAGTTGCCCCAGACCACCGTGGGCAAGCTCGACCGGTCGGGCGCCCGCAGGCTCGCCCACGACCTGCACGCGGGGCTCGCCGCGCACCCCGACCCGCATCGTCAAGGAGCTGAATGACCACGCCCACGACCCGAACTCCCCGTTTCGACCGCGGCCGTTGGGCGCAGCCGGGACCCGAGACCGTACGGCCCGGGGTCCACCGCATACCCCTCCCCCTCCCGGACGACGGACTGCGCGCGGTCAACGTCTACGCGCTGGAAGGGCTGACGGAGGGCCTGGTCCTGATCGACGGAGGCTGGTCGATTCCCGAGTCCCGCAGGGCACTTGAGGACGCCCTGGCCGAACTCGGCCACGATCTCGGCGAGATCGACCACATCCTGGTCACCCACATCCACCGCGACCACTACACCCAGGCCGTCGAACTGCGCAGACTGCTGGGTTCCCGCGTCCACCTCGGCGCCGGCGAGCGGCGCGGACTGGAGTTGCTGGGCGAGCTGCGCACGGACCGGCCGGTCGGCTCACTGGAGACACTGCGCCGCGCCGGGGCACACGAACTCGCCGAGCGGGTCGCGGCCATGTACGGCGGCGACTTCGACCCCACCGTCTGGGAGGCGCCCGACCGCTGGCTGCACGCGGAGGAACTCCGCTTCGGGGACGTCCGGTTGACGGTGATCCCGACTCCGGGCCACACGCGGGGGCATGTGGTCTACCTCGACCGGGCGCGGGGGCTGCTGTTCTCCGGGGACCACGTCCTGCCGCACATCACCCCGTCCATCGGCTTCGAACTCGGCGGTCCCGCCCTGCCGTTGGGCGACTACCTCGACTCGCTCCACCTGATGACCACGCTCGGCGACGCCCGACTGCTGCCCGCGCACGGCCCGGTGGGCGACAGCGTCCACGCCCGGGTCGGTGAGTTGCTCGCCCACCACGACGACCGGCTCGCCGAGGCACTGACGGCCCTCGCCGACCGCACCCGCACCGCGTACGAGGTGGCGGGAGACCTCGGCTGGACCCGGCGCAAGGTGCCCTTCGCGGACCTCGGCGCCTTCGACCAGATGCTCGCCGTCAACGAGACGGCGGCGCACCTGGACGTGCTGGCGGACCGCGGACGCGCCCGGCGCACACAGTCCGAAGAGATCAACCGCTATACGGCGACGCCTGGTTAGGGCCGCTCACCGCGCCGTCCAGCCCCCGTCGACGTACAGCTCGGACCCGGTCATGAAGCTCGCGTCGTCGGAGGCGAGGAAGGCCACCGTGGCCGCCACCTCCTCGGGCGTGCCCAGCCGGCCGAGCGGTGTCCCCTCCACCATGGCGCTCAACCGGGGCGTATCGCGCCACAGTTCACGGGACCGGGGCGTCTCGATGAAACCGGGATGAAGTGAGTTCACCCGCACGCCGCGCTTCGCCCAGTGCAGCGCGGCGTTCTTCGTCATCAGGCGTACGGCGCCCTTGGCCGCGTGGTACGAGAACTGCGCGCCGAAGCCACCGACCGTGCCGAAGATCGACGCGACGTTGACGATCGAGCCCCCGCCGGAGCGTTCGATGGACGGGCCGCCGTGCTTCATGCCGAGCCAGACACCGGTCTGGGTCACACCGAGCACCCGCTCCCAGGAGTCCATGGTCTCGGTCTCCACCGTGTGCATCGTGGCGATCCCGGCATTGTTGACCAGCACGTTCAGTTCGCCCAGTGCGGCGGTCGCAGCACCGACGACCTCCTGCCACACCGACTCGTCCGCGACGTCCAGGGCCATTCCGAGGGCACCGCCCCCGACCTCCTCGGCGAGCTTCTCGCAGCGCTCGGCGTCGAGGTCGGTCACCACGACCGCCGCACCCTCGGCCGCGAGCCTGCGCACGACGGCGTCACCGATGCCTCCCGTGGCACCGGTCACCAGTGCCGTCTTCCCTGCCAGTCTCGGCTGCATCGGCCCTCCTCGTTCTCTGATGTGACGTCACATCCCTTACGGGGGAACTCAGTTCCGTACGCCGAGCCAAGCGAGGGCGCCGCCGTCGATCACGTAGGACGATCCCGTGATGAAGGCGGCGTCGTCGGAGGCGAGGAAGCACGCCAGCTTGGCGACCTCCTCCGGACGTCCGAGGCGCTCCACCAACTGCGGTGCGGTCAGCTCGTGTTCCATGGCGTCACGGTCCTTCGCGGCAGCGAAGTAGTCCTGGGCGAGCGGCGTGTCGATGACACCGGGACAGAAGCAGTTGCAGCGCACCGGGGCCAGGTCCACCGCGGTGACCTTGGTCAGATGGATGACACCGGCCTTGGTGACGCCGTAGGCCGGGGCGTTGGGGAAGCCGGTGAGCCCGGAGACGGAGGCGGTGTTGACGACCGAGGGCCCGCGCCGTGAGCGGCGCAGATACGGTGCGGCGAACTTGGTCGCCAGCCACACCGCCTTGAGGTTGACCTCGTAGACCGCGTCCCAGACCTCCTCGGGGAGGGCGTCGACGCCACGGTCCGGTGCGCCGGTGAACGCGGCCTCGATCACGCCCGCGTTGTTGACCAGGACGTCGAGTCCGCCGAAACGCTCCGCCGTACGCGTCACCATGCCGGCGATGTCGTCCCGCACCCGCAGATCACAGACGATCACCTCCGCCCGCGCCCCGGCGGCGCGCACCAGGTCGGCGGTCTCGGCGGCGGTCTCCTCGGTCCGGTCGGCGACGGCCACCGCGGCGGCGCCCTGCCGGGCCATCTGCACGGCGATCGCCCTGCCGATGCCCTGCCCCGAGCCGGTGACGAGAACGGTCCTGCCGTCCAAGGAACCCATCACGAGTCTGCTCCCAGCACATGTCGCGCCACCTGAACTGAACTGACTTCACTTTTCCTGAGTCTAGATTCACGAGAGGTGGGCTACAAGACTCACGGCGAGGCCACCTCGCACGACCGCATTCGTCCGATCGAGCGGGCCGGCCCCGCCCGACCGACACCCCGCGGGACACCGAAGCCGACTGGGCGCTTTTGTCCGTCGACGGTTCCACAGGTCGCCGGTAGTCTCCCACCGGCCGCCGCTACCCCCACATGCCGGGAGCGCCATCTGCCGGTATCAGCACGGAGGGCACTTCATGATGAGACTTGTCCGGTACCTGACACTGCTTGTCCTGGGTGCCTCCCTCCTGTTCCCGTCCGCCGGGACGGCCTCAGCGGCTCCGGCGGACGCCTCCCCGGCCGCCACCGCCGAAGGCTCCTGGCAGCCGCCCCTGTCCACACGCGGGCGCTACATCGTCGACGCCAACGGCAACCGCTTCCGGCTGAAGTCCGCCAACTGGGACGGCGCCCAGGGCTCCTGGACGGGCAGCGGCAGCGAGGCCGACAACGCCAATCACCACGCCGGGCAGAACTCCTACGGCATCCCCCTGGGCCTGGACCGCGTCCCCCTGGCTCAACTGACGTCCGACTTCCGCAAGTTGGGCATCAACAGCATCCGGCTGCCGTTCTCCAACGCGATGATCCATGACACCACCGCCGTACCGGACGCCGCCGTGGCGGCCAACCCGCAGTTGCGCGGCCGGACTCCGCTCCAGGTGTACGACGCCGTGGTCTCCGCGCTGACCTCGGCCGACTTCGCCGTCATCCTCAACAACCACACCAACACGTCCCGTTGGTGCTGCGGGGTCGACGGCAACGAGCGGTGGAACAGCAGCCAGTCCACCCAACAGTGGGCCGACGACTGGGTGTTCATGGCCCGCCGCTACGCCGCCGACCCCCGGGTGGTGGGAGCCGACCTCTACAACGAGGTACGCCGTGACGTCTGGGACGACCCGAACTGGGGCAGCGGCGACGCGCACGACTGGTTCGCCGCCGCCCAGCTCGCCGCCGACCGCATCCTCACCGAGGCCGACCCGAACCTGCTCATCGTCATCGAGGGCATCAACTGGACCGGCCTGCCCATCGACGGCTTCGCCCACGGCCGCCCCCTGCTCACCCCCGCCCTCACGCTCTCGCACACCCTGGTCGCCGCCCACAAAC